>JAGBIB010000035.1 GCA_017935195.1 Clostridia bacterium
CCCCGTGACCCTGGCGGTCATCACCGTTCCCGCATACTTCTCCGACGCACAGCGTCAGGCAACCAAGGACGCGGGCAAGATCGCAGGTCTTGAGGTTATGAGAATCATCAACGAGCCCACCGCGGCGGCTCTGGCTTACGGCATGGATAAGGAAGTAAACCAGAAGATCATGGTCTACGACTTGGGCGGCGGTACCTTCGACGTATCCCTGCTGGAGATCTCCGACGGCGTTTTCGAGGTGCTTGCCACCGCAGGTAACAACCGTCTGGGCGGCGATGACTTCGACAAGAGAGTCATCGACTGGATCGCAGAGGAATTCATGAAGGAAAACAGCGGCATCGACCTGAGAAAAGACAAGATGGCAATGCAGAGACTGAAGGATGCGGCTGAAAAGGCAAAGATCGAGCTTTCGGGCGTAACCACCGCCAACATCAACCTGCCCTTCATCACCGCAGATGCCACCGGCCCCAAGCACTTTGAGGCAACCCTGACCAGAGCAAAGTTTGACGATCTGACCAAGGATCTGGTAGAGGCTACCATGGGTCCCACAAAGAGAGTCCTCGCCGATGCAGGCCTGACCGCTTCTCAGGTAGATAAGGTCCTGCTGGTGGGCGGCTCCACCCGTATCCCCGCAGTGCAGACCGCAGTAAAGAACTACATCGGCAAGGAGCCCTTCAAGGTCATCAACCCCGACGAGTGCGTGGCAATCGGCGCAGCCGTTCAGGGCGGCGTGCTGGGCGGCGACGTGAAGGATCTGCTGTTGCTGGACGTTACCCCTCTGTCTCTGGGTATTGAGACGCTGGGCGGCGTGTTCAACAAGATCATCGACAGAAACACCACCATCCCCGTAAAGAAGTCCCAGATCTACTCCACCGCGGCAGACGGTCAGACCCAGGTTGAGGTACACGTTCTGCAGGGCGAAAGAGAGATGGCGGCAGGCAACACCACTCTGGCACGCTTCGTGCTGGACGGCATCGCACCCGCTCCCAGAGGTATCCCTCAGATCGAGGTCACCTTCGATATCGACGCAAACGGCATCGTAAACGTATCGGCAAAGGATAAGGGCACCGGCAAGGAACAGCACATCACCATCACCTCCTCCACCAATATGTCCAAGGAAGACATCGACCGCGCAGTAAGAGATGCGGAGAAGTTTGCAGAAGAGGACAAGAAGCTCAAGGAAGCAGTTGAGGTGAAGAACAGAGCCGAGACCATGGTCATCCAGAGCGAAAAGACCTTAAACGATATCGGCGACAAGCTTCCCGAATCCGACAAGGCAGAGGTGAAGAGCGCACTTGAAAAGCTGAAGGAAACCGCAAAGGGCAACGACACCGATGCCATCAAGGCAGACACCGAAGCCCTTGAAAAGGCGTTCTACGCACTGTCCGAGAAGCTCTATAAGCAGCAGGGCGGCAATCCCCAGGACGCAGGCGCAGGCTTTGAGGGCGCACAGGGCTACGACGGCGGCGCACAGGGCGCTGACGGCAACGGCAACTACTATAGCCAGGACTTCGAGGATAAGAACTGAGTCCCACGCTCCAACGGATTTATTACTGTACGCCAAAACGGCTCCCCTTTCGGGGAGCCGTTTGAGCGTGTCGATACCCCCCTCTTTAAAAGAAAAACGGGTTTAAAACTACCCATTCTACCAAAGTTTTTGAGGGTTTTAGGGGACTTTTTTCAAAAAGTCCCCTAAATAGGGTTTGGGGCAAAGCCCCAAATAGCTTTTTCAACAGACTGAAACGGCTCCCCTTTCGGGGAGCCGTTTATTTTCTATCAGCACTTTTCACGCCGCTCTGCGCATCGCCTTTATACCGCTCTGCGCCGTCTCTTCCACTCTGCCACGCCAAACCCTGCAAGCGGCAGGGCGGCAAGGGTGAAGATCAGGGCGTATGCGGAGGTGGGGTCACCGGTCTGTGGGGGCGTACCCTTTCCACACCGTTGCACCATATAGGTGCTTTCATCAATGCGCCATCCATCCTTAGTTTTTACAAAAACAAAGGTCATATCCCGCATTTCAGCAAAAGAGAGTGCGCCATCGATGTCATCCACAGTCAGCACCGCACGGCTTTCGTTGTATTCCACCAATTTAGCATTTTCCCAATCTGCTTCCAAGTTATAACCTACGCCCCGATCAGCAAGGATCACATATCGACCGTTTCGCTTTACTATGCGTCGTAGGATCCCCCAATGATCTCCTGTGAAATACTCCTGCACAGCCTCTTCCCATGCCTGCATCGTCTGCATTGCATCGGGAAGATCAAAATAAAGAAAGTGGTCTGTATGATAATCAAAGGACGGATTAACGGTTAGTTTTTCGTCAATATACCCTTTTTCAACAAACGGCTGAATTGTATAGTTCCAGAATATAGCGTTTTCGCCGGCGGTTTCAAGGCTATCCACCTTGTTCACAACATACATCCACTCCAACGGCTCTCCCCAAGCAAACAGAGTAAACAACTCGGCATCCTTTGCCAACGCCACCAGTTCTGCGTATTCCTGTGGGTGTCGCATAGAAAGGTCTACAAAATTTTCTTCACCATTAGCTCCAAATACATTAAGCGACACCCCAAACAATGCCACTAACAACACAACAGATAGTATTTTTTTGGTCATAGCAATTCCTCCTTAGTTTACTTTATGCATAAGTGCTTCTGGGCTTTGATAGAATGCCGTTGCCAAATCATTCAAATCAAATACAAACGTCCGTCCTCCCACAACATCATATTTATGATGCGGATCACACACTATCGCAGAATATGAATTTGTAATCGGATTATAGAAAAGACCATTTACCACCACAAAATGCGATGATTCTGAGGTTTCTGAATACGCATATCCCCAATTGCTTTTTTCCTCGCTTGACTTGGGTTTCACATTCATTATGACAGGGAACGCTCCTGTATCGTGATTAAAACTTCGAGATAATTTTTCCATAAGATTATCAGAGGATAAATCCGCATACCAGCCAACAATATAATTTGCCTGAGAAATCTGCCTATTTATCTCATCTTTAAGAAATCCTATATACACACTATTTCCGGATCCTCCGATATTATCCAAAAACTGGTTTTCTGTCACAAGGGGAGAGGAATAGTTTTTCAAATAATTCACTATCATCGTACCACACGCAGCTCCGCAAGTAACTTTTGTTCGCTGATAATCCGTCTCCACGTTCAGGCAAATGGGCATCACGTGCCACACATCGGTGCCGTAGGCGGTCACGCCTGCGACGATTTCTTCGTCAAGATCTACGCCAAGATTTACAGACTC
>JAGBIB010000036.1 GCA_017935195.1 Clostridia bacterium
GGCTTTGACTACCTGAGAGACAACATGGTCACCTACAAGAGAAATCTGACCCAGCGGGGCTTTGCTTTTGCCATCGTGGACGAGGTGGACTCCATTTTGGTGGACGAGGCCAGAACCCCTCTGATCATTTCGGGTCAGGGCGAAAAATCCACCGATCTTTACGATCAGGCAGACCGCTTTGCCTCCCGTCTGAAGGTCTACCGCATCAAGGAAATGGATGCCAAGGTGGAGCATGACGAGGTGGATGCGGATTACATCGTGGACGAAAAGGCAAAGTCTGTGGTGCTTACCCCCAAGGGGGCAGAGAAGGCAGAGGAGTACTTCGGAGTGGAAAACCTGTCCGATCCCGAAAACAGCACCCTGCGCCACCACATCAACCAAGCCATCCGCGCCAGAGGCATCATGCAAAGGGACGTGGACTATGTGGTCAAGGACGGCAGCGTCCTGATCGTGGACGGCTTTACGGGACGTATCATGCCGGGCAGACGTTTCTCGAACGGTCTTCATCAAGCGATTGAGGCAAAGGAAGGCGTGCAGATCCAGAAGGAGACCACCACCCTTGCCACCATCACCTTCCAGAACTTCTTCAGAATGTATAAAAAGCTTTCCGGTATGACGGGTACCGCCATGACCGAGGCGGAGGAATTCTCCGAGATCTATAATCTGGACGTGGTGGAGATCCCCACCAACAAGCCCATGATCCGTAAGGACCACAACGACAGAGTCTACAAGACCTTGAAGGGTAAATATGAGGCGATCATCCGTCAGGTGGAGGAATGCCACGCCAAGGGGCAGCCCGTGCTTGTGGGTACCGTTTCGGTTGAAAAATCCGAGTATCTTTCGGGACTTTTGAAGAGAAGGGGGATTTCCCACACCGTGCTTAACGCCAAGCATCACGAAAGGGAAGCAGAGATCGTGGCAATGGCGGGCAAATACGGCAAGGTGACCATTTCCACCAATATGGCGGGACGCGGTACCGACATCATGCTGGGCGGTAACCCCGAGTTTATGGCAAAGCAGGAAATGCGCCGTATGGAATACGATGAGGAGATCATTGGTCTGGCGGTGGGTTCCTCGGTCACCGTGTCCGAGGAGGTTCTTGCGGCAAGAGAGGTCTACAAGGAGCTCTTTGAAAAGTACAAGGAGGAGATCCGCCCCGAATACGAGCAGGTCGTAGCGGCGGGGGGACTCTTTATCATCGGTACCGAGCGTCATGAGAGCCGTCGTATCGACAACCAGCTCCGCGGCCGTGCGGGCCGTCAGGGTGACCCCGGTGAATCGGTCTTCTTCCTCTCCATGCAGGACGATCTGATGCGTCTGTTTGGCTCGGACAGAATGCTTGCCATGGCAGATAAATTAAACCTTCCCGAGGATCAGCAGATCGATGCAAACATCCTTTCGGGATCTATTGAGAACGCCCAGAAGCGGCTGGAGTCGGACAACTTCGGCAGAAGAAGAAACGTGCTGGCATATGACGACGTGATGAACCGTCAGAGAACGGTGATCTACAATCAGAGAAGAGAGGTGCTGGACGGCGCCGATCTGAAGACAAAGATCGAAGGAATGGTGGAGGAAACGGTGAGTGCCACCGCCAAGGGCTTCCTTTCGGGAGAGCATCCTTCCGATTATGACATTGCAGGACTCAAGCAGTATTATCTCGGCCTTTTCTATACCGATGACGATCTGAATCTCACCGAGGAAGAAAAGGCAAAGGCAGATGCGGCAAAGATCGAAGAGGATCTGATCGCCAGAGCCAAGGCGCGCTACAAAGCACAAGAGCAGCTCTTTGGTGAAGAGACGATGAGAGAGCTTGAAAGAGTGGCGCTCCTTCGTCAGGTAGACTTAAAGTGGATGGAGCATCTTGATGCCATGGACGATCTGAAGGGCAGCGTGGGACTCAACGCCTACGCCCAGAGAAACCCCATTACCGAATATCAGATCGTGGGCGGTGAGATGTTTGACGAAATGGTTGCCGCCATCAGAGAGGACACCGTGAGAATGGTGCTCACCGCCACTCCCAGAGTGGAGGTGAAGAGAGAGGCGGTTGCCAAGATCACCGGCACCAATCAGGGCGGTGCCACCGTCTCCTCGGGCAAGGCCCCCACCGTAAAGCCTGCGGGTGTGACGGTGAGAAAGCAGGTGAAGGTGGGCAGAAACGATCCCTGTCCCTGCGGAAGCGGCAAAAAATACAAGAAGTGCTGTGGGGCGAACAAGCCCGACGAGGAATAAGGAGTATTTATGGGCTTCGGGATCCTGTTTATAGGCTATACGCTCATTCTTTGTATGTCGGCGTATAGCGTGTTACCCTCCTTTGTCGGCTATTTTATCTGTATGTACGCCTGCTTCAAGCTGTCGGAATATGAGGATCGCTTCAAGATCTCCGCCATCGGCTTCGGTGCGGGGGGGAGCATCATGATGATGCAAAGCATGATGCAACTGCTCGTCTTGACCGAGGGAAACACCATGCTTGCCGATTTTGCAAGCATGACCGTTCCCTTTTTCGAGCTGGTGCTTTATGCAGTGCAGATGACCCTTTTGCCTGCCCTGATTGCCATTGCAAGGGATACGGGCAGAAGAAAGACGGTCTTTGCCTGCAAAAGGAATATGGTCCTCTTTCCCGTGATGTACGTCCTGTTCATCGTGGCAAATATCCTCATTTCGGGCGGAAGCGCCTACGGCAATTATCTGATCCTTTACCTCACCCTTTCCCGCTATGCGGTATTGATCCTTGTGATGATCCAGGTCTTTTCCTGCTATATGTGGATCTGCCGTGAGGGGCAGGAGGAAGAAGAGGAGGAAAGTGCGCTCAATAAGCATGTAAACGCTCCCTTCGTGAAGAACAAAAAGGAGATTCCCGAAGGAAACGGCGGAAGAAAGAGGAGGAAAAAGAGATGAGAACAAAAGACGAGAAAAAAAGAGCGTTGCCCATCAACAGCCTTCTGATCATTATCGGTACCTTCTTCTTTTTCAATCCCAACCTTTCGGTTCTTGACGTTCTGCCCGATTTCATCGGTGCGATCCTGATCGTTGTCGGCTTCTTGCATTTGGCAGACATTGACGACAGAGCCAAGGACAGCAAAAAGGCGCTGATTATTTTGGCTATTGTGGATGCCGGTAAAATGCTGACGCTTCTGTTGCTGACCGATTCCTCGGAAACGGTCTGGCCGCTGATCTTCACCTTTTGCTTCGGACTCGGTGAGGGGGCGCTTTTCGTTTACGGCATGGCAAAGCTTTTTTCGGCCGTCACCTATCAGGCAATGCGCCACACCTGTCTGCCTCTTTATGAGGGATTTTCCTCCCTTTTGCCCCTGACGGTGTTGATCGCCATCTTAAAAAACCTTTTGGTGATGCTTCCCGAGCTGACCGGCCTTTCCACCGATTACGGCTTTATTGAAAGCATTGCGGGCAACGAGGCGCAGGTCTCACAGTTTGTCTACAAGGCTCTCACGGTGCTGAATCTGGTGGTGGTTGCTCTTTACGGAATAGGCTGGTGGATCTATATGCTCCGCTATTTCAGAGTGGTGGGAAAGCAAAAGGACTTTCTTGCGGCGCTTGACTCAAACTACTATGCCGAGGTGGGCTCAAAGCATGAGGTGATGACCTATCGGGCATTGAAGACGGCAGGTCTGCTCTTCACCCTCGGTCTGATCCTGCTTTTGCCCCTCCGTCTTGACGGAAACGACATCCTGCCCGATTTTGCGGGCGGAGCGTTGCTTTTGCTGGGCATTTTGCGCCTCTTCTCTCTTTACAAAAAGAAGGTGACGGGTGCGCTGATCTCAGGAGGCGTTTACACTGCAGTGGCAACGGCCGAATGGGTGTGGGAGCTGCTCTTTAATATGAAGATGGACGTGAAGGACGGTGTGGGGTATTATGACAGCGTTGCCGCCACCCTTTTGCGCCATCCCAAATATCTGCCTTCCTGGTTTGGTCTTTGCGGACTGAGCATTTTGAAGAGCATTTTGCTGGTGGTCTTCCTCTTTTTCATCTGTACGGTCTTTGCAGCCATCATTCGTGACCATACGGGTGCCTCCACAGAGCTGGCAGAGGAGTTGGGCGTGCGCAAAACGGCACTCATTCAAAAGGGGCTTTTCAAAAAGCTGAATCTTTTGAGAGGCTGTGCCATAGCGGCAGGAGGAGCGGAGGTGCTCTCCAGAATCTTCAGAATGTTCCCCGAGATCGGCTTTTCAAAGCTGTTGATGCTGTTGGTCAGCCCCTTGCCGAGAAGCGGAGTGGCGGGCGTGATCGTGCAGCTTGCCGAAAGATGCTCGGATGCCATGCTTTTTGAGTATCTGTCACCTGCCTTGATCGGTCTTTTGCTGGTGGTGTTCCTGGTCTTCCATGCAGGACTCAGCGACGGTATTGACAATAAATATTACTGTGCAAGAGAATAAGAGCGGCTTGGCAGAGAATTTTAAAAAAAGCACTTGGCAATTTTGAAAAAATGTGCTATACTTGATCGGATAAGCAAGAATACTGTGTAACAATAAAACGAACAAATAACTATAGAAGGGAAGTATACTCCTATGAGCGAATTGAAGAAAAACACCTTTGCAGGGGTGAAGGGCCCCGTTGTGACCATCGTGATGGACGGCGTGGGCATTGCCCCCGAAAATGCGGCAAATGCCGTATACTGCGCCCATACCCCCACCCTTGACAGACTGATGAAGGACTACCCCGTCAGAAGCCTGAGAGCCCACGGTACGGCAGTTGGTCTGCCCTCCGATGACGATATGGGCAACTCCGAGGTAGGTCACAATGCTCTCGGCTCGGGTCAGGTCTTTGCCCAGGGCGCAAAGCTGGTGTCCCAGTCTATCGAGAGCGGCAAGATGTTCTCTTCCGAAACCTGGAAGACGCTGGTTGGCGGCGTGAAGGAGGAGGGAACACTCCATTTTCTCGGACTGTTTTCCGACGGCAACGTGCATTCTCACATTGACCATCTGAAGGCAATGATCGTGAAGGCAAAGGAAGAGGGCGTGAAGAAGGTGCGCGTGCATATTCTGCTGGACGGCAGAGACGTGGGTGAGACCTCTGCCCTTGACTATGTGGAGCCCTTTGAGGCATTCCTTGCAGACCTGCGCGCTCCCGAATTTGACGTGATGATCGCCTCGGGCGGCGGCAGAATGCAGATCACCATGGACAGATACGAGGCAAACTGGTCTATGGTGGAAAAGGGCTGGCAGACCCATGTGCTGGGTCTTGGCAGACAGTTCTCCTCTGCTAAAGAAGCAATTGAGACCTACAGAGCGGAGACCAAGGTCATCGACCAGGATCTGCCCGCATTCGTGATCGCCAAGGACGGCAAGCCTGTGGGTACTGTTGAGGACGGCGACAGCGTGATCTTCTTCAATTTCCGAGGCGACCGTGCCATTGAAATTTCCAAGACCTTCGACACCGCAGAGGGCTTTGATAAGTTTGACCGCGTCAGATACCCCAAGGTGCTGTACGCAGGTATGCTGGAATACGACGGCGACGCACATATTCCTTCAAGATACCTTGTAAATCCCCCCGAGATCACCAATACCATGGGTGAATACCTTGCCGCAACCGGCATTTCTCAGGCTGCCATTTCCGAGACGCAGAAATACGGTCACGTGACCTACTTCTGGAACGGCAACCGCTCGGGCAAGTTTGACGAGGAGCTGGAGACCTATGTGGAGATCCCTTCCGACGTGGTGCCCTTTGAGCAGAGACCCTGGATGAAGTGTGCCGAGATCACCGACGAGCTGATCGCCATGATCCGCTCGGGCAAATACAGATCCATCCGTTGCAACTTCCCCAACGGAGATATGGTGGGTCACACCGGCTCTATGGAAGCCACCCGTATTTCCATGGAGGCGCTGGATCTGCAGCTGGCAAGAATCCTGCCCGTGATCGACGAGGTGGGCGGTGTTGCGCTGATCACCGCAGACCACGGTAATGCCGACGAAATGTACGAGATGGACAAGAAGACAGGCGCACCCAAGTGCGGCAAGGACGGCAAGTTCAAGGCAAAGACCAGCCATACCTTAAACCCCGTTCCCTTCATCATTTATGATAACTTCTACACCGACTCCTACACCGTAAAGGAGCAGAAGGCAGACTTCGGTCTTGCAAACGTGGCGGCTACCGCCGTGAACCTGCTGGGCTATGAGGCACCCGAGATGTGGAACGAATCGGTCATCGAGATCAAGTAAATCGGTGAAATCAAATAACGGATCAAAAAAAGAGCTTCCTGCGGGAGGCTCTTTTTGTATGAATAATTATTTGTATGAATAATTGGAAATAAAAAAATAAAAAAGGAACAGCGGCTACCGTTGTTCCTCCTCAAATTTTGATTTACTGTGCAAGATAGGGGTCTGCTTCGATCTCAGCAAAGGTCTGCTTGTTGTCCAGCACATAGCCTCTGACGAAGAAAATGTCGTAAAGCGATCCTGCCGCACCGATGACACCACCGAGAAACAGGTTGATAAGAAGCCCGACGATCAAGCGGGGGAGCCACTTGTCGTAGCTGTTTACCAATCCGGGATAGCCTGATTTGACCAATTTCGCCTGTCTGAAACGGGTGATGGAGGCGTAGATGTTCCATGCACCTGCGATGCTGAAAATGAAGGTGCAGATCTGCAGGATGCCGATGATCAGCCAGACGATGGCGGCAATCTGCTCTCTGCCGGCGAGGGTGTCTACGCACTGCTTGTGTTTGTTGTTCATGATATGATGGCTCCTTTGATGTATTCTCCGTGTTGACGGATGGGGACAGTATAGGTTAAAAAGGAAAAAAAGTCAAGCGTTTTTCAAGAAAAAACGATGCTCTTTTCAAAAAGTCAGAAAAAGGAGGTGATGAAGATCTCAAGTCCGATGAAAATGAGGATGACACCGCCAAGGATCCCTGCCTTGCCCGAAAGGTGCGCACCCGCCTTTTTGCCTAAATACACGCCGCCAAGGCAGATGAAGAAGGTGACGGCGGCGATGATCAGCGTACAAAGAAGGGCATCAAGCACTTCGTAGTCGGCAATGGTGAAGCCCACTGAAAGGGCATCGATGGAGGTGGCAATGCCTTGTACCAGCAGAGTGCCGAGCGTCAGCTTTTTTTGGCAGGCGCAGACCTCCTCGTTTTTACAGCGGATGCCCTCGATCAGCATTTTTCCGCCAATAAAGCCCAAAAGCAGCAGGGCAATATAGGGGATCGCCTTTTCAAAGGCGGTGAAATAGTTTGCTACGGTATGCACCAAAAACCAGCCGATGAGGGGCATTGCAGCCTGAAAGAAGGCGAAAATGCCTGCAATTCCGTTCATTTTGTTCTTTTTCATACAAGGCTCGGAAAGACCGTCGGCAAGGGACACAGAAAAGGCATCCATGGCAAGACCTACGCCCAAGAGAATGCTGTTAAAAAAGAAAGTAAAGCCCAAATGCATATCGTTTTCGTCCTTTTTCAAAATAAAATCGGGTACGGCAAAGCCACACCCGATAGTGAAGATAACATTCAAGATCCACGTATAGCATTTCCGTTATACGTGAGTCTCGCAATTTGAAACAAGCCAGACCGTTTGGTCAGTATGTTGACTTGCTACGCGGTTTCGCGCTTGCTACTCCCTCACGGCAGGTAGTATAGCACCAAAAGAGGACTTTGTCAACCGTTTTGCGAAAAATGCCCGGTCACAAAGTAAAACCAGGCGGGCAGATCGGCATCAAGGTCGGTAAACTCGCCCTTTTCGTAGCAGGCAATCTGCCTGAACCTTTCGGTGTTGTCGTAAAAGAAGGCACGGTCGCAGTAGGGAAGCACCTTTGAAAGGGCATCGGGCATGGTGTTGTAGCGCTTGCGGATCACTTCCTCGGAAATGCCGTGACCGCCCTTTTCCACTCTCTTTTTCACCCGATCGATGGAGATCTCCACCCCGTTTACCCCCACGAAATAGAGGGTGATGAAAAAGCCTGCCTCCTTTGCCGCCTTCAGCTGCTTGACGATGACCGCCCCAGGCAGGGTGGTCTCCTGATTGAAGGATTGCCCCAAGGCGATGCAGGTCTTGGCTTCCTTGAGCGCCACGCATCCCGCTCTGACCTGCACGGTGGGATCGCGCCAATCTCCCAATCTTTTGGCGATATCGTCCACGCTCACTCTTCTGCCGAAATTCATTTTGTTTTTCAGGGTGGCGTAAAGAGAGGTCTTTCCCGTGCCGTTAACGCCTGCAAAGAGGAACATTTTTTTGCCCTCGTCCTTTTCCTCGTCCTCCTCGTCCTTCTTTTTCTGACCGAAGGAAAGGGAGGGAGCGGAGGGCAGATGCACCGCCTCAAGAAGCCCTGAGGGCAAAGCCGCCATCAGGTTTTCTTTAAAGGCATCAAGCCCTTTTTTTAAGGCGCTTAAGGCATCGTCCTCGGAGAAAGGGGGCTTTTTTTCCTCTTCCTTTTTTGCCGAGTCCTCGCTTGCACACTGCCCGGTGAGGGACTCCCCGTTTTCTCCTTTTGCTTCGGGGAAAGCCGCTTGCAGCTTCGGATCCTTAGCGGACGGACTGTTTGCGGGCCGGTCTGCCGAGGAAGAGGGGACGGGCGCTTGGCTTTCCTGCTCTTTCAAAACAGAACCTCGCCAATCACCTTTTCCTGCTCAACCTGTAGCTTTAAGTTGATCACAGAGCGGTAAAACGCCTTTTCTTCTCTGGTTTCGGCTTTTAGCAGCAGCTCCTCCAGTTGCTCGAAGGAGGTACACTCAAACTGCTCGTAAAGGGTGAGCCGACCCTCTGAAAGCCGTCTCTTTTCCGCTTTTTTGAATGCCTTTTGTAGCTTTTTCGTCCGTTTTCTTTCTGCCTTTGCCGCTTTTTTCTCGGCTTTTCTTTCTTTTTTTGTCAAGGGACGCACTTCCTCTCTGCCGTCCTCTCCCGTCTTTTCAAGCACGGGCTGCCAAAGTGGGGAGGAGGTAAGGGGTACTTGCCCTCTTTTTTCTGCCTTCTTCATTTCTTTTCGTGCCTTTTTGGCAATGCGGCGCTCCTCTTTTCTTGCCCGCTTTGCCTCTTTTTTCTCTGCTTTGGCGGCTTTTTTCTCTGCCTTTTTCGCTTTTTTCGCCGCTTTTTTTGCCGCCTTAAAGGCTTTTTTGGCTTCTTTTACAGCCTTTTTTGCTTCTTTTGGATCAACGAGCGTGCCTTGCACCTCGCCGGATCCTGTTTCTTCCGGCTTTACGATCGTGTCTGACATGATCCTGCTCCTTTGTTGTTCCTGCGTGTTTTGCGGGGATTTTTGAAAATGGAGGGCATTGGCGGAACAGTTCTTCGTCCGCTTACCTTTCATTATAGCGTAAATTTTCTTTTTTTGCAAGAGGGAAGAGCGTATTTCCTGAAATTTGCCCTTTTTGCAGAAAAAAACTTGAGATTTTTTCATAAAAATTTTGAAAAACGATTTACAAGATCGAAAAATAGTGGTACAATAGGACTGTATAGAGTTCTTTGAACCAAACACTACATATATATTTTTCAGGAGGATTCGTTATCATGGCAAGAAAGAAATTATCCATGGACGGTAACAATGCGGCGGCGCACGTGAGCTACGCCTTTACCGAGGTTGCCGGTATTTACCCCATCACCCCCTCCAGCCCTATGGCTGACTACGTTGACCAGTGGTCCGCTCAGGGTCTGAAGAACATCTTCGGCACTTCCGTAAAGGTTATGGAAATGCAGTCTGAGGCAGGTGCGGCAGGCACCGTGCACGGCTCTCTTGCGGCAGGTGCGCTGACCACCACTTACACCGCTTCTCAGGGACTTCTGCTGATGATCCCCAATATGTACAAGATCGCTGGCGAGCTGCTGCCCTGCGTCTTTCACGTTTCGGCACGTTGCGTAGCATCCCATGCGTTAAACATCTTCGGTGACCACTCCGACGTTTACGCCTGCCGTCAGACCGGCTTTGCAATGCTGGCTGAGACCAACCCTCAGGAGGTTATGGACCTGGGTGCCGTTGCGCATCTGGCAACCATCAAGGGCAGAGTTCCCTTCCTGAACTTCTTCGACGGCTTCCGTACCTCCCACGAGATCCAGAAGATTGAGGTGTGGGACTTTGACGATCTGAAGGAAATGGTGGATATGGATGCGGTCAATGCATTCCGCAACCGCTCCCTCACTCCCGAGCATCCCGTGCTGCGCGGCTCGGCTGAAAACGGCGACATCTTCTTCCAGCACAGAGAGGCCTGCAACGGCTACTACGATGCTCTTCCCGCAATCGTTGAGGAGTATATGGACAAGGTCAACGCCAAGATCGGCACCGACTATAAGCTGTTCAACTACTACGGCGCACCCGATGCTGAAAGAGTCATCATCGCAATGGGCTCTATCTGCGACGTGGCAGAAGAGGTGATCGACTATATGCTCGCCGCAGGCGAAAAGGTGGGTCTTATAAAGGTGCGTCTGTATAGACCCTTCGTTGCTGAAAAGCTCATCGAGGCGATCCCCGCAACTGCAAAGAAGATTGCAGTTCTTGACAGAACCAAGGAGCCCGGCTCTCTTGGTGAGCCCCTCTACCTTGACGTTGTTACCGCACTGGCAAAGGGCGGCGTGACTGCTA
>JAGBIB010000037.1 GCA_017935195.1 Clostridia bacterium
CCCGCTTCCCCAACTTCTTGGTCAACGGATCGGTGGGTATCGCCGTGGGTATGGCGACCAACGTCCCTCCCCACAACTTGAGAGAGGTCATTGACGGCACCATTTATTATATGGATCACCCCGATGCCACCGTGCCTGAGTTGATGAACTACATCAAGGGCCCCGATTTCCCCACCGGTGCCATCATGTGCGGCAGAAACGGCATCCTTGCCGCTTATACCACGGGTAAGGGACGGATCACCGTGAGGGCACGTTGCGAGATCGACGAGGAAAAGCACCGTATTTTGGTCACCGAGATCCCCTATATGGTCAACAAGGCTCAGCTTGTTGCCTCCATTGCCGAGTGCCACAAGGAAAAGAAGGTGGAGGGCATCACCGGACTGCGGGACGAATCCTCCGACAGAGCGGGCCTGCGCATCGTGATCGAGTATAGACGTGATGCCAACGGTGAGGTGCTTTTAAATCAGCTTTATAAGTACACCCAGCTGCAGGATACCTGCGCTGTGAATATGCTTGCCATCGTGGACGGCACCCCCAAGATCCTCAGTCTGCCCGAGGTGCTGAGGCACTATATCGACTTCCAGCAGGAAGTGATCACCAGAAGAACGCAGTTTGAGCTGAAGAAGGCGCTGGCCGAGATGCATATTTACGAGGGCTACAAGATCGCCCTTGACAACATCGACGAGGTCATCGCCGTGATCAAGGCATCGGAAAGCGTTTCTGCGGCAAAGGGGAATTTGATGGATCGCTTCGGTCTTTCGGAAATCCAGGCGCAGGCGATCGTGGAAATGACCCTTGGTAAGCTTTCCAACATGGAAAGACAGAAGATCGAGGATCGTCTTGCAAAGCTGGCGGCGCTGGTTGCAGATCTGAAAGCCATCCTTGCCGACCCCGAAAAGATCAAGGGCATCGTGAAGGACGAGCTTGCCGCCATCCGCGACAAGTATGCAGACGAAAGACGTACCGAGCTGGGCGCACCCATCGACGACATCGTGATCGAGGATCTGATCGAACGGCACACTGCGGTGATCACCATGAGCCGTCAGGGCTATATCAAGAGACTCAATGCCGATACCTACTCCTCCCAGAGAAGAGGCGGTAAGGGCATTACCGGCATGACCACCAAGGAGGAGGACAGCGTTTCCCACGTGGTGGCGGTGGACTCCCACTCCTATCTGATGATGTTCACCAACTTCGGTAAGGTGCAGACCATCAAGGCCTATATGATCCCCGAGTGCAGCAGAACCGCAAAGGGCAGCAACATCGTGAACATCCTTGACTTAAAGGAAGGGGAAAAGGTGACGGCAATGCTCTCTGTTTCCGACTTCGATATGGAGGAAGGAAAAGAGGAATGCCTGCTGTTCGTGACGGCAAAGGGCATCGTGAAGAGAACGCTGCTCTCCGACTTCGCCATCAGAAGAAAGGGCGGCAAGATCGCTCTGCATCTGGACGAGGATGACGAGCTGGTGTATGTCCGTCACACCACGGGTGAAGATCGTGTCATTATTGCCACCCGTGACGGTATGGCGGCTTGCTTTGAGGAGCAGTCGGCAAGAGTGATGGGCAGAACGGCAAGAGGTGTGAGAGGCATCCGCCTTTGCGAGGGCGACCGTGTTTGCGGTGTGACCCTGTGCGAAGAGGGCAAGCAGCTTTTGACGGTGACCGAAAAGGGCTTTGGCAAGAGATGCGACTTTGAGGACTTCTCGGTGCATAACAGAGGCGTGAAGGGCGTGAAGGTACACGGCCTTTCGGACAAAACCGGACGGCTTTGCGCCATTGCAACGGTCAGCGAGGACGAGGATCTGATGCTTCTCAGCTCCGAGGGCGTGATGATCCGTGTTGCCGTTTCGGATGTTCCCGTTTACAGCAGAGGAGCGGGCGGCGTTATCGTGATGCGTGTGCCCGAAAACGAGCAGGTGGTGAACTTCACCGTGGTGGAAAAGGAGGAGGAAGAGGAATTCCTCACCGACATCCCCGCAGAGGAAGAGCATTTGCCCGAGGATCAGGTCGAAAAGCAGGAAAAAGTGCCTGCCGAGCCTTTAGAAGAATATTCCGAAGAATAAAAAATACTTCTCCCGTTTTTGCCCGATTTCGGGAAAAAACGGGGGAAAAAGGATCAATTATGAAGAATTTTAAGAGATTTGGCGTTATTTTACTCCTTCTTGCACTCCTTGTAAGCTGCCTTTCCTCCTGTGCGCTGATGGCAAAGCCGTCGGATCAGGAGATCAGTAAGGCAATGGCGGAGCTGCTTCCCGATGCCAAGGAGGGCACCGAGATCGTCTATGGCAAGGGCATTGAGATCGAGGAAAACTACGTGATCGACCCCGAATGGACCAGCGCTCACTATGCAAAGGTGCATCCCGGCTACAAATACCAGACGGTGGATGCGGTGAAAGCCCTGCTTTTGAAGGCGCATACTCTGGAATATGCCGAGCAGATGTATGAATATGCCTTTGTGGGCAGCGAGGAGATCATGCCCCGCTATAATGAGTACGCCGGAAAGCTGACCATGGACGTGACCAAGGAGGCCTTGCCCGTGGTGGACGAGATCTACCCCGAGACAGCCAAGGTGAGTGCAGGTACTGCCTACGCTTGCGAGGTGGAGGTGGAATACTCCAACGACGGTGGTAAGACCCGTCAGGTCATGACCGTGCAGATGGCGAAGGTGGACGGAAAGTGGCTGTTTGACGGACCAACCTATTAAACGATTTCGGAGAAATCGTTTAATAGGAGTGATGTTTTTTCGCTTTGCGAAAAAATGATGTGTCCTCAAAGAGGACGTGATGTTTGCCTTCGGCAAATGATGTGTTTTCCTTCGGAAAACATTTCGGTAGTTTTTCGCCCGAGGCGAAAAACAATTTGATTTGGAATTTCCAAGGCAAAAGATATTTTTGAAAGCAATCCCCTTTAAGCCGCGCAAAATGGCTACACAACAACCAAAATCCGTTCAAAGTTTTTGGAAGTCTTGAAACCTTTTTACAAAAAGGTTTCAAGCAGGGTTTGGGGCAGAGCCCCAAA
>JAGBIB010000038.1 GCA_017935195.1 Clostridia bacterium
CGGTGACTACGGCATTCCCCTTGACACAACCCACGCATACACCCTGAAGGTAGAAATCAGCAAGGACGGCGAGATCATCGCAACGGGTATTTCCGGAACGGGCGCATTCGTTTCAACCGACACAAACTTCCTTGAAAACGGTCAGATCGTTCCCGAAAATGCACCTCATACCTCTACAGTTGTGGACGGTATCTTCCCCGAAGCAAATCCCGAACCCGAAAAGATCACCATCCAGCCCAAGTACGGTGCGTGGGAAAACTGGAAGAACAGCCCCAATAAAGGTGACCTTGAAGCGGCATTGCAGCTTCTTGTAGGCATCAAGCTGAACGGTGAGAAGATCGACATTGATCCTGCCCTCACTTGGAAGATCACCATTGCAGGCGGCGGTCAGAACAAGACCCTCACCATGTCCCCCTCCACAAGAGAGCTCAGCCTTGATCTTTACAGATTCGAAACGGCTCTCGGAGAAGGTGACAACAAGTTTATCCCCGTAAGAGACGTAAACTATACGGTAACCGTAGAAGTATACGACGGTGAAGCTCTCGTATATTACAGTGATCCCACAAGTGGATTCACTTGTAATCTTGATCCGGTATATCCCGGCTATAGTGCTCCTACCACCATCGACAGCGAGGTTTCCGTTGGTGCTTGGTACTCCAAGATTGAGAACTGGAACGGAAAGACCTACTTCCTTACCGGCCTCACTTCGTCGAGCAACGCCCTCCTTTACGACAAGCTCGTAAACAAGGAATGGCAGATCAAGCTCATCGTCGCCGACGAAACCGCAAGCAAGACCTATACCATCGAGCAGTATATGTTCGATAAGCCCGAGCACGAGGTATACGGAACATCCTTTATGCGTTT
The DNA here is from genome assembly GCA_017935195.1 of Clostridia bacterium. Lineage (GTDB taxonomy): Bacteria > Bacillota > Clostridia > Oscillospirales > CAG-272 > UBA11512. The sequence continues at coordinate 865 of JAGBIB010000038.1, forward strand.
TGCTCTTGGTGACTACGGCATTCCCCTTGACACAACCCACGCATACACCCTGAAGGTAGAAATCAGCAAGGACGGTGAGATCATCGCAACGGGTGTTTCCGGAACGGGCGCATTCGTTTCAACCGATACAAACTTCCTTGAAAACGGTCAGATCGTTCCCGAAAATGCACCTCATACCTCTACAGTTGTGGACGGTATCTTCCCTAAGCCTCCTGTAGATCCCGAGCCTCCTGTAGATCCCGAGCCTCCTGTTGCAACAGGAGACGAAACCGTTGCCTATATCATTCTGACAGTAGTTGCCCTTATAGGAACATGTATCGGATTTATCAAAAGAAAGCGCATTAAGATCTGAAGCATCTGACGTGCTTTAAAAGGCAATATCCAAACCAAAGGAGTGCTGTCCTTCAGGACAGCACTCCTTCTTTCAGAGACGACCTCTTCTATTCAAAGTTCAATCAAAAAAACGACGGTGATCCGTCGTTTTTTTGTCTGTTTTTTATGATAGATACGCCGCAAGCCTTTTTCTGCCCTCTTTGAGTGCAAAAATATTGTCTTCACTTCCCTCAAACTCCAGGCTGACCCAGCCGTTATAGCCTGCATTTTTCAGAATCTCAAGGCTTTCCTTCACGGGCACCACCCCTTCACCGATCACCGTGCCCTTTAAGTGGTTTCCACCCGAAGTGCCGAAGTACCCTTCGGGGCGCTCCTCGGTGCCAGATCTATAGAAAAAGTCCTTGGCGTGCACGTGCAGAGTGTAGGGTGCGGCGATGCTTACCGCCTTCATCACGTCGGCATCCACGCAAAGAAAGTTGCCCACGTCGCAAAGCCATCCGTAATTTGGGTGGTCTACCGCCTGCATCAGTTCTTTTACCCGAAGAGGATGCTGAAAAATATAGCCGTGGTTTTCGGTGCAGGTGCGCATACCTTTGCCTGCGGCGTAGTCAGCAAGCTTCCTGATGACGGGCACCATCTCGGCAATAGCGTCCTCGTAGCTATAGCCCTCTTTCTTTTTTAAAGAGTAGCAGACGTCGTGGCGAAAGATGGGCGCGCCCAGCGCCTCTGCCGTGTCGATGCGCCTCTTGGCGCGGCGCACCTCCTCTTCGACGTTTTCAGAGAGTAGATTTGCCCCCACAGCGTAGGCAACGATGAAAAGCCCGATTTCCTTGCAGTAGTCCCTTAGCGCCGCAGCGGTGGCAAGAGGATCTTCACAGCAAAAGTCGCCCTCGTCAAGCGAAACGAACTCGATGCCCTCAAAGCCCATCTCCTTTGCCAGACGGCAAAGCTCAAAATGGTCACAGCCGCCTTCTTTAAGATCATTCCGAAAGCTGTAGCTTGAAACGGCAAGTCTCATAAAATTCTCCTTTTCACAACAGCCAGGGAAGGCGCATGGAAACGGAAAGCTCTAATATGGGCGTGGGAAAGCCCTTTTTGATAAAGCCCATGCTTCCTCTTTCGTCTGTAAAGCCCACCGAAAAATCAAAGGTCTCCTCCGGCTTGTAAAGTCTTTGGGGATCCTCTTCCCTTTTGATCATCCTTCCAACCACGTGATACCAGCCGCCGTAAAGGTAGGTTTTGTCCTCATCGGGCTCATCAAAAAGCCCGAACACCTCGCAGGGCTTTTGGGGGTCGATGCCAAGGCTTTTTAAAAAGTCAAGCACAGAAGGCGGGGCTTGCAGGATGGCGGCATCAAAATTCTGACAGCCCTCACAGCGGCAGTCCTGCTTAGGGGTTGAGGCAAAGGAGCTTTTATAAAAGGCCCTCGTTTTTTCCACGTCCACGTCGATCACGTTGTTTCCAAAGGTAAAGATCATCACGTCCTCCTTCTTTTCAAAATTATCCGAAGCACTCTATGGCGGAAACGATCCGCAAGCGCTCGCTATCCACAAGATTTCTGCCGTAGGCATCAAGAAAGCGGTGGGCGTACTGCTCCTTTCCCGTATTGAACCACAAGCTCCACGCCCCCCAAAAGAGATCCACGTGACGATCGCCCACGCCACCGTTTCCAAGGTCAATGAAGGTGCTGAATTTCCATCCGTCAAAAAGGACGTTGGGCAGGCAAAAATCGCCGTGGATGAGGGTATCTGCCCTCAAAAGTGCCTTGCCCTCCCTTGCCGCAGACCAAGCCTGCTCTGCAGTGGAAAAAGAATATTTTTCGGGCAAAAGGGTGGGATCAAACATCCCTTTTTTATAGTTTTCCTCTGCTCTTTGCAGATACTCTGCCGTATAGTCCTTCACGGGACAGTCCGAAAAGCCGCTTTCGTGAAAAAAATGCAGGCAGTCTGCAAGCAGGTCGCAAAGCCTTGCGGGATCGGCAAGATAAAAAGAATTGGTGGCATCCTCTCCCACGCCCGCTTTCGTCAGTAGCCAATCCTCTTCCTCTGAATAATAGTCAAGGACGGCAGGGGCAAGCCCCTTTTTATGAAAATATCCTCCCAAGAGCGCCTCTCTTTCAAGGCTTCCCTTTGCAGAGCGCTTTAAAAAGTATCCGCCCTCCTTGTCAATAAACCACACCTGCGCCTGCGGGGAGCAGCTGCTGTCAAATAGCTTTGCGCCCCTGAAAAGAGGCGCAAAGCGGTGGGGAAAAAGGGCGGGATCAGAGGGGATCTCTGTCTTTTTCATATTTATTCTTCCTTTAAGGGGCGCAGCATCACGGCACGCACCGCAAGAGAGGGCGCCTGCCCGCCGAAGAGCACGTCGTATACCGCCTCCACCAAAGGCATCTCGATGCCCAGCCGCTTTGCCTCCTCTGCAATGACCTTGCAGGAGAAGATGCCCTCCACCGTGGCGGTGTTGTTGGCAAGGAATTCTGCGGCATCATCCGCTTTGCCGATCTGCAAGCCCGCGCGGTAGTTTCTTGAATGGATGCTGAAGCAGGTCACGATCAAGTCTCCAACACCCGTGAGTCCAAAGAAGGTCTCCTTCTGCGCACCCTTATAGACCCCGTAGCGCACGATCTCGCAAATACCTCTGGTCACAAGGGCGGCTTTGGTGTTGTCTCCGCCAATACCCAGACCGTCAGACATTCCCGCGGCAATGGCGATCACGTTCTTCACGGCCGAGCCCACCTCCGCACCGATGGGGTCGGCGCAGGTGTATACTCTTAAATACGTGTTTGCAAACCAGTTCTGCACCTTGGCGGCAGTTTCTTTGTCAGAGGATGCGGCGCAAATACCCGTAAGCTTTCTCACCACCACCTCTTCGGCGTGGCTGGGTCCTACCAGCGAAACAGGCGGGTATTTTCTACCCGGGAACGCCTTGTTGATTGCCGCATAAGGAAGCATCAGCGCCTCTCTGTCAAAGCCCTTGGCGGTGTTGACAATGACGGTTTCCTCCTCAAGATAGGGGGCGATCTGAGAAAGAACACTGTCAAGGGCAGAGGTGGGCACCGACAAAACCAGCGCATCCTTGCCCCTCACCGCCTCTTCAAGATCGGTGGTGGCGTAAAGGCGCTCGGGGAAAAGATGGTCGCCAAAGACGGGTGTGGCGGTGTGGCAGGTATTGATCTCCCTTGCCAAATCCTCCATCAGAGAATAAACCGTCACCTCGTGAAAATTATCGCAAAGCACTTGGCTGAGGGCAAGCCCCCAGGTGCCGCTTCCGATGACCGCTGCTTTCATATATAAAACTCCTTGTTCTCTTTATGTTGTTTATGCCCTGCCCGACGATACGATAACGGACAGTGCTGATCCTTCGCACTTCATGAAAACAGTTTACCACTTTTTTTATAAAAATGCAAGTCGTTTTTGTAAAAGCCTCAGTCTTCAAGCTTCAGCGCCACGATCTTGTCGGCAAAGAAGAACTTGCCGAAAATGTACTTGTCGGAGGCGCTTTCGGTCAAGGTCAGGATCTTGCCCTCATAGTAGTCAAGATCCTCGCCCATGGCGGGGCCGGTAAACTCCTTTTCAAGGGTATCCAAGGAATAAAGGGGTGCGCCGTCAACGGTCTTGCCCGTGTCGGTGGCTTTTTCTTCGTCATAAATATAGTAGACCGAGTCTGCAAGTCCGTAGGAGGTAGACATCACCACCTTGCCGCCGGGCGTGAAGCAGATGCCCTGCACCTTGTTGCGGATGGTGTAGACATTCAAAGGAGTCTCTAAATCGGACAGGGCGTATTTGGTGCAGTAGGCGTAGTGCTTGCCCTCTGCGGTGTCGCTCTCGTGCCCTTCGATCACGTACGCACCCCCATCGTGAAACTCGCCGACGTAAAGATACTGCTCGTCGGTATAAACGAAGGATGCGGCAACGTTCACCTTTGTCCCACCGCCGATCTCCAGCGCATCGCCGTTTTTGCAGGCAAGAAGGGCGTCAAGAGAGAAGGAATAGATCTTGCCACCGTTTGCAAGATAGACGGTATCACCGGTGGTGGCAATACCGCCTGCGTGACCGGTAAACTCCTTACCCTCGCGGGTGAGGGTGACGTAGTAGGAGTCATTTTTCTCGTTGGTGACGTAAATTCTTGAGGGACTATCGTCCTTCATATAGCCCGAAACCAGGATCACGTCCCGCTCTTCTGCCGCGGCAATGCCCTGACAAACGAAGCCGTCCGAAAGTCCCGGGTTTTTGCAAACGCTCTCCTTCATCCCGTAGTAGTCGTCATAAATGACGAATTTCGCCACGTTCAGCCCGCCCCAGAAGAGCAGAACCGCCGCAAGCAGGACGCATACTGCGATCAGTAAGATCTTTCCCGTCAGCTTCAGTGCTTTTTTCATAATATGTTCTCCTCGTTTTTGTTTTTTATTTTTACACCGTGTCGGTATATCCGTACACCTCGCCGCATTCAAAATAGCGGGTCTCAAATTCGGGGTGAGCAGCTTGCAGGCGCTCGGCAAGCAGGCGCATACCGTCTCTTTCCGACCCGATATGTCCCATTACGATCAGCGCCTTGTTCATTCCCAGCGCCGCCGCGTCTCTTGCATATTCGCCCAGCGTCCACTCGCCCGCCTCGCCGGTTAAAACGATCTCCACGTTTTCGTCCCGCAACAGCTCAAAGACCCCGCCGGGCGTGCCAAAGCAGGCGGCAATCTTGGTGGACTTGCCGTCCTTTTTGCCTGCAATGCGCACGTGGGCAATGTGAAGATCCCGCTCCATACGCTGTGCAAGCTCCAGCGCCGTCACGGGCTCCTCGGAGGTGAAGAGATAGGAAGCCACGTAGGGCGTCTTTTCCACCCTGCCGCGAAGGCCCAAATAGTGAAGCTCCCCTTCGGTGATGCGGTCCTCGTCCCTGAAATGCATAAAGTCGTGATAGCGGAAAAAGACCATCCCGCACTCCTCCACCAGCGCGCGCTTTGCCGCCACCACGGGGGACGGATCATCGCCGATCACGTCCATATGATTATAGTAAAGGGGCTCGTGGACGATGAGCAGATCAGCCCCCCACTCCTTTGCCTGACGGATCACCTCCACCGTGCCAAACATGCTCACGCCTACCTTTTTTAACTCCTTCTCAGCGTCCCCCGCCTTGATCGTGTCGCAGGTACGCTCGGAGGCACTACCGCCCGCTTTCAGTTCGTTTATCAGTTCAATTGCTTTCATATCCTACACTCCTTTTTGTCATCTGCCTATTCCAAAATACGCCAAAACGAAAATTGCCAAAAGGACCACCACCGCCAAAACGGCGCTTAAAATCGCAGTTTCCCGCGCCATCTTTGCTTTCGCCTCTGCGGTGTGCTCTTGAAGCTCCTTGTCAGTCAAGATCTTTTTTGAAAGTTTCTTTTGGATCTTTGCCACAATACGCTGGGCGTCATAGCCAACGCAGTGCCCGCAGTTCGGACACTTCAGGTCGTATTCGGTGACTTCCACGTCGCCAATCATCACCTTACCGCGCCCGATCTTGTTGTACTCAAAATAATCGGGATCCCCGGGCTTAACCGTTCTTTTTACAGAATTCCTTTTTAAACGCTCCCCGCATTTGTGGCAGTAAAATTTACCAAAAGCCATCGGAATGAGCATTCCAAAAGGGATGGAGAGGATTTTGTTTTCCATAGTTTTTCGCACTTCCCTTCACAAGTTTTATACTTGGTTGTTACAAAACAGTTTTTTGATTTTTCTAAACAAA
>JAGBIB010000039.1 GCA_017935195.1 Clostridia bacterium
GAGATCAAGGCCTTCTATATGCGCTTAAACGACGACGGCAAGACCGTTGCGGGCGCAGACCTGCTGGTGCCCGGTGTGGGCGAGCTGATCGGCGGCAGCCAGAGAGAAGAAAGAATGGACGTGATCAAGGAGCAGATTGAGCGGTTCGGCTTAAACGAAGAGGACTACTCCTGGTATCTTGATCTCAGAAGATACGGCGGCACCAAGCACGCAGGCTTCGGTTTGGGCTTTGAAAGACTCATTATGTACGTTACCGGCATGACCAACATCCGTGACGTGGAGTCCTTCCCCAGAACCACCGGATCTGCGGAATTTTGATAAAAGCAATCCTGCTCTTTCAAAGTCCCTCAACCACTGTGTTGAGGGACTTTTTTTATAAAAAAGGTGAGCACACTACATTTTGTTCACAAAATATTCATATAAATATGAGATAATACCTTTACAAATATATGTGAGGTACTCCATTATGAAACGCATTCTTTCCCTTACGCTTGTGCTGCTGATGCTCCTTCCCATAGCGTTCAGCGCACTTCCCCAGCTTTCCTTTGCCGAAGCCATCCAATTGGTGGAAACCACCGACGGCTATAACGGATCTGTCTATTATAGCAACGGTATCCGTAAAAAGTCGGACGGCTCCATCCTCTTCTGCCCCTATTTAAGTGCACTGCGGGCAAAGGTGGACGCCAAGGAAGCAGACCTTGGCGATTACACCATGGAAATGACCTTTATCCAACTGTCCGAAGAAAACGGCGAGGAGGTACACACCTTCGATACCGTCCACGCTGCCATCAACAGCAGCAACGGCTTTTATCAGGATGTCTACTTAAACGGCTCCAAGGGCAACAGCGGATTCTGTCCCACCGCAGGAAGCTACTATAATGTAGAGGTGAAGATCTACGAAAACTACGGCAAGACAGGGCAGACCCTTTCCTACTACGGCACGTATAAGAACGCCTACGCCGACCCCGCCATCTCCTCCAGCACCTACTATACCCCCACCCCCACAGGCTCCGAGCCTACCGATCACAACGTCTCCCTTTCCTATTCCTTTAACAACGATCTGAAGGGCTCTGCCGCAGGCACCGTGACCCTCACGGTAGACAAGGCAGGTCAGTTTGAGATCCGCTGGGCAGACGAAAACGGTCAGCCTCTGACTGCCAAGGTTGGCCAGAAGACCCTGACCTACTCCCCTCTCTTTGAGATCACCGCCAACAAGAGCGGCAGCTACAGCGAGGAGCTCATCGACTTCACCGCCATCCCTCAGGGTGCAAAGAAGCTGATCGTTACCGATAGCGGAGCAAACGTGTTGAAGAGCATCGACCTTCCTGCGGCAAAGCTTCTTGACGACAAGAGCTACAACTACAGCTTCGGTGCCATCTCCGACCTGCACTACGAATACTTCTTTGACAAGACCACCGGTGCAGACTGGGCGATCTACTGCGTGGACACCGCCGTGGATTTCTACGAGGCGGTTGGTGCCAATCTGATCGTTGCCACCGGTGACTACAGCCTTTACAGAGAGGAATCCGCCTATCAAAAATACCAGGCGGCAATGAAAAAGTCCACCATTCCCGTGCTTGCCTGCGGCGGTAACCACGAGGTCTACGCCGGCTTCAAGGTGGACGAAATGTACGGCAAGGACGGCTATTGGCGCAAATACATGAACAACGGTGTGTACGACGGCACACTTGAAGGCGTGTTGAACGTTGCCGAAAACGGCATCGACTTCGCCTACAGCTACCCCGGACTTGAGGACTACGTCTATCTCTCCCTGTCCCAGTGGTATTGGGACGGCCACACCGAGGGTCAGGAATGCCTGATCACCGATAGCCAGCTTTCCTGGCTTGAAAAACAGCTTGAAGCCTACAAGGACAAGACCGTATACCTGCTCTTCCACACCTATCTGGGCGATGATGACTACGAAACGTTGGACGGTCAGGGCGATATGGTCAGCGGCGGTGGCTACACCTACGGCGGCTTCTGGAACAAGCACGCCAAGGACGAAAGCGTCTTCCGTTCTCTGCTTGAAAAGTATGACAACGTGGTTTGGTTCAACGGCCACAGCCACTACGATTATTCCGCACAAAGATACAACGAAAATCTGAACATCTTCGACTACTACGGCACCACCGCAACCATGATCCACGTGCCCAGCGTGACCAATCTGAGATCTGTCTCCGACACCTCGGCAGGCTACGGCAGTATGTACGGCACCGCCTCTCAGGGTGCGCTGATGTTCGTTTACGACGGTTATCAGATCATGAACGGCGTGGATCTGTGGGGCGAGGAGATCCTTTCCTACGCCTGCTACATCGTTTACGACGACAAGACCGAAACGGGCACCGTCAGCGGAACCGACATCACCTACACCTACGATAAGCAGCTCTGCTCCCTGCGCTTTGACGGCACGGGTGCGCTGAGCGCTGACAAATCCTATCAGAAGTATGCAACCGAGGCGCAAACCGTCTACGTGAGCAAGGGCATCACCGTCGTGGGCGAAAACGCCTTCAAGGGCTTTACCAAGTTAAAGAACGTTTTCTTGAAGGACGACGTTGCCACCGTTGGTCAAAACGCCTTTGAAAACACCGCTATTGAAAATCTGACCCTGCCCGAGGGTCTGAAGAAGGTGGAAAAGGATGCCTTCAAGGGCGTCACCACCCCCATTTCCATCATCTACTACGGCACCACCCAGCAGTGGCCCAAGGTGAGCGTGGAGGGCACCCAGACTGCCTTAAAGAACGCCACCGTTGCCGTCCGTAAGTATCTGGTCACCTTCATCGTGGACGGTGAAAGCACCGTTACCGAATGGAAGGACAGAACCGTTCCCTTCTATGATGGCAGACCTGCCAAGACCGACAACACCGACAAGCTCTATCTCTTTAAGGGATGGAGTGACGGTGCCAAGACCTACGTTCCCGGCGAAGCACTGCCCAAGGCGACCAAGGACGTGACCTATACGGCAGTATTCAAGGAAAGCAAGGAGCAGCGCATCGTCAGCGGATCTGTTTCAAAGATCAAGTGGAGCTTAGACCGCGCCACCGGTATTCTGACCATTTCGGGTAAGGGTGCAACCCCCAACTGGACGGGTGACACCAAGGGCGAATGGCACAAGTATTCCACCGAGATCTATGAGATCATCGTGGAAAAAGGCATCTCCGCCATCGGCACCTTCGCCTTCAGCAAGATGCCCAGCTTAAACAAGATCACCCTGCCCGAGGGAATCGTGTCTCTGAATGCCGATGCCTTCTCCTATAACCCCAATCTGAAGACCATCGTTCTGCCCTCCACCATCAAGACAGTGGGTCAGGGCGTGACCTTCGGCACCGAAAACGTGGAAAGCATCTACTATACCGGCTGTCCCGACGGTTGGGGCGCTTTGATGCAGCGCATCAATTCTCTTTACAACGACGGCTTAAAGGGCGCATTGCCCATCTTCAGCCATGAGTTCACCCCCGGATACGTCTGCTCCGACAAGACCCACACCGAAGGCTGTGCAGTCTGCGGATACAAGACCGGAAAGGCAGAAAGCCACACCTTCGGTGAGGATTGGGTGGTGACCATTGAGCCGCAACCCGGCGTTGAAGGCGAAAAGGCGATCGTTTGCCAGACCTGCGGACACAAGAAGGAAACGCAGAAGCTGGAGGCACTCCCCCTGCCCTCTCCCTCTGAGCCTGAAGAGTCCTCCCCCGAGGAGCCCTCTCCCGACGGCTCCGCTCCCGCAGCATCCACTACCGACAGCTCCGATCCCTCTGTCTCTCCCTCCGTTCCCGACTCCTCCGATGATCCCGATACCGATCCCAATCCTTTGATTTTTGTGGCAATCGGGGTGGTGGTCGTTGTAGCGATCGCCGTTGGCGTTGTCTTCTTTCTCAAAAAGAAAAAGGCATAATACCGTATCACACGGATAGAATCCTTGGCGGATTCCGATCTGCCACCCGATAAACAAGCAAAGCACAAGGCTTCAAAAAGCCTTGTGCTTTTTCATTTTTATTGTCGCATTGATACCTTCCGTGCCTTCTTTAAGGTTTTTTTGAAAGAAACACTAAAAAGTCCTCGGGGGATAGCTCAAATTCGGTGCAAACAAATCCGGTCTTACCTTGAAGCGGCTGTCCGCTTTCGTCAAAGGATCGGTATACCACCCGCAAGCAAGCTCCCGTTTCCCCATCTACCGTGTAATCATACCGTGAAAGGCTCTTGCCGTCGGTGCTTTGATCCCGTTCCTCCACCTTCACGGTATAAAGCAGGCATTCTCTGCCCAAAAACAGCTCCGTCTGCCCACCTTCAATGCTTACGTGCCCTTCATAAATATTGGTGGCGTCATTCAATCGCATCTGAAACAGATAGAGATCCTCAAAATGACGATTGCTCACTGTGGCAGAAGCGATTCCATCCTCGACTTTTTCATAGCCCTCTCCCTCATCGGTATAGTAGGTATAAAAACCATCGGCATTCTTGATATACAAATGCCCCACCGTTTGAAGTGTACCCTCGGTATCATAAAAACGGCTCTCCAAAAGAATATCGCCCGTTTCATCCACTCCGTATCGGATATAACTGCACTTTTCAGGATCATTTTCATAGGAAAGTCCCGAAAACGTGATCAGATACGGCTCCTGCAAGCTGACCTTTTTCACAACCTGCTTGCTTTTTCCGCATCCTCCAAGGCAAAAAAGGAGAGAAAGAAGGAGGGTCAGCGCCACTATACGGCAACACACTTGATTTTTCATATATATCCTCTTTTCGGTCGAATCTTTTTTCATGATTATACCCTCTTTCTCCTCCAATGTCAAGCAAAAACCAAGCAAGAAGGGCGTTTCCTGCCGTTTAACGGTGGAAACGCCCTTTTTACGCTTCTATATTATTGCAAGAATCAGTTCTTACCGCCGAAGAGAGAGGAGAAGAAGCCCTTCTTTTCCTTTTCCTCGGTTACAGGAGTCTCAGCCTTGGGTGCTTCGGGAGCGGGTGCAACGGGTGCAACTGCCTCGGGTGCCTTTTCTTCGGTCACTGCCTTGGGCGTGCGCTCGTAGCGGGGCTCTCTCTGAGGTCTGTCACCTCTGGGTGCTCTGTCGCCTCTGTCGCCTCTGCCGCCGCGGTCACCTCTGCCTTCGCCTCTGCCGCCTCTGTCACCTCTGCCGCCCTCACGGGGACCTCTGTCGGAACGGGGAGCCTTGTCCTTCTTCTCAGCGCTCTCGTCGTAGCCGGGCATTGCAGCTTTTCTGGACAGGTTCATTCTGCCCTTCTCGTCTACACCCAGATACTTCACGGTCACGGTGTCGCCCACGTTTACCACGTCCTCAACAGCCGCAACGTAAGAGGTGTCCAGATCCTTGATGTGGCACATACCCTCCTTGCCGGGAGCGAACTCCACGAAGCATCCGATGGGGATGATGCGGGTCACCTTACCGGTGTAGATGGTGCCTGCCTCGGGCTCGAAGCAGATGCCCTCCACAACCTTCTGTGCGCCCAGCGCACCGTCACGGTTGGGGGATGCGATATATACGGTACCATCTTCCTCGATGTCGATCTTTACGCCGTAGTCAGCCTGGATCTTCTGGATCACTTCGCCACCCTTACCGATGACCTCTCTGATCTTCTCGGTCTTGATGTGCATGGTGTTCATCTTGGGTGCCCACTCGCAAACCTCTTCTCTGGGTGCGGGGATGGCCTTGAGGATCACGTCATCGATGATGTGATGTCTGCCCTGTCTTGTCAGATCGAATGCGGACTTGATGATCTCGGGGGTCAGACCGTCGATCTTCAGGTCCATCTGGATGGAGGTGATACCCTTGTGCGTACCTGCCACCTTGAAGTCCATATCGCCGTAGAAGTCTTCTACGCCCTGGATGTCGATCATGGTGTCCCAAGAGCCGTCCTCGGCGGTGATCAGACCGCAGGAGATACCTGCAACGGG
>JAGBIB010000040.1 GCA_017935195.1 Clostridia bacterium
ACAACAAAGCTACGCTCTGAGCAAGGTAGTGGTCAACGCCATCAACGGCAACTATCTCTTTGAGGTATACGGCTCCGTGAACGGTAGCGAATACGTGAAGCTGGGTGCAAATGAGGCTTCCACCTCCTACGTTGCGGCAGAAGGCTTCGTTGTTGAAGTTAGCGGCAACTACAGATTCGTGAAGATCGTGGGTACCGGTTGCCAGAATACCTATTTCGGTCTTTACGAGATCGACGTTTACGGCGTTGAAGAAGAGGCTACCGATCCCATAAAGGGCGACGTTGACTGCGACGGCACTCTGTCCATCAGAGACGTGACCGAGCTTTTGAGCGTTTTGGCAGGAACGTCCACCCTGAAAGAGGGCGTAGATGCCGACCTTGACAAGAGCGGAAATCTTTCCATTAGCGACGTGACCGTTTTACTCAATGCCTTAGCCGGGGTCGTGACCCTTTAAGCAACCGAATTCATTCTGCCCCGAGGCAACCGCCTCGGGGCAGAGCTTTTTTTCGGAAGCGGTTTACAAAACGGGAAAAGTGTGGTATACTGAGTGTGAACGAAAAGAATGCTCATTCTCTGAAGAATTCTACGAAAGGAGACCCATGCCATGGCATTAAGCGCAAAAACAGTAAAAAAACAGCTTCTTCACTTAAAGCCCCTCATGGGTAGCTTTTCGTTAAAGACCCTGCGCAAAAATCAGAACCGCATCGGTGAACTAATGGAATCCCGCTATAGGGAACAGGTGGTCTTGAAAAAACATCCCTTCAAGCACTTTGAGGGGGCGTGGATCTCACCCAAGGACGAGCGCAGGTCGGGCGTGATCCTCTATTTACATGGTGGCGGATACATCTGCGGCGACACCGAATATGCGGCAGGCTTTGGTTCAATGCTCTCTGCCCTTTGCGGTGTCAGAGTCTTTTGCGCCGCCTACCGTCTTGCACCCGAGCATCCCTTTCCCTGCGCTCTGGAGGACGCTCTTGAAGCCTACGAATATCTGCAAAAGAAGGGCTATGCGCCCTCAAGCATCACCCTGTGCGGTGAAAGCTCGGGAGGCGGACTTTGCTACGCCCTTTGCTTAAAATTAAAGGAGCTGGGCAAGTCCCTGCCCTGCGGCATCGTTGCCATCTCCCCTTGGAGCGACCTGACCGCCTCGGGAGAGTCCTATAAAATCAACAAGGACGTTGACCCCACCATGACCGTGGAGCGCCTTTCCTTCTTTGCCGACAGCTACACCAAGGATCGCACAAATCCTCTGGTCTCCCCGCTGTTTGGCGAGCTTGATGGGCTTCCTCCCTCGCTGATCTTTGCGGGGAGTGATGAGATCATGCTGGACGATGCCAGACTGCTACACGAAAAGCTTCTTGCAAGCGGATGCCAAAGCCGTCTTGCGGTGGGTAAGGATCGGTGGCACGTTTATCTGCTATACGGGTTAAAGGAGGACGAAAAGGATTTCCTGCTCATCGACGGTTTTTTAAACGGGGTGATGTCCAAGGAAAAAAAGCTTCGTTGGCTTCCCCTTGACAATGCCGCCAAGCTCTATCCTGCGGCAAGAACCCAAGAGTGGAGCAATGTCTTCCGCGTGTCTGCCACCCTTCACGAGGAGATCGACGTGGAGGTGATGCAAAAGGCGCTGGAGGTGACGGTGCGCCGCTTCCCTTCTATAGCCGTCAAGCTTTGTAAGGGCGTGTTCTGGTACTATCTGCAGGAGCTTTCCGAAGCTCCGAGGATCATGGGGGAGCATAGCTATCCTATGATCAAAATGTCCAAGGAGGAGACCCGGAAGTGCGCACTGAGGGTGATCGTCTACCATAAGAGAGTGGCGATGGAGATCTTCCATTCCATCACCGACGGAAACGGCGGTCTGGTCTTTTTAAAGAGTCTGGTTGCCGAATATCTCACCGAGAAACACGGTCTGTATATCCCCGCCGAAAAGGGGGTTCTCGGCAGACTTGAATACCCCTCCGCTGAGGAGATGGAGGACTGCTTCCAGAAGAATGCAGGTCCCATCACCGCCTCCAGAAAGTCGAGCAATGCCTTCCGCCTTTCTGGTACCCCCGAAAAGAGGGATTTTCTCCACGTGACCTGCTTCAAGATCCCCGTGGATGCCGTTTTGAAGGTTGCCCACGAAAAGGGCGTAAGCCTGACTGCCTTCCTTTGCGCCTGCCTGATGATGGCTTTGCAAAACATCCAGAAGGACAAGGTTCCAAACGTCCGCGCCCGCAAGCCCATCAAGGTGCTGATCCCCGTGAATTTAAGAAAGATCTTCCCCAGCAAGACCCTACGAAATTTTGTGCTGTTTACCGTGCCCGAGATCCTTCCCCGCCTTGGCGAATACAGCTTTGAGGAGATCTGCGGAGTGATCAAAAGCCGCATCAGCACCGACGTGACGCCCAAGCAGATGAGCATGAAAATCGCCACCAACGTCAAAAGCGAGCGAATACTTATCGCCCGCATCATGCCTCTCTTTTTGAAAAACGCGGTGATGAAGGCGGTCTACCGCTCGGCGGGCGAAAAGAAGTCCTGCCTTTCCATTTCAAATCTCGGAAACGTCAGCCTGCCCGAGGCGATGATCCCCTATGTGGAGCGCTTTGACTTCATCATCGGTATGCAGGAGACCTCTCCCTGCAACTGCAGCGTGCTTTCCTATAACGGCACGCTTTATATCAATTTCATCCGAAACATTAAGGAATCGGATCTGGAGTACCGCTTTTTTAAGGTGCTTCAGGAGTTTTCTTTGCCCGTTGAGGTGGAAAGCAACGGTGAAAACGAACGGTAAAAAACAAGCTTGAAAGATCGCTTCTTCAAGCTCGGCTTTGCGGCTTCGATGGCGTTTTCCATCGATTCTAAAGAGCAAAGTCCCTCCAATTCCCAAAGAAAGGAATGCTTTTGCGGTGCGAAAGCGAAGATCTGAACGATGTATTGTGTACAATGCGGCGTAAAGCTGTCCGACAACGAGCAAAAGTGCCCCCTTTGCGGCACAGCGGTCTATCATCCCGACATCATCTGGGAGGATGAAGAGCCACTTTATCCCAAAAACAAGTATCCCGACAAGAGAAAACGCTCCTTCTTTACCCAAGCCCTTTTGACGGCGGCTGTTCTTTTGCCCCTGCTCATCGTCCTCTTTTGCGATCTGCGCTTTAACGGCAGGATGTCCTGGTCGGGTTACGTGGTGGGTGCTCTTCTCCTCTTTTACGTGTCGGTCATTCTGCCCACCTGGTTCAAAAAGCCCAATCCCGTGATCTTCGTACCCTGCGGCTTTACCGCAGCCATCCTTTATCTGCTTTACATCAACGGCGTGACGGGCGGAGATTGGTTCTTGCCCTTTGCCTTCCCCGTGGCAGGAGGCGTGGGTCTGATCGTTACGGCAATGACCGCCCTGCTTCACTATCTGCACGGTGGGAAGCTGATCGTGGTAGGCTCCACCACCATCGCTTTGGGCTTGTTTATGATCCTGGTGGAGCTTTTGATGACCGTCACCTTTGCCTCCATTTCCTTCATCGGCTGGTGCTTCTATCCGCTGGTGACCTTGCTCATCGTTGGAGGGCTTTTGCTCTTCCTTGGCTGTAACCGCCCTGCAAGAGAGTCGGTACAAAGAAAGTTCTTTATTTGATACTGAAAAAACGATCCCGAGGAACATTACCTCGGGATCGTTTTTTCAGTTTATTCGGGCAGGATATCGGAGAATACCAGCAGGTTGGCGCTAATCTTCTCTTCTTCGGTCAGGGGTCTAAAGATTCCTTTTTCATAGAGCAAATCCATAACCATGATCGCCACGGCAGAGCCGATAAAGTTGATGACTGCCCAATCAACGACCAGATCTTGCATTTGGGCAGGATAGTGCTTTGCTTTCTGCATCGCACTTTCAAGAGCATACTCCGCAAAGCGGTTCTTTTGCTCCTCTGAAAGTCTCGGAATGGCATTCTTAAAGGCTTTGCCATCTTTTAGCATCATCACCTCTACCTTGTTTTCCTGCGAGAGGAAGGCACGCTCCTTCAAGCGCGCAAACTTTTCGGCATTTGCGGCATCGTCCTTGATGGCACCGCTTAAAAACTCATACAGATACTCATAATCAGAGTTCAGATTGTTTTTCCAATATCCCGTTCTGCTGTCAATGCGGGTATCCGTTGACCAAGAGGACACAGGATATTTGCACGAGCATCGATTCATAGAGCCGCAAGCCCCGTAATCCTTTTGCGGAATGGTCGGCTTGAAATCAGGATCAACACATTCCTTTTCCAATTCCACCAAGGCAATATATTTCCCGCCCGCAGTATCCTTGATATAGTATTTTGAAAGATCCCGATCGGTGGTCAATGCACACTTTTCGCTGACTCCGTAGAATATTGCCGCTGCCTGCAAAAGTTCTCTGTTTCCCGAAGGAATATACGCATCCTTGAAATCCGCAATAGCCGCACGCACTGTGGGAACATACTCTTCAAGCAAAAGCTCTGCCGCTTTAAGCTGCATTTTTGTCCGCTGCTCTTCCTGTTCAAGAGATCGGTATTCGGGTTGAAAGTAGACGTAGGTGGTAAAACGATCTCCTGCCGTTTTCACAAGATACCCGTTTGCCTCAAGGCTGGCGATCTTGTCCTCAATAAATACCGGCGTTACCCCCAGTTCCTCTGCGATTTCTTCGGTGGTTCTCGGCTTATGATAGACGCTGTATACGATATTTAAATCTAATTTGTCTGCCAAAAAGGTTTCGGGGCCTGCCATTTTTCCCGTGTGACCGCTATGGCCCATGCTCGTTGCCTTTACGGGCGAAATGCCCAGTTTTCCAATTGCTCTTTCCATTTGAAAGCCCTCCTTCAATTCTTTTCTTGCTTTGTTTAAATGCCACTTAACGGTGCCCGCGGGCATACCCAACTGCCTCGCAATCGAGGCAATCGAGCAGCTTTTGTAATAAAACAGATAAACGATCCTTCGGCGGGTAGTGGTAAGATACGCCACCTCGCGGCGCAATCTCAGAAGCTCTTCTGCCGAATCGTCCTCAAAAAACCAGCGCTCCTCGTAGGATATCGTCACGTTATCAAGAGATATCCCCTCGTGCCGTTTTTTGACGGCAACGTATTTGGAATAGACGTGCTCGCTGATCCGCCAGATATATCCTTCTATATTGTATACCTCCTCGCTCTTCAGAAGCGAAAGGTAACATTCCTTCACGATCTCGGCAGAAAGCTCCTCTGCCTCCTCGTAGGAAAAGGATTTTTTGATGGCAAAACCATAGATCTTTTCAAGGTATTCGGTAATGATCCCATCGACTTTTGTTTTATCCATTTTAGTACTCCGACGCCGTTTGACTATATAGTGGCAGAATTTTTTTAAAGGTTGGCGTTTGCTTTACTTTTTTTGAAAAATTTCAGGTATCATGAGTATACCACGGAGCAGAACGAGTGTCAAGATAAAGAAAAATACCACCGCTCACGCAATGGAACAAAATGAATGCCTTGCTCTGCAAGGATGAAATCAGCTTGCGCTGATGAAATCCTTGTCAGAGACTCGGATGAACTCAAATCCGTCCGCTCTCCCCGCAAAGCGGGATTTCATCCGCCGAAGGCGGATTTATTCTATCCAAAGGACGGAGTTCAATCGAGTAGGAAGCTAACCATTACTTGATTAGCT
>JAGBIB010000041.1 GCA_017935195.1 Clostridia bacterium
CTCCACCCCGGGCAACGGCATCTGCCATCAGGTGCATTTGGAGCGCTTCGGCGTACCCGGCAAGACCCTGATCGGCTCGGACAGCCACACCCCCACGGGCGGTGGCATCGGAATGCTCGCCATTGGTGCGGGCGGTCTTGACGTGGCGGTTGCCATGGGCGGAGGGGCATACCATATCACCATGCCCAAAATGTATAAAATCGAATTGACAGGCAAGATGCCTCCCTTCGTCACCGCAAAGGATCTGGCTTTAGAGGCTCTGCGCCTGCTTACCGTCAAGGGGGGCGTGGGTGCCATCATCGAGTGGGGCGGCGAGGGCATCAAGGACTTGACCGTGCCCGAGCGAGCCACCATCACCAATATGGGTGCCGAGTTAGGCGCCACCACCTCCATCTTCCCATCCGATGAGAAAACCGAAGCCTTCCTGAAGGCGCAGGGCAGAGGAGAGGTGTATGCCCCTCTTTGCTCGGACGAGGATGCGGTATACGACAAGATCATCAAGATCAACTTAAACGAAATGAAGCCGCTGATCGCCTGTCCCCATATGCCCGACAGAGTGGTGGCAGTGGAAAGTCTTTCCGATGTGACGGTCAATCAGGTGTGCATCGGCTCCTGCACCAACTCTTCTCTTTACGATATGTTAAAGGTCGCTGCTCTCTTGAAGGGCAAGACCATCGCTCCCGGGGTCAGCCTTTCCATCTCCCCCGGCTCCCGTCAGGTGCTGTCCATGCTCATTGAAACGGGGGCGCTGAATGACATGGTGGCGGCGGGCGCAAGAATTTTGGAATGTGCTTGCGGGCCCTGCATCGGCATGGGCTTCTCCCCCAATTCCGGTGGCGTGAGTGTAAGAACCTTCAACCGCAATTTTGAGGGCAGAAGCGGCACGGCAGACGCCAAGGTCTATTTAGCCTCCCCCGAAACGGCAGTTGCCTGCGCACTGGCGGGCAAGATCACCGATCCCACCACCCTGGGTGAAGCGCCCGTTATCACCATGCCCGAAAGCTTCCGCGTGGACGATCGGGGCGTTCTTCTGCCCGCCACTCCCGAGCAAGCGGCGGATGTGGAAATCGAAAGAGGACCCAACATCGGCAAGTGTCCGGTGGGATCCGCTCTTGAAAACGAGATGACGGCGCAGGTGGTCTTGAAGGTGGGCGACGACATCACCACCGACCACATTATGCCTGCAGGTGCCAAGATCCTGCCCTACCGCTCCAATATCCCCTTCCTTTCCAAATTCTGCTTCGGGGCGGTGGATCCCGACTTTGCAGAAAGGGCGAAGGCAACGAAAAACGGCATCATCGTGGGCGGACAGAACTACGGTCAGGGCTCTTCCCGTGAGCACGCCGCCTTAGTACCCCTCTATCTCGGGGTGCGCGCGGTGATCACCAAGAGCTTCTCCCGCATCCACAGAGCAAACCTCATCAATGCAGGCATCCTGCCCCTCACCCTTGCCGACCCCGCAGACTACGACAAGCTGACTCTTGGCGAAGGGCTGACTCTGCCCGACCTGCATAGAGGCATAGACGAGGGCAAACTGACCCTGATCACCGAAAAGGGCGAGGAGATCGCCCTTGTGGCAGACTATTCGGAAAGACAGAAGAAGATCCTGCTTGCAGGCGGACTTCTTCCTTACACCAGAGACAACTGATAAAGGATGGTTTCATCATGAATCAACAGGAATATATCGAAAGCGCCGTTGCCTCCTTCCGCACCCTGCTTGAAGAGCAGCTTTCAAGAGTGGCGGCAATGGAGGAGGCGCAGGGACTTTCGGGCAAGCAAAAGGAATGCATCCGAATCGGCATCGTGGAGGGTGACGGCATCGGCCCCATCATCGTTTCTGCCGCAGAGGAGATCCTGCAGGTGCTTTTAAAGGAAGAGCTGGATGAAGGGAAGGTCAGCCTTGAAAAGATCGGCGGACTGACCATCGAAAACCGCCTTGCAACAGGTCAGACCCTGCCCAAAGACACCCTTGAAGCCATCAAAAAATGCGACGTCTTCTTAAAGGGCCCCACCACCACCCCCAAGGGCGGTACGGTGGAGAGTGCCAACGTGGCACTAAGGCGGGCGCTGGATCTTTACGCCAACGTCAGACCGGTGGCCATTCCCGAAAAAGGGATCGACTGGACCTTTTTCAGAGAAAACACCGAGGGCGAATATGTGCTTGGAAGCCGCGGTATCGAGATTCCCGGCAAGCTTGCCATGGACTTCAAGGTGACCACCAAGCCGGGCACCGAGCGCATTGCCCGCGCCGCCTTTGAGTTTGCAAAAAAGAACGGTAAAAAGAATGTTGCCATCGTGACCAAGGCCAATATTATGAAAAAAACAGACGGCAATTTCTCCGCCATCTGTCATGAGATTGCGGCTGAATACCCCGATATTACGGTGGAGGATTGGTATATCGATATCATGACCGCCAATCTGGTCAATGAGAAGATCGCGGGTCACTTTGAGGTCTTCCTCCTGCCCAACCTTTACGGTGACATCCTCACCGACGAAGCCGCCCAGCTTCAGGGGGGCGTGGGCACGGCGGGCAGCGCCAACACGGGCGACCGCTACGCCATGTTTGAGGCGGTGCACGGCTCGGCTCCCCGTATGATCGAGGAGGGACTGGGAGACTATGCCAGCCCCGAAAGCATCCTGCGGGCGACCGTGATGATGCTCTCCCACGTGGGACTGCAGGAAAAAGCCGACCGCCTTGCCGCCGCCCTTGATGCCTTAAGAGCGCGGGGCGATGTGGTGGTGGACGGCACGCCCGAGAATGCGACCTGCAGGGACTTTACCGCAGCACTCATTGGTGCGCTTGCTTAAGCAAAATTCATCCTAACAAAACGGTTTCTCCAAAAGAGGGGCTGTCCCGAGATTTTCTCTCGGGACAGCCCCTCTTTTTATCGGGTTGGAATGCTTATTCTACCGATACGACCTCGTAGCCGCCCTCGGTCACCGCATCGGTCAGTGCCTTGACATCGGCAGTACCGCTGACGGTGGCACTCTTCTTTTCAAGGCTGACCTCCACCTTGTCTACGCCCTCCACCTTTTCAAGGGCGGATTTCACGTGGGCAACGCACATTTTGCACATCATGCCTTCGATATGAATGATCTTTTCCATTTGGTCTTTCTCCTTTTGTTCATTTGAGGTTTGGTTTTCGGGATTTATGGGACAACTGCCTTCACAGCTATCTGTTTCTTGATTTTGCCCTTCCTTCAGGCGCTTGAGCTCTGCCGCTCTCTGTTTTTCCTCCGCCGTTTCCTTTCTGCCTCTGAAGTGGCGCAGGCGCAGGGCGTTGCTCACCACGCAGAAGGAGGAAAGGCTCATCGCTGCCGCACCGATCATGGGATTGGCGATGCCGCAGACGGCAAGGGTGATGCCGATGCTGTTGTAGCAGAAGGCGAAAAAGAGGTTTTGCTTGATGATGCGCATGGTCTGTCTTGACAGAGCGATGGCATCGTATACCCCTGCCACCGAATTCTTCATCAGCACCACGTCGGCACTTTCCACCGCCACGTCGGTTCCCGACCCCATGGCAATACCCATGGAGGCTCTGGCAAGGGCAGGAGCATCGTTGATGCCGTCGCCCACCATTGCCACCCTTCTGCCGCTCTTTTCAAGCTCAGCGATCTTTTGCTCCTTTTCCTCGGGCAGAACCTCGGCAATGACCTCGTCAATGCCCATTTCTCCGGCAACCAGCTCTGCCGTTTCCTTGCGGTCGCCCGAGAGCATCACGCAGTGTAAGCCCTTCTTCTTTAAAAGGGCAATGGCGTGAGCGCTGTCCTCCTTTGCCTCGTCCAAAAGCCCGATGGCACCGAGGAGGATGCCGTCCTCTAAAAGAAAGACGGCGGTCTTGCCCTTTAAATTGACCTTCAGGTGGGTGGGAACGGTCAAGAGGGGGTAGGCGCTTTCAAGCTGACGCAGGGAAAGTGCCTCGTAGCTTTTGCCATTGACGACACCCTTTACGCCCTTTCCGGGCAGGGCGGAGAAGTCGTTGCAGGAAAGAAGGTTCAGTCCCTCCTCTGCGGCACGCAGGGTGATCGCCTTGGCGATGGGATGCTCCGATCCCTGCTCTAAGGAGGCGGCGATCAAAAGAAGCTGTTCTTTGGTACCCGATAAGGGAAGAAGATCGGTGGCGCGGGGCTGTCCCTTGGTCAGAGTGCCCGTTTTGTCAAAGACCACGGTGTCCACCTTGCCGCAGTTTTCAAGGGCGGCGGCAGAGCGGAAAAGCACGCCCTTTTTGGCACCCTTGCCCGTGCCTGCCATGATGGCGGCGGGGGTTGCAAGACCCAGCGAGCAGGGACAGGCGATGACCAGCACCGATACGCCCACCTGCAGTGCCCTTTCAAAATTCTTGGTGATGAACAGCCAGATGGCGGCGGTGACCAAAGCAATGGTCATCACGGTGGGCACGAAGATGCCCGATACCTTGTCGGCAAGTCTTCCAACGGGGGCTTTTCCTGCGGAGGCCTCTTCGACCAGCTCGATCATTCTTGAAAGGGTGGTGTCGCCCGCCACTCTTTCAGCGGTAAACTCAATTACACCGGTTAAATTCATGGTGCCCGCCCTGACGGGGTCTCCCTCCTCCACATCCTTTGGGATGCTTTCGCCGGTCATTGCCGACTCGTCGATACAGCTTTTGCCTCTTTTGATGGTTCCGTCGGCGGGAATGCGTCCGCCGGGGCGCACCAATATCAGGTCACCTGCCTGCAGGGCGGAGGTGGGGATCAAGGTGGGGACACCGTTTTTCAAAACGGTGGCTTCCTCGGGGGTGAGGGAGAGCAGCTCTCCGATGGCCTTGCCCGTCTGCTTTTTGGAACGCGCCTCCATATATTTTCCCACGGTGATCAGCGCAAGGATCATGCCCGCACCGTCGAAATACAGGGCGAGAGATTGCCCCTCGAACAGGATGCCGTAGGCGTTATAGAGGGAATATCCAAGAGAGGCGGTAGTGCCCAGAGCGATGAGTGAATCCATATTGGGGTGTCCGCGGAAGAGGTTGGCAAAGCCCTTGGTAAAATAACTGAAATTGAGAATGAGGATGGGCAGAAGCAGGATCATCTGCAAAAGGGTATTTACCTTGCCCATGGCAATGGCGTGGGGGATGGGCAGACCCAGCATCCCACCCATGGCGATATAAAAGAGGGCGATCATAAAGATCACCGAAAGCACCACTCTCACGGCAAGGAAGGAGGGTTTTTTGCTCTCGTTTTTTTTCGGCGGGGCATAGGGAAGCAGGGTGTAGCCTGCCTTCTTTACCGCACTGAAGAGCGGCTCCTCGTCAATGGGGGTGTCGGGTAGAGTGACCGTAACGGTATTTGCAAGCAGATTCACCTCGGCACTCAAGACCTCGTCAAGAGATAAAAGGGCACGCTCCACCGCTGCAGAGCAGGCAGCACAGCTCATGCCGAGAACAGAGTATTTTTTTTCCATAGATCCTTTGCCCGGGAGGGCGTCCTTTCTGAAAAAAGAGAATACGGAGCGGATCCGAATGGAAAACCCGCTCGGACTGCTCCGTATGTGCTATAAAAGATGCGGTTTACAGAGCAGTGGTGTCGATGGTGGTCTCAACCGTGATGGTAGAGATGCCGATACCCGAATAGGTGCCGTTGAAAAACCAATCGGCGCTGAGGGTCAGCATGGCGGGCAGCTCGTCTGCCCCGTAGATCACGGCGTGCTCTGCAAATTTTGTGTGGTGTCTGCCCGAATCTGCACCATAGGAAAGGGCAGGGGTGGAATATACCAAGGGGGTCTCTCCGATCACCAGACGGTTGGAGTTGGTGCGCTTTCCGCAATAGAGACTATAGGAATCAAGATACGCCACGGCGCTGACCTTGTAGCTGCCGTCCTCCAGCGTTTCGATACTCCAATCAAGCCAGAGATTCAGTGCCGTGCCGGTGTCCGATGCGGCATGACCCGATGCGTTGATCACTCTGTTTTCGGGTTCTGAGGGCTCGATGGATTCGGTGGGAACGTCGGGCTCGGTGGGGACATCGGGCTCGGTGGGGACATCGGGCTCGGTGGGAACGTCGGGTTCGGTAGGAACGTCAGGCTTCGAGGGCGGGGGCGGAGTGGGCTCTGCCGAAGGATCGTCCGTTCCGCTGGTGGGCGGAAGGAGAGAACTCTCGTCCTTTGAGGAGTCTGCAGGCAGACTCGGGTTCTCTTTTGAAAGGCTTTGCTCTTCCGTCGCCGCAGAATCATTTGAAGGGGCGGGGGAGGGAAGGGTACTGTCATCGGTGGTCTTCTTATTGGAACAGGATGCCAGCAACAGACCGCACAGTAAAAGGACTGCCAAAAGCAGTGCGATGGATTTTTTCATAATACCTCCTTTCGCTTCTCCGTATGATGGAGACAAGCGATCGAATTCACACACATATACACTTTATGATAAGTATATAGTACGTTTTTTCTATCGAAAAGTCAATGAAGAAATATATAATTTTTTGTGACAAATCATTGTTTTGTTCATATCTTCTCCAAATTTTTACCTTTTTATAAAATAATCTTGATTTTTTGTCGTTTTTGTGATAAAATATACTTGGTAGACAATGGCGTAAGTGCCTCCGTTGGAGGCATGACATGAGGTGCATTATGGAGAGAAACGAAGAATTGCGCGTCCGTTTTGTAAAGGCGAAGCGGGCGCTTTTTGAAAAGCTTCAGGAATCGTTTAACGATCGGCAGAAGGAAGCGGCAAGAGCGGTCAACGGTCCGCTGTTGGTGCTTGCCGGAGCGGGAAGCGGAAAGACCACCGTTTTGGTGGAGCGCATCGCTCAGATCGTGCGTTTCGGCAATGCTTACGAGGACGAAAGTCTGCCCGAAAGCGTGACCGAAGAGGATGTGCTAAGCTTGGAGCAGGGACTTTCCCGTTCAAAAGAAGAGATCGTTTCTCTTTTGACTCCCTATGCGGTAAGACCTTGCCCTCCCTTTGCGGTGCTGGCGATCACCTTTACAAACAAAGCGGCAAACGAAATGAAGAGTCGTCTGGCTTTGAAGCTGGGAGAAGAGATCGCTTCGCAGATCTGGGCGGGAACCTTTCACTCCGTTTGCGTGCGGATCCTTCGAAGATACGGTGACGTGCTGGGGATCGGCAACAATTTTACCATCTACGATACCGATGACAGCAAGAAGGTCATTGCATCCTGCGTGGACCGTTTGAATTTGGACGAGAAGGTCTTTTCGCCCAAAAACGTGATGAACGTGATCAGCCGCGCCAAGGATCGACTCCTTGAGCCTGAGGAGCTGCTGGCGGGTGCGGCAAACGACTTTATGCTCAGCAAATGTGCCGAGGTTTACCGCCTTTACGATGAGCAGCTGAGGGCATCCAATGCGCTGGATTTTGACGACATCATCCGTCTGACGGTGAGATTGCTTCAAAAGGACGAAGGCGTGCGGGAATATTACCAAAAAAAGTTCCGTTACATCTGCATTGACGAATATCAGGATACCAACAAGGCACAGTTTGAGCTGGCAAGGCTGCTCACGAGTGCCGAGCACAATCTGATGGTGGTGGGAGACGACGACCAGTCGATCTACCGCTTCAGAGGAGCCACCATTGAAAATATCCTGCAATTTGATACCGTTTTTGAAAATGCACGGGTGGTGAAATTAGAGCAGAACTACCGCTCCACTGCCACCATTCTTGATGCCGCCAATGCCGTGATCGGCAACAATCAGGGCAGACATGAGAAAAAACTGTGGTGCGAAAAGGGAAAGGGCGATCTGCTCACCTTGAAGCGGTTGGAAAACCAAAACGACGAGGCGCGCTACATCGTCAACAAGATCAGCGCACAGACAGGACAAAGCGGCCCCAGAAAATATTCGGATTTTGCGGTGCTTTATCGGATGAACGCCCAATCCAACGCCCTTGAAAATGCCTTTGCACGCAGCGGTCTGCCCTATAGGATCCTTGGTGGTACCCGCTTTTACGAGCGCAAGGAGGTCAAGGATGTGATCGCATACCTTTGCGTGATCAACAATACGGGAGACGATCTGCGCCTGCAAAGGATCATCAACGAGCCAAAGCGGAAGATCGGTGCGTCCACCGTTTCGGCAGTGGAGGATATTGCAAGGGTGGAAAAATGCTCCATGTTTGAGGTCATGGAAAAGGCGGAAAGCTATCCCGCACTGGCCAAGGCCGCCGCAAAGCTGGGCGCCTTCTGCTTGTTGATCCGGTCTCTGCAGCAGATCGCAAGAGAGCAACCTCTGAACGTGCTGTTTGAGCGCACCATCGAGGACAGCGGCTATATGGCAATGCTTCTTTCCGAGGGCATTGGAGAGATCGACCGTCTTGAAAACGTGCGAGAGCTGGTCTCCAATGCGGTGGAGTATGCCGAAAAGAATGGGGAGGCAACCTTAAACGGCTTCCTTGAAGAGGTGGCGCTGATCAACGATATTGATAAATACGATGAAAATGCCGATGCGGTGGTGTTGATGACCGTCCATTCGGCAAAGGGTTTGGAATTTCCCGTGGTCTTCTTGCCCGGTATGGAGGATGGCATCTTCCCCGGCATGAACGCCATCTCCTCTCCAAAGGAGTTGGAGGAGGAAAGAAGGCTTGCGTACGTTGCCCTGACCCGTGCCAAGGAAAAGGTGTTCATCACCCATGCAAGGGAAAGAATGCTCTTTGGACACACGCAGTATAATCATCTGTCCCGTTTTGCCAAGGAGATCCCCGAGGAGCTGATCTCCAACGAAACCGAGCAGGGCTTCAACCGCGCCCGTGCCATTGCTAACCGCAAGGAAGAGATGATGAATTCGGCACGTAGCCACGTGCTGGGCAGGGGAGCCACTCCCGCACCCACCGTCAGATCGGCTGCGCAGGGCGAACGCTTTGCGGTGGGAGACCGTGTGCTGCACGCCAATTTCGGAGGCGGCACCATTCTGGCGGTGAATCCGATGGGGGCAGACGTGCTTTATCAGATCAATTTTGACACCGTTGGTGTGAAAAATCTGATGGCATCCTATGCACGCCTCAGGAGAGAATGACCTGAAAATAATGGATCTTGAAAGGGCAGAAGACCCTTCGACCCATCCGTCGAGCTTGAAAGGACGGCTTCAACACGGCTTGAAGTCGTCCTTTTTGATTGAAAAAGGAGCGTATTCTTTTTCACGGGGCGAAAGATGACGCACGGCAGAGAATTTGTTGAGATCCTATGGAAAGAAGAGTATGTTGCCGCGTGGAAGGAACAATTCGTGAATTTTCGGATATACTGAAGGTGAGTGTGTACGGCAGAACCAAAAAAAGGAAATAGAGAACAAAAAAAGAACTTGTGGATATAAATGTGCGAAAAAAAGAAATTTATTCAAATTTGCGTTACAAAAGTGTTGGAAAGGAAGAGAAAAAAGGTATTGACAAATCGGTTTCTCTGTGGTATCATAATATCGGTACATAACGTACACACAAATTCATATTTTTGGAGGAAACAAAAATGACCAAACGCATTCTTGCTCTGGTTCTGGTTGCAGTTCTCGCTCTGACCAGCACCATGCTGGTAGCTTGCTCCGACGACGGTGCTAAGACTACCGAAAACAAGGCACCCGTATCCAGCCCCGCAAAGGGCGACGAGTCCTCTGACGAGGCTTCCACTCCCGTAGAGCCCTCTACTCCCGTAGAGCCCTCTACTCCCGCAGAGCCCTCTACTCCCGTAGAGCCCTCTTCTCCCGTAGAGCCTTCCGAAGAGCCTTCCGAAGAGCCCTCTAAAGACAATGGCGGCGAGCCCGCAGAGAAGTACTCCACCGAGTGGCTGGAGTGGCTGGTATACGAAGACATGGGTACTACCTATGAGATGGCTTGGACCGGCGGTCTGTACGGCGGCATCAAGTACGTGCAGGATTCCCCGGATTGGGATCCTTCTCCTTGGGAGATCTGGCCCTACACTGATCATCAGAAGGCTGACAACTCTCACCTGCACGTTTGCTTCTACATCAGCTCTGTTGAGTTCGACGGTTACTCCAACATCGGTACCGAAGAGTACGAGTACACCTGGAAAGTATTCTACAGACCTGCTGAAAGCACCGAGGATTACAAGACCTTCGACGGCGAGCCTTGGGACGCTATCGTATACAATGACAACTACCTGTACAGATTCAACATGATCGACTACGGTGCAGAGTTCTCTCTGGCTGAAGACGGTTCTACCCAGACCTACCACATCATCTTCGTGGTCCTGAACTCCGAAGGCAAGCAGGTTATCTGGAGAGACGAGATGGTCGACTGGAGCAACTCCTCTCAGAAGTTCTATGACGACGCTGTAGCTCTGGGCCTCATCAACGACCTGAAGGCTAACTAATTAGCAATAAAAAAGATTCCATGCTTCGGCATGGGATCTTTTTTTGTGGGAAATTAGGTGCTTTGAGAGAGCAGTTTTGGAGTGGAGCGGTTTGGATCAGTCCTTTGTCTTGTGGGGCTTGGATGATCGGAGATCTTTTCTGTGCTTAAAAAGAAAATAGAGGTTGAGAATGGTCATCAGGGTGATGATCGGATCGGCAAATGACAAAATAGCATCCTCGGCAAGCAAGGGGGCCAAAAATGCGGTAAGGCAGAAAAGAAGATCGAAAATGCGATCGCTTTTTTTCTTTGGGAAAAGGAAGGAAAGACACTGTCTGCCGTAAAAGGCCCAACAGAGCAGAGTTGCAATGGCAAAGAAATAGATCGAAAGGGAAAGAAGAGGCTTGGCAAGGCCGCCGAACACCGAGGAAAAGGCATGAATCAGGGCAGATATACCGCTCGTTTCCTCTAAGGAGGAGGGGCAGACCAGCAAACAAAGACCTGTCAGCGAGCAGAGAAGCAGGGTATCAAAGGCCACCTCCACCATGCCCAGTGCCCCCTGTCCGTCACTGCTTTCGGCTCCGGACGTGCCGTGAGCCATGGGTGCTGTGCCGCATCCCGCCTCATTTGAAAGGATCCCCCGTACAATACCCAGGCGGAGTACGGTAAAAATACTTACCCCTCCGCCAAGCAGAGCGCTTTTGGGGTAAAAGGCATTTTTGAAAACAGAAAAAAGTGCTTGAGGCAGAGCCGTGCGGTGATGGATCAGCAGAATCATGCAAAGAAAAATATAGAGAGCGGACATCAGCGGAACGATCAGGGCCGTCAAATCAAAGAGGCGGCTTTTTCCCTTATAAAGGGCGGCGGCCAAGGGCAGAAGGAGGAGTGCGCCCGCAAGAAGCCCGGGAAAGCCGCACGCTGTTTTGCCGAGGATCGCACCTGCAAAGGCAGAGGATTGCATGGCACAGCCCACGGTGAGTGAGCAGAGCAGGCAGAGCAGGGCAAAGATCCGCCCCGCTTTTTTGGACATATAAAACATGGCACCGCCTTGAAAGTTTCCCTGCTTTGTGACTTGCCTATAAGCCATGCCCAGCTTGATCTCGGTGAATTTCATCACCATAGAGGCAAAACAGGAGAGCCACATCCAAAAAAGAACGCCGGCTCCTCCTTCAAGGAGTGCTGCGGCAACGCCCACCAGGTTGCCCACTCCCAGCGTTCCGGCAAGAGCCAGAGCTACAGCGCGCATAGGCGATTCGCCTCGCACGCTTTGGTGCTTTAAGAGACGCAGATTGGAAAAAAGGCGTAAAAGAGGGGCTCCCTTCAGATAGATCAGGAAGAAAAGTGCGCTTATGATGAGAAGTGCGGGCAAAAGGATGCCTGAAAGCAGAGTGTTGAGATGAGCCATGAGCGCTCCCATGTGTAATCTCGCCCGAGGATTGGTGGTGTGCGGCTGTCTTTGCGGCACTTTTTGAAGGGGCGGCTTTTTATTTATATGAACGATGCGTAAAAAAGAGAAGTGAGGAGAAAAATTAGCACTCCGCTATTAAAAAAATATGTGAACAACCTGTTAATTTCCAAAAAAAGACTTGAAAATTTGAAAATGTGTGCTATAATATACATAGTTTTTAGCACTCAAACAAAAAGAGTGCTAAAATCAATCGAAAAAGATCGTAATTGATTATAAATTCAGGAGGATTGAATTATGACTTTAAAACCCCTTTTTGACCGTGTGGTTTTACAGATGACCGAAATGGAAGAGACCACCAAGAGCGGCATCATTCTCTCCGGTGCCAGCAAGGAAAAGCCTCAGGTGGCAAAGGTCGTTGCAGTAGGCCCCGGCGCAGTGGTTGAGGGAAAGACCGTTGCGATGACCGTGAAGGTTGGTGACAAGGTGATCACCGCACAGTATGCGGGCAGCACCGTAAAGCTGGACGGCGAAGAATATCTGATCGTGAAGCAGGACGAGATCCTGGCGATCGTTGAATAAGAGTTAACGGAGGTATTGAATCATGGCAAAGGAAATTGCATACGGCAGCGAGGCAAGAGCAAAGCTGCTTGCAGGTATTGATAAGCTGGCAGACACCGTAAAGGTGACCCTCGGCCCCAAGGGCAGAAACGTGGTGCTTGACAAGAAGTACGGCGCACCCCTTATTACCAACGAC
>JAGBIB010000042.1 GCA_017935195.1 Clostridia bacterium
ATATACATCTTCGCCTTGGTGGCGTCCACCACGGTGGTGAAGGTGTTTAACAGAATGTCCTCGCCCTCAACGCTTTGCACAGCGGTGATGACCTCCGAAAGCTTGCCCACGCCCGAGGGCTCGATGAGGATGCGGTCGGGCGCGTATTCGGTGATGACCTTCTTCAGTGCCGCCGAGAAATCGCCCACCAAAGAGCAACAGATGCATCCCGAATTCAGCTCGTTTACCGTGATGCCCGCCTCCTTCATAAAGGCGCCGTCCACGCCGATCTCGCCGAACTCGTTTTCAACCAGCACCAGCTTTTCGCCTGCGTACGCCTCCTTGATCAGCTTTTTGATCAGGGTCGTCTTGCCTGCTCCCAAAAATCCGGAGAATATATCGATCTTTACCATTTTATCATTCCTTCTTTCCATGGCTCGTTTCGTTCTTTTTCGCCTTATATCCTTTTGCAAAATTGCTTACCTCATAGTATAGCACGTTTTTCGTTTTTTTCAAGACCTCTTGAAAATTTTTAACAAATACACAAAACTGACCTTGTCAAAATATATCATTTTGAACATTGCAACAAGGTCAAAATCGAGTATAATAGAGACGTAGAAAAAAAGACCGCCCCACAAGAGAAAGGAGTTCTCTTTATGAAAAGAATCGTAACCGTGCAGGACATCTCCTGCCTTGGCAAATGCTCGCTGACCGTTGCCCTGCCCATCATCTCGGCAATGGGCACCGAGGCAGTCATCCTGCCCACAGCCGTGCTGTCTACCCATACCATGTTTAGCGGCTTTACCTGCAAGGACCTGTCCGACCAGATCGACCCGATTGCCGATCATTGGGCAAAGGAGGGCTTCACCTTTGACGCCATCTACACGGGCTATCTTGCAAGCGCTCCTCAGATCGGTCAGATGATCGCCTTCTTCGAGCGCTTCGGTAAAAGCTGTCTGAAGGTGGTGGACCCCGCAATGGGCGATAACGGCAAGCTCTATCCCGCCTTTGACGCTGCCTTTGCAAAGGAAATGGCAAAGCTTTGCGCCAAAGCCGACATCGTGATGCCCAACCTGACCGAAGCCTGCTTTATGCTGGATCTGCCCTATACCGAAGAGCCTTCAAGAGACTTCGTTTACGAGGTCTTAAAGAAAATGACCGAGCTGGGCGCAAAAAAGGCGCTGCTGACCGGCGTGGGCTTTGAGGATGACAAGCTGGGCGTGGTGGGATACGATAGCGAAAAGAACGAATATTTCGAGTATTTCAACCAAAAGGTACCCGCAAAATACCACGGCACCGGAGATATCTTCTCCTCCTGCGTGGTGGGGGGCTTGATGGCAGGAAAGAGCCTTGAGCAGGCCTCCGCCATTGCCGCCGACTTCACAAGAGAAGCGATCCGCCTTACCCTTGAAGACAAGGGCGAGCACTATTACGGTGTTCACTTTGAGCAGGTCATTCCGCAGCTGGTGGGACGTTTGGCACAATGATCATAACGCGGCATTTGCAGAAAACCGAGGGTGTTCTGCAAATGCCGCTTTGTGCATTTGAAAAAGGGAAGGCACTTTTCGAGAGACATATTTTTGAACAAATTATGACGTAAAAGAAGAATGAGTGCGTGTTTTTTGTGCCGTGATGTTAAAAATTTTCACTTTTTTTAGAGAAACAGTCTTTTCCCTCTTGACAGAACGACATTTTTTGTTTACAATAAGATAAGATGCGGGGGAATGTATTTTTCCTCGGATCCTGAACTTTGAAAATTGAATAACAACGAAAAGGAGGTGCAAATTATGTTGCCCATTTATGTAACGATCATCGTCGGTGTCGTTTGCGCACTGCTCTTTTCCGTAATCGGCATTTTTGCAGGTATCCAGTACCGCAAAAAGGTTGCCGAGGCAGAGATCGGCTCTGCAGAGCAGGAAGCAAAACGGATCCTCGAGGAGGGAACACGTACCGCTGAGCAGCGAAAGAAGGAAGCGCTTATTGAGGCAAAGGAAGAGATCCTGAGAAACAAGAACGAGTCCGAAAAAGAGCTGAAGGAACGGCGCAACGAGGTGTCCCGTTTGGAGAGAAGATGCGTGGCCAGAGAAGAAACGCTGGACAGAAAGCTGGATCAGCTTGAAAAGAAGGAAACGCAGCTCAACGCCAAGATCAAGGACTACGAGGACAAGGCCGCTGAGGTGGAGCAGGTGAAGGCACAGCAGATCGAAAAGCTTGAGGAGCTTTCGGGTCTGACTGCAGAGGCCGCAAAGAATCTGCTCATCGCTCAGGTGGAGGAGGAAGCCCGCTTTGAAGCAGCGCAGAAGCTGACAGAGATCGAAGCACAGTTAAAGGAAGATGCTGATGAGAAGGCAAAGAACATCATTTCTCTTGCCATTTCCAGAGTGGCTTCCGAGCAGGTGGCTGAAGCAACCGTTTCCGTGGTTGCCCTGCCCAACGACGATATGAAGGGACGCATCATCGGCAGAGAAGGCAGAAACATCAGAGCTGTGGAGACGGCTACCGGTGTAGACCTGATCATCGACGATACCCCCGAGGCGATCACCCTTTCCAGCTTTGACCCCATCCGCCGCGAGGTGGCAAGGCTGACCCTTGAGAAGCTGATCGCAGATGGACGCATCCATCCCACCAGAATTGAAGAAACGGTGGAAAAATGCAAAAAGGAAGTGGAGACCCGCATCAAGCAGGCAGGCGAAAAGGCCGTCTTTGAAACGGGCATTCACGGCCTCAACAACGAGCTTGTAAAGATCCTCGGACGTTTGATGTACCGTACCAGCTACGGACAGAATGTCTTAAACCACTCGGTGGAGGTCTCTTACATTGCGGGAATCATTGCAGACGAGTTAGGTGTGGACGGTACCCTTGCAAGACGTGCGGGACTGCTTCATGACATCGGTAAAGCAATGACGCAGGAGATCGAAGGATCTCACGTACAGATCGGCGTGGACATCGCCAAGAAGTACAAGGAAAAGGCGGACGTGATCCACGCAATTGAAGCCCATCACGGCGACGTGGAGCCCCGCACTATTACCGCACTCATCGTGCAGGCGGCAGACGCCATCTCGGCGGCAAGACCGGGGGCACGAAGAGAGGACATTGAAAACTTCATCAAGCGTCTGCAGAAGCTTGAGGAGATTGCGTCGAGCTTCGGCGGGGTCGAAAAGGCATACGCTATTCAGGCAGGACGCGAGGTGCGCGTGATGGTCAAGCCCGAGCAGGTCAACGACCAGTCCATGGCACTGCTTGCCCGCGACATTGCAAAGAAGATCGAGGGCGAATTGAAGTATCCCGGTCAGATCAAGGTCAACCTGATCAGAGAGAGCCGGGCATCCGAATACGCAAAATAACCGACTGCCGCCATGCGGCTTGATATAGAATAATATAGAGCTTCTTTGAATACTCTCTTCGCTTTGGCGGAGTGTTATAGATCCATTATATTATTTTGGTAACGATGCGTTTTGGGCGATCGGGAGCCATCCCGATCGCCCTTCTTCTATCTGAAAGGAACGATATGAAAATTTTGTGCTTTGGTGATGTGGTGGCGCAAAGCGGTCTTGACGCTCTTTGCAAGAACCTGCACCTCTTAAAAAAAGAGTTTTCTGCCGATGCCGTGATCGTCAACGGTGAAAATGCCTCCATGGGGCAGGGAAACGGACTGTCTGCCGCAGATGCCGAGGCGTTGCTCGCCGCAGGTGCCGACGTGATCACGGGGGGCAACCACTCCTTTCGGCAGAAAAGCCTTTACGGGATGCTGGACGACCGAAACGATCTTTTGCGCCCGGCAAATCTTCACGGCTCCTGCCCCGGAAAGGGTTACACCGTCCTGCCCGTAAACGGCGTCAATCTGCTGGTGGTCAACCTCATTGGCAGAGTGGACACCGATCTGCCCGCCTCCTGCCCCTTCGAGACTCTTGACAGGATCTTAAAGGATATGGAAGGGCAGTATGATGCGGCGGCGGTGGACTTCCACGCCGAAGCTACCAGCGAAAAGCTTGCCCTAGCCCACTACTTTGACGGCAGAGTGCAGATCTTTTTCGGCACCCACACCCACGTCCCCACGGCAGATGCGCAGATCCTTCCAAAGGGCTGCGGATACATCACCGACCTTGGTATGTGCGGTCCCTCCTGCAGTGCGCTGGGACTTCGCCCCGACATCATTGCAAGAAAGCTGATCACCGGCCTTCCCTGTCGCTTTGAGCCTGCCGCCACCCCACCGGTTTTGCAGGGTGCGCTTTTTACCCTCTCTCCCTTCCTTTCCTCCTGCACCAAGGTGGAGCGGATCGAAAAAAAGCTGTGATCTGAAAACACAGCCGTTTCTCTCAAAAGGAGAAGCGGCTGTTTTTAGTGCGCTCGGCATGCGTTATTACTTGGTGGTGAAAGTCCACTACAGACTTGGCAGTAGGAACTGTTAGCTAAGGGCAAGGGCGTCCATTGTGAGGCGGAGTCTGAAGGAAGCC
>JAGBIB010000043.1 GCA_017935195.1 Clostridia bacterium
AGGCTAAGGACACCAAGATCGACGAGAAGAAGCTGTCTGAGCTTCTGGGCTGTCCGGTGGTAAAGACCATTTCCACCAAGGGTGAGGGGCTTGCTGAGCTTGTAGCCGCCGCGGCTGAGGCGGTAGGCACTACCCAAAAAGCACCTTATCTTCAGGGTGATATCGACCTGACCGATAAGAATGCGGTTGAAGAAGCGGACAGAAAGCGTTTTGACTTTGTCAACAAGGTGGTAAAGAACGTTGAAAGCAGAAAGATTCTTACCAAGAACAAGAATGCACAGGACAAGATCGATGCCGTTTTAACAAACAAATGGGTAGGTATCCCGATCTTCGCTGTGGTGATGTTCCTTGTATTCTGGATCTCTCAGGTGGGCCCCGGTGTTTGGATCGCAGACGCTCTTGTGGGACTGCTTGAAAAGGGTCAGGAATGGATCGGCGGAGTTGTTGAGGGCGCAGGAGTTGCTCCCATTCTGCAGGCACTGCTTGTAGACGGTGTGATCGGTGGCGTGATCGCCGTTATCGGCTTCCTGCCTCTGGTTATGGTGATGTACTTCCTCATCGCTCTGCTTGAGGATTGCGGCTATATGGCGCGCGTTTCGGTGGTGCTTGACCCCATCTTCAAAAAGGTGGGTCTGTCGGGCAAATCGGTTATTCCCTTTGTAATCGGTACCGGCTGTGCCATCCCCGGCGTTATGGCTTGCCGTACCATCCGCAATGAAAGAGAGCGCAGAGCCACTGCAATGCTTGCGCCCTTTATGCCTTGCGGTGCAAAGCTTCCCGTTATTGCACTTTTTGCAGGTGCATTCTTTAAGGATGCCGCTTGGGTTGGACCCTTGATGTACTTTATGGGCATCGTCATCATCCTACTTTGCGCATTGCTTATCAACAAGCTTACAAGCTACAAGCACAGAAAATCCTTCTTCATTATGGAGCTGCCCGAATATAAGCTTCCCAGCCTTTGGAGAGCGTTCAAGTCGATGTGCCAGCGCGGCTGGTCGTACATCGTGAAGGCAGGCACCATCATTCTGCTTTGCAATACTGCGGTACAGATCATGCAGACCTTCACATGGTCCTTCAAGGTTGTGGAAGAGGGTGCAGAGAACACCTCTATTCTTGCTACTATTGCGATGCCCTTTGCATTCGTGATCGCTCCGATTATCGGCAAGGTAATGTGGCAGCATGCAGCAGCAGCCGTGACCGGCTTCATTGCAAAAGAAAACGTGGTCGGTACGCTTGCCGTATGCTTTGGTATCTCCAATCTGATCAATGTGGACGAGCTGGTGATGAACGAGGGCTCGGCTGAGGGTGTTGTTGCGGCATTCGGTATTTCCACCGCAGCGGCTCTTGCCTACCTGATGTTCAACCTGTTCACTCCCCCTTGCTTTGCGGCAATCGGTGCGATGAACTCCGAGATCAAGAGCAAGAAGTGGCTCTTTGCCGGTATCGGTCTGCAGTTGGCTGTGGGCTACGTACTTAGCTTCCTTGTGTTCTTCTTCGGCACCCTCTTTACCGGTGCAAGCTACGGCTCCATCTGGATGCCCATCGTTGGTTGGGTCGTCACTGCGCTGATCGTTGCTCTTCTGGTATTCCTGGTCATCAGAGCAGACAGAAAGATGAAGAAGGAATACACACTGAAGTAATTTTGTATCTGAACTTTCATTAGTACTTTTGTTGGAATTGAGGTGATTTTATGGGATTTGCTGACTATATTCTGATCGGTGCGATGGTGCTGATCGTCGGTCTTGCGGCTTTTTACGTGATCAGAGCCAAAAAGAAGGGCGTGAAGTGCATTGGCTGTCCCTCCGGATGTAATTGCTCTGACAAAAGCCATGAAAAAAATCAGCCTTCGGGCGGATGCTCCGGCAATTGTGCTTGCTGTGGCGGCTGTGCCTCCGTTGACACAACAGAATAAAACATCAGAGCCGTTCCTGCCTGCGTGCGGCGGCAGGAACGGCTATAAAAAATGTAAGCCATGACGGATCCTCGTAACAAACGGGGATTCGTTTTTTCTTTTTTACTTGACAAAAACGCTTTGTTGTTGTATAGTGATATTGTATATTGAATATACAAACAATTTCACGGAGGCGATATTATGAAGCGCAAGATTTTCAGAGCAGTTATCTGCACATTACTCAGCATCGTGATGCTTTCTTCATCGGTTGCAACGATGACTTCAAGTGCTGACGGTACTCATGGATTTTATATGACCTGTGATGCCGCCGTAACAAAGGATAAGAGCGACGGATTCATGATCGATTTCTATTCCGACAGTAGTGAAGCCCTTGCCACCTATTGGTCTAACGCCAATTGGAGCATGGAAACGCTTCCTACCGTAAAGAAATTCAAGTACAGAGGATTCAAGGGTGGCGGAGCCTATGCAGGCCTACAGCTGTGCTATCACAACGAAGACAAAAAGGGCATCATGTCCATGTGGAGATATGAATATTTGGATTCCGAGAATAAGCCTCAGTATATCTATGCCGATGCTATTTACGGAACCACTACCACTTACGATAACGAGGGAAGCGGTACCTCCTGCGTAATGCCCTATAACTGGCAAAATGACCAGTGGTACAGAGAGCTTCTTTATTGCTGGGAGGATGAAGAGACCGGCTATACCTTTATCGGTACATGGTTTTACGATTATGAGGCAGAGGAATGGACGCTCTTTGCCTACTACAACACCTATCTTGTGGATTCTTATATCAAGGGCGACGTCGGTCAGTTCCTTGAAAACTTTTTAGAGAGCTATAGAGAACGCTATCGTTCCTTCCGTTACAGAAACATTTATTTCCTGCCTCATGAAAGTGAGGAATGGGTGAGCTCTCCCACAGTCACTTTAAGAAGTGACGGAAACCCCAAGGCGCACGGTGAGGCAACGCTGGGCGTTTCGGAGGATAAGACCTACATTTGGGGTGCGGTAGACGGAAAGTCCGAGGTGGATACCGACAATGAGATCAAAGTGACCGCAACTCTGAAGCAGGATAAGACTCCTACTTTGGGTACTCCCGAAATCGAAGAACTGAAGGGTAACGGCAACAAGATCAGCTGGAAAATGACCAAGAGCAGCACTCCTCAGCTTTCTTATAAGGTTGTTGTGACCGACGAATCGGGCAAGGAGATCGCCGCAAAGTCGGGTACCCGTCCCGAGGTGACCTCGGTTTCCCTTGACGATCTGAGCGGCAAGGAGTATAGATGCACGCTGACCGTGACCGACGTGTTCGGAAAGGAAACCACAGCCACCTACGAGACCGATGGCTTTGAAGAGGGAAGAACTCCTCCCACGCCCTCCGAAGATGATCCTGTAAGCGAGGAAGGTGCATCGGTATCGGCATCCCCCTCCACTCCTACCTTGGAGCCTACTGAAGAGCCTTCCGATAATGGAGAGGTAAGCATTCCTTCAAGTAAAGGCGAAGAGAAGGATGACGAAATAGATCAGAATGGAGAGAACTCTGCGGGAACTGTGGGCATCGTTTTGGCCATCGTTTTGGGTATCGTTTTGGCTGTAGTGGTTTGTGCCGGTGTTATTGTCACTGTTGTGCTTTTGATGAAAAAGAAGAGAAGATAGGTGTTTCTATGGAAGAAGCAATCGTATTGATCGTTATGATCGTCATGGGCATATTGATTGCAGGGGGCACATCCATTATTGCCATCAAGGAG
The DNA here is from genome assembly GCA_017935195.1 of Clostridia bacterium. Classification (GTDB taxonomy): domain Bacteria; phylum Bacillota; class Clostridia; order Oscillospirales; family CAG-272; genus UBA11512. Next base: position 3,661 of record JAGBIB010000043.1, read on the forward strand.
CACATGTCGACAACGAAGGAGATCGTCAATCATAACGATCGTCTGACCAAATTCGTTTATAAAATTCCGATGAAAAGGGAGGAGATCATAGAAGCCTTGCGCTCGGCTGAGGATTCCTCCGAAATACGATGCGAGGTAGATCCATCCTTATCTCAATTGACCTTTGACAGCGTAAACGGCAGAAGAAAGTATGTTTATGCCGTGCGGGAAGAAAAGGACTACTCCTATTTTTACATCAAGGAGTTATATACCCCTTTTCAAGGACATGTGGAATACAAGATCAATTCCTTCATAATTGCAAATCTTGGGGCAGAGTTGATTCCATATAGTGAAGATGCTTTTGAGTTAGACTAAGAAAATCGGCAAAAAATTGTATTTTATTGAAATTTCTATTGAATCTTTTGAAATTTTGTGGTACAATAGTAGCCAAAGAAGCGGCGCATCAGCCGTGCACAATGATTTTTAAGGAGTTCGCTATGAAAATTACGGTATGTATTGGTAGTTCTTGCCATATCAAAGGATCGCACAGAGTGGTTGAAGCGCTGAAAAAACTGATTGCCGACAACAATGTGGGCGATAAGGTTACCTTGGCAGGCACGTTCTGCATGGGCAACTGTCAGAAGGGTGTTTGCGTAACTCTTGATGATAAGTTTTTCTCTGTTTCTCCCGAAACTGTTGAGACTTTCTTTAACGAAGAAGTACTTACAAAGCTTTGAGCGTGGCCTTTTCGGGTATTGCCGAAAACACATGGCTTTAAAAAAGCGTCCGACTATTGTCGGACGCTTTTCTTTTGGTAAAGTGCGGTACATACCATATCCAATTCTTCTTTTACCACACAGCAGGTTTTGTCAAGTGTTGGATCGGCAATCAGCAATTCAAGGTCGATCCAGCAGACACCGCTCAGCTCCTCGTTTGATAAAATGTTGGGAGGATCCTGCAAGAAGCAATTCTTGCCGTCGAGAAGATAGAGCATGGAGCGTTCGTTATCGAAAAAGGGTTTTCCATAAAAAAACGCTCTGCTGAAACGGTCAAAAAAGCCGATCGGGCGAAGGTTTATAAAGTGATCTCCCAAGCCCAACTCTTCCTCAAGCTCTCTTTTTGCCGCATCCTCGTAGCTTTCTCCTCTTGACAGGTGTCCTGCACAGGAAATGTCAAGCATTCCGGGATAGGCATCCTTGGAGTCCGCTCTCTTTTGAAGAAGAAGTTCGATTTTATCTCCGATCTGTCGATAGATCCAGATATGAACGGTTGCATGACGGTCTCCATGGAGATGCACAAGAGAACGTTCCTTAAATTGGCCGTTTTTTTCTCCGTTTTCATCCAAAAGATCAAAAAGCTCGGAGGGTTTTCCGTTGAGCAAGGCTTTTTGAAGAGCATCTCCTTGATACCAAAGTGTCAGCTCAAAAAAAGGCGCATTCTCAAAAAGGAGAGAGAGAAAGATCAGATCGCCTTCCCAAAGCTTCAGAGAGAGCATCTTTTTCCTTGAGATCATACAAAGCTCACCCTCGTCGCATTCGGGCAGGGGAGGGATGTGATCAAGAGTTGCGGTAAAGAGATGCATTTCTTCAGAGGGATACAGGTCACTGTGGAAGGTGACGATTCCTCTGTATTCGGGGTTGTCGAGAGCAATGCCGCACTCCTCGAACACCTCGCGCTTCACGCAATCGTAAGGGGTTTCTCCCTCCAAAAAATGACCGCCGAGACCAATATATTTTCCTTCATTGACATCGTTCTTTTTCTTGATACGATGAATGAGCAGTACCTCATCCTTGCAAAAAATATAGCATAATGTGGTTTTTTTCATGGCTTGATATTTCCTGTATCGATGCGATAGATGCTTTGATTCTCAATATCAGCGGCAGGAAGGATGATGGGGGGAATGCCTGCACAGGAGGTGATGGTGGAGGCAAGAACTCTGGCATAAGGGAAAAGTTCTTTATAGGATAGTACATGGATCTGTTCTCTGGTCAGATCGGAGGGGTAACTAAAGATCCCTTCCACGACGACGGAAATGAAGAACTTTTTGTGTTCGGGATCGTTTTTGTCAAAGACCTGACAACTCAATTCTGCAACGCAGATCTGATCCTTTCCATAACGTACGTTATAGGAGTATTTATTGTCCAGCTGAACCTTTTCTCCCGGTGAAAGGTGACCGCGAAATTCGATATCCTTTGCTCGGTACCCTTTTAAAACAATACTGCTCATTGTGATGCTCCTTTGCGATTTGATACCCTATTATAGCACAGACTATAGCTTTTTTCAATGGGCAAAATGCAAAGAAAGGGCGTGTCTCCATGCGTTTTGCCTGTAAGACAGCCCTTTTGACCATGAATATTATGATGCCGTGCGGGGGCATCTTTAAGATGCACTTTCGGTGTTGTTTTCCAGTATTTTTTCGGTAATGCGCATTGCGGTGGGATCAACGCCCGTTTGAAGATAAATGATCTCCTTGATCTGAGCCAACTCATTTGCCATCAGCGTATCATCGGTTCCAATGATCACAGAAACATTGTCATCGCTGACGACTGCAACGCACTGTTCAAAGCCCTTACTTTTGATCAGTGTTTCAATATTTGCTTCTGCTTCGATGTTGGAGGCAATACGGGCAATGGCTTCTGCCGCCTGCGTTTTTTCTTCTCCGCTGGACTGATCGCTGTCTACAACGGTTTGCAGGACCTCCAGCGCCTCATCTCTTGCCCTTTGACGGTCGGTAATTGCGATGGCGAAAAAGCTATTTGGAACCTCGTCGCTTCCGGGATTGTCTACGGGCGTATCTGAAGGATCATTCGTTTGGCCGGGAGCGTTCACATCGGTGCTTCCACCGGGGTTTTCAAGGCCGTTGCTTTCGGGTCCGAAGAGCATCCAATTGATTGCAACGGCGGCACATACAACGAGAACCGATGCTGTTACGATCAATGTTCTTTTTTGGTTGGCGGAAAAGAATTTCCCCACCTTTTGAGGGATCTCCTTTACCGTTTCCTTAAAAGGGACCAATCCCTTTTCCGCCTTATGTTCGGTTGATTTTGTGATTTGCATGGTTGTTCCTCCTGAGGATTTGTTTGATATAATATATTCTTTAAGAGAGGGTATTATGTGTGGATCCGATCATTTTTTATCAGGAGCCGCAAGCGCTTACTTGAATTTTGTTTGTAGGAAGACCGAGTGCGGCAGAAAGAAGTCGGACGACCTGTGCCTCAATGATGGGGTCATCTCCTCCCGAGCACAGGACAGCAGCGCCTATGACGGCTCCGCTTTCATCCATGCACAGCCGTACGTGCACTTCGCCTACTCCTTTGCTTTCCTCAAGAAAGGCTTCCAGTGCGGCCTCCTCATTTGTGCGCATACCTTCAATTGTTGACGAAGAATTTGCGTTCTTGCCAAAAAAGGTGGTATATAAAAGGAGGATCGTACCAATGGCTGCACAGGTAATAAGAATGAGGGGCGCACGGTTTTTCTTGGTGGAAGCGTTCATGAGATCCTCCTTGTTTTCAAAGATCTTCTTTAAAGATGCAGTTTTTACTGATGGGGGCAATCAATGCTCTGATGCTTTCTCTGTGTGCCACAGCCTTGGCGGTGCGGAGGGTCAAGGAGATCTCACCAATTGAAAAAGACGAGGTTTTTTCGTCAAGAATTAAATGGCAGGAAACAGAAAATTCCGTGTTATTCAGACCGCATTGATCTTTGATTCTTCCGGTGATCTCCTCGTTTAAGCGTTTTTCGGTCTGTTCTTTCAAAAGCGTACCGTAACGAGAGACCAATTCCGGTTCAACCACGAGCTCCTCCGGTGGTTTGGCTTGCTCAAACGAGGATAAAAGGTTGGGGAGGGGAGCAAGCAGTGCCAACAAGGTCAGAAGCATGGAAAGATAGCGCAGATGCTTTTCATAGCAGGAGCCCGAAGAGAGAAAGTTGATCCCACCGGTAAGAGCACATATAAAAACCATGGATAGCAGATAGTTTTTCATAAACTGTATTACTGTATGATTTGTGAAAGAAAGATGGCAATGGCAAAGATGGCAGACAGATCGCAAAGAACGACCAAGGCCATCAGACTGTTTGCGACTGATGTGGCAGAAAGAAATATGGAAGAAAGCAGATCGTTTTCCACGGCCTTGGATAATGAGGCGGCACAGGAAAAGGAAAAAGCAGTGACTAAAAGCGTAAAGAGTGGGGGAAGGAGCGTTAAAAGGATCACCGTAATGGCAACGCCACCTACGGTTGAGCGCAAAAGATCCAGGCCGGATAAAAGCACTCTGGAGGATTCGGAGAGAGCAGAGCCGACGATCGGAACCAGACCTCCCGCAGTAAAGCGAAAGGCACGAAGTGCCGCAGAATCTGCTTTTGCAGCAACAACATTCTGTAATGCAAAGCACCCGAGAAGAAAGGAGGACGCACCACCGAACAAAAAAAGAAACAGCTTTTTTATCGATGAGGCGAAGGAAGAAAGCCCGGAATTTGCTGTGAGCAGTGAGGTGATGTCAAAGGCAAAAGTGATTTGCTGGAGCGGTAAAAGCACGCCTACCGTGAACTCCCCGATCAAGGAAAGGAGCATGGTCAGAGCGATTACCGAAACAGAAGCGCTGTTAATTGCACCCATTGAGAGCTGTACTCCGTTTAAGATCGGTAATATACCGGAAAGAAAGCCACAAAGCTGTCCAAGATGCTCTTCAGTTAAAGAAAAGAGCGCAGTGAGCGCTTGTCCGACAGATAAAAAGCCGGTGATCAGAACGCAAAGACGAAGCACTCCTTTACTGTTTTCTTGTTGTGTTGCTGATTCAAACAAGGAGAAAAGAGAAGACAAGAGGATCAAAGAAAGCATTCTTTTTAAAGGCACGCTTGTGTGCTTTAAGGACGAGATAAGCACTTCATAGCAAAATCCGATCATGCGCTCGAGTTTAGGAATGGTCAATCTGCCCTGTTCATCTAAAAAATAATCCGTCAATTGCTCAGGGATCTGCTCAAGAAATCGTTGCTCCTCTTGCTGACTTTGCTCGTCAAAAGCTGAGCACTCTAAAGGCATAAGGATCGATAAGACGAGCAGGAGCACTGCCAAAAGGAGTGTTTTTCTCATGGAATCAGTCCTCCTATGAATGAAAAGATCTCTTCCCAAAGAGGAAGGCACAGAAGAAGGATGGAGATCTTGCAGCAAAAAGAAAGGGCATGAGCCAAAGAGTGATATCCCGCATCTTTGCAGATATGACTGGTGAAGTCACAACAAAATCCGATTCCAAACGCTTTAAAAAGTTGTTCCACACCGATAAAATCGTACTTTTCAATCAACTCTTGTATGTGAGAAAAGGGAAGTCTTAAAGCAAGTACTGCGGGTGCCAAAAGACAAATTGTTCCACCGAGGGCGATGAGTGCACCGATGGCAGGTTGATCTTTGCCGATGATCATCAAAGCAGCATAGCAGAGCAACGCAATACCGCATATCGCAAGGGCATTCATATGCCAAATAAGGAACGGATGCTTGAAAATAGAGCACCGATTTGACCAATGAGCAGGATCAACACCAACACAATGCCTCCCACAGTGATCCACGTTGCAATCTCATCCCGTCCTGTTTTGGATAGAATCTGATTAGAAACGGCAACAAGCAATCCGATCCCCACTACCTTTAAAAGCAGAGCAATCTCCATATAAACAACCTGCAGGCACTACGCCTTCCTTTCTTGGTCATGATCAAAGAAGCAGGAGAAGTAAACTGCCTCCGATGCAGATTCCCACTGTTTGTGCGATCTTGATTCTATCCTTGAGCGTACGCCGCAGCTCACGTTCTTCCTCTTCAAGAAAAAGAATCGTGTTTTCGCATCTGGATTCCTCCGTCTGAAGATCCTCGCTTCCAAGAAGTGTGAAAAAAAGCAAAAGGCGTTCTTTTTGTGATGAAGGAAGATGAAGCAGAGATAGAGCATTTTGAAAGGAGCGTTCTGCAAGGAGCTTTGTGCATCTTTGATTGCGCCCATCCTTATAAAGGGAATAACAAACAGTCAAAGTGTTTCTTCCGTAGCAGATTTCTCTTTTTAAATGCTTGATTAACGATAGCAGATATAACGTATCCAAATGTCTTTTTTTGATATGCTCTCCAATAACAAATCCCCCCGCAGCAAAAGAAACCGAAAGCATACAAAGCCCAATTATGCGAAGCATGGAGTTACACTCCTTTCAAAAAGGGATATGCAGAGAAGTGATAGGAAATGCGATCACCACTTCTGTCAAGTCTTGCGGTCAAGGGAAACAATCCATGCTCAAACAGTTCGGTAAAGCCGGGTCGTTTGACGATCTCAACAATATCTTTCCCGTGGGCAGTAGCAATCACCGGTATTCCCCCGGATGCCGCCGACAACAGTGCAGAGCACTCCTCTGCGCTGATCTCGTCTAAGATCAGAAGCTGAGGTGTCGCTGTTTTTATAGCCATAGTGATGGCTTCTTTTTTTGGATAATATCGGTATATGGCTGCGTGAAGATTTAATAACCCGGCAGAAAGCTCTCCGCGTTGATCGATCACTGCAATTGAAAGCCCATTTTGAGAGAGGGTTGCGGCAAGATCCTTGAGTGCGGTGGTTTTTCCCACTCCGGGAAGGGAATAGAGAAGAAGGCCCTTGGAAAAGCAGTGCTCTCTCATTTTCTCATAGAGTGGGCGCGCCATTCCGCAGACTTGCCGCGGGATGCGAATATTTAAAAAGGAGAGATTACGTATGGCGCAGATTTTACCATTTTCACAAATTGCACGGCCGCAAATTCCAACACGTATACCGTGCGGCAGCGAAAGATAGCCGTCCTTGACGGTATCCTCGTGACTGTAAAAGGAGTAGTCTGTTAACTGCGAAACGGTATCGTCTAAAAGTGCTTGTGTGCAAATGATCGGTGAGCGGATCCTTTTTGAGGCGGATACAAGAACTACTTCCGATCCGATGCTCATGCGCAGTTCCTCAAGATCCTTGTGGTCGCTGATCAGATAGGAGAGCACAGACGGCAAATGACTTAAAAGAAAAGCATAGGCATCACTCATCGAGCTCCCCCCCTTCTGCTTGTACATTCTATTCGGCTTGTACCTTTGATATGACAGAAAAGTGACCTTCTTGAAAGAATTTCAAGAAGGTCACTTTTAGCTTGGTTCATTGGCTGGTGAAGAATCAGGAAAGCTTGTTTGAAAGTCGCAGATTGTCTGCAATCATTGCGATAAACTCGGAGTTGGTCGGTTTTCCTTTATCATTTTGGACAGTATATCCAAAAAATGAATTTAAAACGTCCACATCGCCCCTATCCCAAGCGACCTCTATAGCGTGACGTATTGCCCGTTCAACGCGAGAGGAGGTGGTTTGATACTGTTTGGCCACGGTTGGGTACAGCACCTTTGTGACGGCATTGATCACCTCTTTGTCGGAAATAGCCATCAAAATTGCTGTGCGCAGATATTGATACCCCTTGATGTGGGCGGGCACACCGATCTGATGGATGACCTTTGTGACTTGTGTTTCAAGATCTGCACCTCTATTTTTGGCAGTAACGGTCATGCCGCCGCTTCGTAGCTTGTTTCGGTATACACGCATGATGCGATCGGAGAGATTCTCGTAATCAAGAGGCTTGGTCATGCAGTAATCTGCACCCGATTCAATGGCTTCTTCATAAATATTGGGATTTGGTGACTCGGAAAGGACGAAGAAGGAAGGAGGGGCATCAGGGTGGAAGGACATCTTGAAGGCTGAACGAATCACCTGCACACAATCCATTCGCTCAAGCCATACATCAAGGAGGACCACATCCGGATGAAACCGTTCTATGATCTTTAAAGCATCGGCACCGGTCGACGCCTCCTCAAAGCGAGAAAACCCCAGCTTCTCCAGTTCTTTTTTTGTTTTTTCTCTGAAATCGCTTTTTTCATCTGCGATCAGAATCTTTAAGCTTTGTTCCATTATGCTACACCTCGTTTTTCAGTAGTAATGATCCCATGGATCTTCGACAAGGATATAATACCATAAAATGGAAAATAATGCAATAGGCTGGCGAAAATAATTGGAAAAAAATGTAAGGAAATTTAAAAGAAAATTCGACAAAAACAGTCAAGAATCTGCGGTAGTTCAAAAGATAAAGAGATCGATACTGATATTGCAGTATCGATCTCTTCCAACTGTGCCTTATATGTGTTTAATGGTGCTCGTCATGGTTTTTGCAATGCTCGATGAAAAAGCCTTCTGTGTTAAGATAATAGCTTCCGTCTTCCTGCTTTCTATATCCGAGGGCAAGAGTCAAGCGTTCATTATGTGGATCGGGATTAACAAAATAGCCGTCGCTTGCACCTACCGAGTCCATAAAATTCATGCAGGCTCTTCCACCGATAAACATGACCTCAAAGTCTTGCATGTTTGGATAAAAGCAGATCTGTCTCAAGCATCCTTTAGTTCCTTTGATAAAAAAGGTGATGATACCTGCTTCTTGCTCCTCAATGGTCACACGATACGCCATGTCGCCGAGATGAAATTCGGCACCCAATCGCCTGCAAAGAGCTTCGCGTTCTTCTGTGTTTTGCATCGGAATGATCTTGAACATCTGTGTTCTCCTTAATAATCGGATTTGACGCCCTTCAAATAGGATACTTGTTCAGCAGAAAGATAGCGCCATTCACCTCTGCGCAGTCTGCCGAGGGTGAGTTTGCCAATAGCAATGCGCTTTAAATGTCTGACCTTCAGTCCAACCTGCTCACACATCTTGCGTATCTGACGGTTTCTTCCCTCATAAAGGGTCATCTGAAGAAGCGTTCTGCCTTCCCCTCTGGAGAGGACCTCCGTATATACCGGTCGAAGCTTGTATCCATCGATCACCATAGGAGAAAGCAGGGTCCTATATTGCTCCTCAGTGATCTCTCCCTCCACCTTTACATTGTAGATCTTGGGAATATCGTGGCTGGGATGGGTCAGCTTTTCGGTAAGTTCACCGTCATCGGTCAGTAAAAGCAATCCCTCAGATGCCATATCCAGCCGTCCGATGGGATACACTCTCTTGTCAAGACCTTTTAAAAGATCTGTTACGCAGGGACGCCCTTTTTCGTCGGAGGTGGTGGTCACATATCCTGCCGGTTTGTTGAGCATAATATAGACGTGTTCTCCTCGGGGCATCAATACCTTTTTGCCCTTGTATCGTACATCGTCTCTTCCGGGAGTGATCTTCATGCCGATCTCAGCGGGCTGATCGTTTACAGTGATCTCACCTTTCAAGATTGCCTCCTCTGCGGCACGTCTTGACATGAGTCCACAGTCTGCTATATATTTTTGTATGCGTAATTGAGCCATATGTACGTCCTCGGCTTCGATGAGCCGCCTTTCGATTGAATTTTTTATTTAAAGATAGAGAGAAAACCGCAGATCATCCGTTCCAAGAAGCTTTTGGGTGGTGGAAGGATTGCATCTTCTCTGGCGGTGATTGTAAGGGAATCTATTGCAGTGCCGTTTAGCATTACGAGCAAATATCCCACGGTATCTCCCGCATAAATTGGTGCGCAAAGAAAATGGGGACAGATCGGTTCAAAAGTAACAGCAGATCCGGGATCCTCTATAAAAGAATAAGCATCTGAAGACACGAACACGGTGCCGCTACCTCCAAGAACGGGCAACTCGGCATGAAAGCCTTCATAAGAAAACCTTTTAATCGAGGAGAATCCGTAATCAAACAATCGTTTGTGGGTTTCCCAGTCATTCTTGCAATGAAGAGTAACACAAACGAGGGTGGTGTCCTCAATTGTACAAGCACTGACAAGGCATCGCCCGGAACGGATCGTATACCCTGTTTTCACCCCTATGCAACCGTCCAATGAAAAGAGGAGCTTATTATGATTAGTGAGTGTTCTGGTATGCTCATCTTTGCCGACTGTATGTCTTTTTGAGGACACAATTCTTGAAAAATGAGCATTGTTCAGGGCATAGGACGTAAGTTTAGCAAGATCAGAGGCTGTAGTGTAATGCTCACTGTTATCCAATCCGTGTGGGTTGGTAAAGTGGGTGTCTTTTAACCCCAATCTCTTTGCCTTGTCATTCATCAAATAAGCAAAATCCTCAATACTTCCTGCCGTGTGTATGGCAAGCGCAACAGCGGCATCATTGGCTGATTGGAGCATAAGGCAAAAGAGAAGATCTTCCACGCTCAGCCGCTCGTTGACTCTGAGATATGCCGAAGAGCCTTCCGTGCCTACTGCTTCCTCAAAAACCGTTACTTCTTCTGTGATGTCGCAGTGCTCAAGCACGACGATACAAGTCATGATCTTGGTCGTGCTGGCCATAGGCAGGCGCACCTTTTCGTTTTGTGACAGAATGGTGCGTCCTTCGCTTTGCTCAATCAAGGTAAAAGCCGAAGCATCCACCAAAGGCCTTTCACCTTGTGCGGCTGAATGGCAGGGAAGTACACCGCAAAAAAGGGTGCATACAAGAAGGGCAGAAAGCAATTTTTTCATAGGATACAACTCCGATGGCAGATCTTTTTGATATCCTATGGAAAACAGAGCGGATTTATGCCTTATTCGTCAAGTGCGTTGACCGAGTCTTCCTCGTTCTTCTTAAAGGAGGAGATGGTTTCTCTCAGCTTTTCAACGATCTCAGGAGAGCGCTCCAGCACGTCGATCACAGATTCGATGATACTTACAGCGGTGGGTCTGTTTGCAGCAGCATCAACGGTGAGCAGCTCCACAGTACCGCTGGCTTTTACCACGAGGAATCCGATGGGGGTGACGCTGATGCCTGTTCCACCGCCGCCACCGAAGGAGGAAAGCTTTTCAGGATCATTTCCTGCGGGGAGATTCTTTCCGAAATAGTCAAGTCCACCTGAAGCAAGACCTACAGAGACCTTGCTCACGGGAATGATGGTTACACCGTTTTCCATACAAAGTGGAGCACCCAAAACGGTGTTGGAATCAATAATATCCTTTGCTCCTTCAAGGGCGGTGCGGATCAGATCGCTTTGTTTGTTAGGCATAGTTTTTGGTATCCTTTCTTTGATTGTTTCAGGATCGTGGATCCTCTTTAGCGTATTCGTTTAAATAGGTGAGCAGTGCGGGCATGACGGTACAAAGTGCACCGAGCAGACAGATGCCGAATTCGACCTCGCATTTGGCTGTTGTTTTGATTTGGTCGTAGCGGCAGAGTATTTGAAGAGATGCGTTTCGTTTTTTCTTTAAAACGGTGTGTTCATCTAAAAAGGCAAGCAAGGCGTAGCTTCCGTTTAGCGCTGCGGCATAGAGTAGGGCTGTTTTTGCCGCATCATCCGACCCGACGGTAATTTCAAGGCGAGAGATGTCAACGGTGAGATATCTACCCAACCGTTCCAATAGAGGAAGCACGATTTTTTCAAGCAGATTCTGTGTAAAGGAAAAAAATGCAGCGATTCGTTCAAGCGGGGATTCCTTTTCCTCTTCCTTTGCATTTGAAGGATGCGTTGCCCTTTGCGATGTCTTTCTTTTTTTCTTCTTTTGGTATTCGGGAAGATGATCCTTCATTTTCCACTTTTTCTTCTTGGGATAGACGGGGAAGCTGAGGAAGAGAATTTTCAGGCGCAGGATCAGCTTGCCGTCAAAAAAGAGATGAAGCTTCACCGGCAGAAGGAGGATCAAGAGCAGAAGCAAGATGACTGACGCAAACAGAAGCAATATAATTTGAAAAGCGTTCACCCGTTCACCTCCTTGGCGGTAATGCTTTCAAAAGTCGCAGACTCCTTAATCAGAGGCGGGTTCCATGAGCGTTGTTTGCTCAGGAACCTCCAAGCGCACGGCAAGGGCGGAGTCCGAGTGGGGAAGATCCTGCAAGGAAGACATTCCAAAAACCCTTAAAAACTCGGTGGTCGTGCCGTAAAGAATGGGCTTGCCGGGAGCATCGAGACGTCCCTTGGATTCTATAAGTTGCTTGTCACAAAGCATTCCGATCGCCCAGGAGCAATCAACACCGCGTACCTGTTCGATATAGGCCTTGGTCACGGGCTGGCTGTATGCAACGATGGCAAGCACCTCAAGGCAGGAATTTGAAAGCTTGCCCGAGGAACGCATCCCCATTGCGGTGCGGATATAGTCCTTATACTGCTCCTTGGAGCAAAGCTGACAGCTTTCCTCCATCACCAGTAAAAGGATGCCCCGTGAACCCTCATTATATTCACGGGCGAAGCGTTCCACGAAAATGCGCATTTCCTTTTCGCTTTTTCCAAAGGTCTCGCCCAGCTTTTCATAGGTCATCGGATATCCTGCGGCAAAAAGGACGGCTTCAAGGGCCTGGCCCTGCTCATCTTCGTTTAAGATATCAAGCGTCTGCTGCTGTAAATTTGTCTCGCTCATAATTGATCTCCAATAAGGGATTTTCAGGGTCGTCGGAAATGATCGAAATCTGTCCTTTGCGGATGAGCTGAAGCAGGGCAATGAAGGATGCCACCAGCTCCGAGCGGGTGTGAGCACGCTCCATCAGCTCTTCAAAGGAAACGGGTTTCTTCGTTGCGATCATATACCGAAGCATATAAACGACCATTTCGTGAATGGGAGTGACCTTTGCCGTGGCAATGGTCTTCAGATTTTTTTCGGGCTCGTCGGTCTTTGCCAGATCCATCAACTTTCTCTTTCTTTCGATGCGCTCGAATGCGGCGGTCAGAAAGTCAAGCTCCTGCGGGGCGACGTAACTGTTATCCACGTCGATCTCTTCGCTTTCCTTGGCCATTCTGCCGCTATAGATCTGATAAAGTGTATTCAACTCAGCGGCTGCTTCCTTTGCTTTTTTGTAGTCCATCAGCGCACCGACCAGCTCTGCTCTTGGGTCAGGCGCAGAAGGATCGGACGCACCGGGCAAGAGGAGCTTGCTTTTGATAAGCATCAGCTCTGCTGCCATGGCGATGAATTCGCCTGCCACCTCGGAATCGGTCTTTTCAAGCTCGCTTACGTATTCCATGTACTGCTCTAAGATCAGCGCAATGGGAATATCCATAATATCCACCTTGTTTCTGGCAATCAGCTTTAACAGCAGATCAAGAGGACCTTCAAAAACCTCAAGGTGATAGCGCGGGCCCAAGGTCGTTTGTTCGTTAAAATTTAAGGATTGTACTTCGTTCATAGTGCAAGAATCCAAATGAATCCGGAAAAGAACAGCTCGATGATAAATGAAAATACAAAGTCAAGAGCGCTTCCGAAAAAATAGAAGAGAGCAATAAAAATGAACATGGTATACCGCTCGTACTTCATCAGTCCGAAATAAACCTTATCGGGCAAGAAGATAAAGGCAAGACGGGAGCCGTCAAAGGGAGGGACGGGAATCAGATTGAAAATAGCAAGAGAGAAGTTGAGAGTGGCATAGATCCAAAGCAAAAGCAGAAGGATCGACACGATCCGCTCAAGAACGCTTCCTTCTAACAAGGAGGCAAAGTAGAAAAAGAAGAGAGTATCAGAATTGGCGCCGGAAAGCGAGCCAAAGCAAAGCCTGGTTGTGATGATCATCACGGCAAGAGCAATGAATCCCTGCAAAAGGTTGGAAATGGGACCGGCTACTGCGGTAAGCGCCATATCTCTTTTGGGCTTTTTGAAATAGCGGGTGTTGATCGGTACGGGGTTTGCCCAACCGATACCGAAAAGGAGCATGGAAAGCGCACCGATGGGATTCAAATGCTTCAAGGGATTGATGGTGATACGTCCAAGGCTTCTTGCAGTAGGATCGCCCAGCTTGTTTGCCATCCAGCCGTGGGCCGCCTCGTGGACGGATAGGGCAAGCAGGATGGCGGGAATGCGTAAAAGCAAAGTGACCACACCGTAGATCACCAACGTTTGGTTGCCGGAGGTCAGATAGGAAATAAGATTTAAAAGCATGGCTTCCTTTCTCCCTGACAGTTATTTGTCAAGGATGGTAAAGATCTTTTTGCGGATGTCCTCAGCCGCCGTGGGCTTCAAGGCAGAGAAGGGAATGATCTCCGCTTCCTCCGAGATGAGAGGATGGGTTCGGAGGGCCTCCTTCATTTTATTGAATTCGGTCACGTTTAATTTATCCGCCTTGGTTGCTACCACGATGTAGGGAATGCCCGTTTCGTTTAAGAACGAGAGCATCATATTGTCATCGGTTGTGGGACCTGTTTTCATATCGATAAGCTGCATCACAAGATCGGGTTGATGCTCGCCCACCAGATAGCCGTCAACCAGACCCGACCATTTTTTCTGCTCGTCGGCAGAGCGGCGGGCATAGCCATAGCCCGGCAGGTCAACGAGATAAAACTTGCCGTCCACCTTGTAAAAGTTTACGGTGATGGTCTTTCCGGGTGCGGAAGAAACGCGGGCAAGGCTTTTTCTGCCAAGCAGGCGGTTGATCAGACTGCTCTTTCCCACGTTTGATCTGCCCGAAAAGGCGACCTGAGGAAGAGTATCCTTTGGAAACTGCGAAACGAAGCCGGCAGACATGGTCAGGGTCACGTTATTCAAATTGGGTTTCAGCATCGTGAAACTCCTTTCGTTGTCATTTGATAAAAGAGATTATTGGGGCAAAAGCGCCTCGTTGATCACGTCGGATGCCCTACTGCAGCAGATGAACTGCACGCCCTCAAGTACTGCCTTGTCTACGTCGGCAAGATCCTTGCGGTTGTCCTCGGGGATCAGTACTGTGCGCACGCCCGCCTTATACGCCGCCATTGCCTTCTCGCGAAGTCCGCCGATGGGCAGAACTCTGCCGTGCAGGGTGATCTCGCCCGTCATGGCGATATCCTGTCTGACGGGTCTGCCGGTGAATTCGCTGACAAGGGCAGTAAAGATGGCACATCCTGCAGAGGGACCGTCCTTGGGCGTTGCACCCTCGGGAAAATGGATGTGGATGTCGGTCTCTTTTGTAAAGTTGTCAGAAAGCCCCAGCTCCTTTGCAGAGGAACGCATGCAAGACAGTGCGATCTGTCCCGATTCCTTCATCACATTGCCAAGGTTTCCCGTGCATTCGATCCTGCCGCTGCCGGGCATGGAAACAGCCTCAACTCTCAGAAGCTCCCCACCCGATTCGGTCCACGCAAGACCGTTCACCACTCCTCTTTGAGGATCGTCGTACACCTTTTCGGGAATGACCTTCAAGTGACCGAGATAGCTTTCGATATTCTTTGCAGTGACTCTCTGACTTGCTTTTTCTTCCTCCACGATGATACGCGCCGCCTTACGGCAGATGGATGCAATGGAGCGCTCCAGATTTCTTACGCCCGCCTCGCGGGTGTAGGAGAGGATGATGGCGTTGATGGCGCTGTCTTCGATCTTCAATTGCTTTGCGCTGATGCCGTGACGCTTACGCTGACGGGGAATGAGATGCTTTTTGGCGATCTGAACCTTTTCTTCGGCAGTGTAGGAGGCAAGCTCGATGATCTCCATTCTGTCAATGAGAGCAGGTGCAACACCGTTTAAGCTGTTTGCCGTTGCCACGAACAGACAACTTGAAAGATCAATGGGAAGCTCCACAAAGTGGTCACGGAAGGTTTTGTTTTGCTCACCGTCAAGCACCTCCAGCATTGCGGAGGAAGGATCGCCCCTGCCGTCGCTTGCCATCTTATCGATCTCGTCAAGAAGGAGGAGGGGATTGTTCACGCCCGCCTGAATCAGTGCATTGACGATTCTGCCGGGCATTGCGGCAACGTAGGTCTTTCTGTGACCGCGGATATCCGCTTCGTCTCTCACACCGCCCAGTGACACGCGTACGTATTTTCTGCCGAGGGACTCTGCAAGTGAGGCGGCGATGGAGGTCTTACCCACACCGGGAGGGCCGACAAGACAGAGGATCTGGCTTTTTAAATCGGGATTGAGCTGACGGGCGGCAACGTATTCAAGAATACGCTCCTTCACCTTTTGCATTCCGTAGTGATCCTTGTCAAGGATCTCAGCGGTGAGCTTGACGTCCGCACGCTCCTTGGAGGAACGGTTGAAGGGGATCTCCAGAACGGTATCAAGATAACTGCGCAGTACCGATGCTTCAGCCGAGGCGTAAGGGGTCTTGGTCAGCTTGCCGACCTCCTTGACCAGCTTTTCTTCAACCTCGGTAGGAAGCTCCGCACGGGCGATCTTTTGCAGATATTCGTTGGTCTCCTCGTCTTCCTCGTCCATGCCAAGCTCTTCCTTGATGACGCGGAGCTGCTCCTTTAAATAATATTCCTTTTGGTTTTCTTCAAGCGCAGCGCGCACCTTGGTGTGTACCAAAATATCCTCTTTAAGCAAAGGGATCTCATCCTTCATGCAGGAGTTGAGTACCTGCAAGCGTTTTTTTACATCCTGTTCTTCGAGAACAGACTGCTTGTGTAAAAAGCTCATCAGCAGGGTACAGGCAATGCTGTCTGCAAGATCACCGGGGGTGGCAGATTTGAGAATGGCATCCTTCAATTCTTTGGTGGCGTTGGGCACCAGCTTTATCATCTCGTCAAGCAGGCTAAGGGTCTCTTTATAGAGCTTTGCCTGGCTTGTGGCGGTGATCATATCGTTTTCGTTTTCAAGGGGGAGGATCTCACCCTTGGTGCCATCCTCGGAAAGAGAAATCAGCTTTGCTCTGCAAAAGCCCGAGGCGGTCAGTCTGAGAGATGCAGGGCGAAGCTCCTTGCCGCTGATCTGTGCGGCGCATCCCACGGTATAAAAGTCCGAAAGGCTATAGGGGGGCATCTGCTCGGGATTTCTTAAAGCAATGAACAGTGCCTCGTCACCGTCCTTTTCTGCTTCCGCAATTGCCGCAAGATCCTCCATGGCGTTGAGCTCCAGCTTTGCGGGGGCACCGGGGAAGATCACGATGCCGCGCAGTGCCACAAGGGGAAGGGTAATGGTTTCTTTAACGTTTGGGGTATTTGCCATGATATCTATTCCTTTTCTGTAAACGGTTCTCAATGAGTCCCGAAGTGAGTTTGTCCTGCACGTTTGTGCGTAAAATATTCCAACTTTAATTATAGCACATTTCTTTCAGGTTTTCAAATGTTTTTTGCAATTTTTTCTTCTTTTTTAAAATTTAAGGCAAGGAATTTTACGATCGGTTTAAGAAAACCACCAATGTTTTTGAAAATCTTTGTGTTTTTTGGAAAACCGATTGCTCAAATCGCTTTTTTGTGGTATACTTCACCTATCATCAATCAGGAGCGCACTTATGTCAGATTACATACCGGAATACGAAGGACTGTCGCAGGAGCTGTGCCTGCGTATCGAAAATGAAATAAAAGAGGGAGGGACTCCCACATATGCCTTTAAAAACGAAAACGTGTTAAGGCGGGATTTAGAAAAAGACCGTGCGTCCCTTTTGCGCCCTCCCTTTGTCAGAGACGTGGAAAAGATTCTTCATTGTCCCTACTATAACCGTTATGCCGACAAGACTCAGGTCTTTTCCTTTAGGAAAAACGACGATCTGACCAGACGTGCCCAGCACGTTCAGTTGGTTTCCCGCATTGCAAGGAATATCGGCAGGCTTTTGAATTTAAATCTTGATCTGATCGAAGCCATCGCCTTAGGCCACGACATCGGACACACCCCTTTCGGACACAGCGGCGAGCGGCTGCTTGACGGGATACTTTATGAAAAGTGCGGCAGGCACTTCTGCCACAATCTTCAGTCGGTGCGCGTGCTTGATCGGGTGTTCCCCTACAATATCAGTCTGCAAACCCTTGACGGTATCGCTTGCCACGACGGAGAGCTGGAGCTTGATCATTACGAGCCTAAAAAGCGATTGACCTTTGAAGAATTTGATGAGATGATCGAGGAATGCGCTCTGGATAAGAGCAAGATCAAAAGTTTGGTTCCCTCCACCCTTGAAGGATGCGTGGTGCGTATTTCCGATATTATTGCGTATCTTGGAAAGGATCGTCAGGATGCAGAGCGACTGGGACTTGTATTAAGCGATCGCTTTGAGGACTGTGCCATCGGAAGACTGAATGCGGAGATCATCAACAATCTGACGGTCAATATCGTGGAAAACAGCTATGGAAAATCCTATATCAAAATGGATGAACGACACTTTGAAGCCTTAAAAAAGGCGAAGAACGACAATTATCAGCTCATCTATAAGGATACTTCGGTAACGGGCGATTATGAAAAGCAGATCGGATCGATGATGGCAGAGATGTTTGACCGCCTTCTTGACGACCTGAGAGAAGGGAAGAGCGATTCTCCCATATTCACCCACCACGTTGCTTACCTGACGGGTATAAACTACAGTCGCAAGACTCCTTACGAGCGAACCGATCCTCCTGTTTTGGTAGCCGATTACATTTCGGGCATGACCGACGATTATTTTATTGATCTTTATGATCATCTTTTCCCCGATAGCGGAAAAAGGATAAACTACGTTGGTTATTTTGAATAAAAGAAGGAGAATGCACCTGCGGCATTCTCCTTCTTTGGTTAGTGCGCTCGGCATGCGTTATTACTTGGTGGTGAAAGTCCACTACAGACTTGGCAGTAGGAACTGTTAGCTAAGGGCAAGGGCGTCCATTGTGAGGCGGAGTCTGAAGGAAGCCTAAAGCAAAACCTCGGTCTGA
>JAGBIB010000044.1 GCA_017935195.1 Clostridia bacterium
GGCAGACCCTTCCTGCCGAAAGGATCTGCCGTGTCGACTTCTTTTTGCCATCTTATAGGTGCGGGGAGCTTTTACCCACCCTTTTTTGCCCCGAGGGAGGGGGATCTGGTCATTGCCTGCGACGGTGGGCTTGCCCATCTTTCTTCTCTTGGTTACACGCCCCATCTGGCGGTGGGCGATTTTGATTCCTTTACGGGGAAGCCCGAGGAGCTTTTGCCCTCCGAGCGCATCCTCCGTCTGCCCAGAGAAAAGGACGATACCGATTGTCTTTACGCCCTGAAATGGGGGCTTTCACGGGGATATACCCGCTTTCTTCTCCACGGATCTCTTGGAGGAGAGCGCTTTTCTCACGCAGTTGCAAACCTTGCTTTGTTAGACTATTTAAACGGGGCCGGCGGGCAGGGGGTGCTTCTCGGCAAAGGGATCGCCGCCTTTCTGCTTGAAGACGGAAAACTGACCTTTCCCAATCATACCGAGGGATATTTTTCTGTATTTTCCCTTGAAAAAGAGGGTGAATTGACCCTTGAGGGCTTCAAATACCCCTTTACGGGAAAGCTTCAAAGAGCCATGCCCCTTGGGGTGAGCAACGAATTTCTAAAAGATGTTTCTGCATCGGTAACAGCCAAAGACGGCTCGTTTTTGCTGATTGCCGAGGGTGTTAACGATCCGCTTCTCTTTTTTGAAGCGGAAACAAAGGAGGAGCTTTATGAGCGTTAAACGGTATTTTTGCGTATTTTGGGTGCTGATGCTTTGCCTTTTCCTCCTCTGCGCCTGCAAGGAGGGAGATCCGGGTCTGATCTGTTTCCCCTCCCATGACGAGGTGTCCTCCTCGGTCTTGAGCGATGGCAGTGACGGCTCGTCCGCCTCCGAGGGAAGCTCCTTTGTGCAGAGTGTGCAGCCTGCGCCCTCAGACCCTTTGACACCGAGCGCATCAAGCGCACCGACATTCTCCGAGTCCGAACCTTCTGCTTCAGTCGAGCCGAGTCCCGAGCCGAGTCTCGAGCCGACCCCCACGCCCGAGCTAACGCCTACTCCCACCCCCACACCTACCCCTTCCCCCGAGGATGAAACGCCTTGGCTTTTGAAGGAAACGAAGGACGCAGGCAAGGACTATCAGGACAGCCTGATCTTCCTTGGTGATTCCACAACTGCCCACATGGTTAGCCATGGCGTGCTGACGGGAGGGGAGCAGACCAAGCAGGTCTGGATGGGTTCCTCGGGCAAGACCATCACCTACAAATATATGCAAACGGTGAAGATCATCTATCCCGAAACGGGTGAGCAGATGCTCATCCTCGATGCGGTGAAGAAAGCAAAGCCCACCTATATGGTCATCACGCTGGGCGTGACGGGAGGCGTGTCCATGGATCTGACCGAAAAGCAGTTCAAGGATCTGTATTTCTGGCTTCTTGACGGCATTAAGGAGGCATCTCCCCAGACCACGGTGATCGTGCAATCCATGTATCCCGTTGCCAAGGTCAGCGACTATTCCAAGTGGATCACCAATGAAAAGATCGTACGCTACAACGGCTGGATCGAAGAGCTGGTTGCCGACCGTCATGAAAAGGGCATGGGCGTGTATTACGCCGATACCTACTCGGCATTGATCGGCTCTGACGGCTATTTGCCCGTATCTTACGGAGTGGGAGATGGCTTGCATATCAGCCAAAAGGGCTATGAGGTCATTTTGAACTATCTGCGCAGTCACGCAGTGCCTTTGCAAAAATGAAAAACGAATACGAAAAAAGTGCTGTCTCAAATTTTGAGACAGCACTTTTTTTGTTGTTTTGAAGCTTTTAAGATGCTTATTCAAAATAGGTCTGGCAGGGGAAGCACTTCATCACACCGGCAACGATGGATTTGGCCATGGCATCCTGCCATTCTTCGGTCAGGGCCATTTCGGAGTCCTCGGTGTTGGTCAAGAAGCATGTCTCCACCAGGATGGCGGGCATGGCCACCATTCTGACCATGGCGTAGTCTCCGTCCAAGGCCTGTGCCTTCCTGCGGGAGGCACCGTTTTGGTCAATGGCATCTGCCACTGCTTTTGCAAGATCGTGGGAGACGGCGCTGAAATCCTGTTCAGCGGTTTTGTTAGAGGAATTGTAGTAGACTCTGGCACCGTAGGCATCGGGGGAAGCACTGTTTCCGTGTACCGATACCAGCAGATCGGCGCCCGATTTTTTTGCGTTTGCCGCACGGTCGTTGACCGACAGGTGGCTGTGCACATAGTCCTCTCTGGAGGTAATGACCTTATAACCCTCGGCTTCAAGCAAAGCCTTGATCTTCAAGGAGATCGCCAGATTCAGATCTGCCTCAAAAAGACCTGCTCCGAATTTTTGGAGGGAGAGCTTGTAGTACTCCGAATCCTCACCTGCCCCCACGTCCAGCGCACCGTAGGAGTTGGTAAAGCCGTGTCCGGGGTCAAGATAGACGGTGGTCACTCTCAAGGGCTTTGGCTCGGAGGGAGAAGGGGA
The DNA here is from genome assembly GCA_017935195.1 of Clostridia bacterium. Taxonomy (GTDB): domain Bacteria; phylum Bacillota; class Clostridia; order Oscillospirales; family CAG-272; genus UBA11512. Next base: position 2,475 of record JAGBIB010000044.1, read on the forward strand.
GGGCGATGCCGGCGCAGGGGCGGGAGAGTCGTCCTCAGAGGGGCTTTCGGGTGCGGGGGGCGTTGCTTGGTCTTGAGATTGCTCCTCTGAGGGAGAGGAGGGCAGAACGGGGGAGTCGGTAGACTGCTTTTTGAGCTGTTCTTCAAAATAGTCCTTGATGATGGGGGCCGCCTCTGCCGCCGCCAAGGCAAGAAGACCAAAGAGGATCGCAAAGATCAACGCAGCGCTCGCCAGCAGGATCAGCGCTTTTGTGCGCCTTTTTTTTGCCGCTTTTATGCGGACTGCTGCCCGATATTCTTGAAATTCGGGATCATTTAATGGGGAATAATTCATTTTTCAACCTCAATTCGGCAAAATATAAAGCGGTACTTCAGCCCACATCCTCTGCGGACAGAAGGGGAGCGATCTTGGTGATCTTGGAGGTGCTGTATTCCATAGGGTATGTGTCCGCCAGATCGTTGGCTTGCTCGCTGAACTTTTGTGTGCGCAGGATCTCCTCAGCGTATGCTTCGCTGGCGGTCTTTCCCTTGCCGCAATAATAGGCCAGCCAGATCGATTGGTTGTTGGAAAATTGGATCAGGTCACCCTTTTGGGCATCGGTCAGCTTGCTTGCCGCAAGCTGCTCCACGATGCCTTGGGCATCATCCAGAATGTAGTATCCCTTTTGCAGGATCGTGACCTCGTCCTGGCTTTCGTTTTGCACGCTCTTGATGAATTCCTCCTCGCTCTTACCTGTAAGAGCCTTTTTCAGTGCGTTGATGGCAGAGAGGGCATCGGCCTTGGAGGGGAAGTTTTCATAGTCTAAACGGATGATCCGCAGGGTATCTAAGGGCAGGTCGGTGGAATAGTGCTCCTTTGCGATGCGCACAACGCCATAAGATCTCTTGCCGACGCTCAGATAGCTGTCACCCACCTTGTTTTCGGGGTCGTATAAGAAGCGATCCAGTTCCGAGGTTTCCTCGGTGACGGTGCCCACGGTTTCCGAAAGAATGGTGTTTTGGATCTCCTCCTCCACATCAAAGCTCTCGTCATCACCATAGGTGTCGTTTAACTGTGCTCTCAGCTCGGTAAGGAAGTCCTCCTCGCTTTCACAGCTCATCAGCTTGTCTGCCTTTTTGCGAATGGCCTCCTTTTCGGCATCGGTGGCACCGTCGGGGATCATCAGAATATGCAGATAGTAATCTACCTTGGTGAAGTTCATGTCATGCTCGGAAAGGTATTTTTGCACCTCTTGCTCGGTGATCTGCTGACCTGCATAGCAACGGGCATACAGCTTTTCAGCCAAAGCGGTGATCTTCAGCGTTTTTTCCACATCAGAAAGCTTTACACCTCTGCCGTAGGTGACCGACAGATAGTCGTTTACGCTCATGCCAAGGTCGGAGGCGCTATTCTCAAGGGAGCTCAGATGATTGGAAATGAAGGTCAGATCCTTGTCGCTCAAGGTTATTCCGCTGCAAACGGCGGCCTCTGCATACAGCAGATCGGATTGGAAGTTCATGGCTGCCACCTCGTTATAGTATCTGAAGTAGCTTACCGATTCCTTTTTGCCGCTTTCTTCGTCGGTGTAGGATAGATCCTTTTCCTTCAAGTCATCGGGATGCTCCATGCCCAAGCGCTCGAGTAGTCCGTCGTAAAGATAATCGTAGAAATAGTAGGAGAGCATGGCGTTATCGATCTGAAAATGCTCTGTTTTATAGGAGACGATGCTGCGGTAGCTTTTCCCGCTGTCAAGATAGCTGTTGTAGAGGGCTTGGCCGGATAGCACCCCTCCCGTGATCAGCAGGGCAAGGGCCGCAAGGATGCATAGGGTGGACAAAAGCACCTTGATAAAGCTCTTACGGCTTGCCGATTTGCGCAGTTGCTCCTGCTCTCTGCGCTTTTCTCTTGTAATTTTGGTGGTTTTCTTTCCCATACGGTGGGATCCTTTCTTTTGGAAAATCGGGATATTCCGTTTTAAATATTCATGATGACGGGAAGCACCATCGGTCTTCTTCTGGTCATCTGGTAGATGGTCTTGGAAAGATCATCCTTTAAGCGGTTCTTGATCTGGGTGAAGTCCTTCAATCCTTCTCCAAGGCTGTCAGACAGAGAGTCGTAGGCGGCGCTCTTCAGCTCTGCCATCAGCTCTTCCGATTCCTTTACATAAACGAAGCCGCGGGAGATGATGTCGGGGCCCGAGACCAAGGTCATATCGAAATCGTTGACCACGGCGACCACCACGATCAGACCGTCCTCGGACAAATGCTTTCTGTCGCGCAGTACGATGTTTCCCACGTCCCCGATGCCGCTTCCGTCAATCAGCGTTCTGCCTGCGGGCACGGTGCCGTTAAAGGCCGCACCGGAAGCACCCACCTCCAGCACCTTGCCGATTTCCGAAACGAAGATGCGGTCGGGCGACATGCCCATTTCCACCGCCAGATTCTTATGCTCAAAGAGGTGCTTGCTTTCACCGTGGATGGGCATAAAATAGGAGGGACGGGTCAGTGCGTGCATCAGCTTGATTTCTTCTCTGCAGGCGTGGCCCGAAACGTGCACATCGGTGGAGGAGTCTCTGTGTACCGAAATGCCCTTGCGGTAAAGCTCGTTGATGACCTTGTCCACCAGCTTTTCGTTGCCGGGGATGGGGTGTGCGCTGATGATGACCAGATCCTTGGGGCCAAGCTGTACTCTGTCATGCTCACCGAAGGCCATTCTGTGAAGGGCAGACATGGGCTCGCCCTGAGAGCCTGTAGACAGGATGGTCAACTGCTCTGGGGAGTATCTTTTGATCTCGGAGATGTCAATGAGCACCTTTTCGGGTACATCCATGTAGCCAAGCTCCACCGCCGCCGAGACGATGTTGAGCATACTTCTTCCGGTGATCGCCACCTTTCTGCCATAGCGCACGCTGTGATCGATGATCTGCTGTACACGGTGGACGTTGGAGGAGAAGGTGGAGAAGATCAGTCGTTTGTCGGGGTTGCTTCTGAAAATGCCGTCAAGAGCCTTGCCTACTGTTTTTTCAGAGGGAGTATAACCGGGGCGCTCCACGTTGGTGGATTCGCACATCAGAAGCAGCACGCCCTCGTTGCCCACCTGCGCCAGACGGCTGAGATCCATGATCTCTCCGTCAATGGGGGTGGTGTCCAGCTTGAAGTCACCGGTATGAAGGATGGTGCCTGCAGGGGTGCGGATGGCAAGACAGCAGGCATCTGCGATGGAGTGGTTCACGCGGATATACTCCACCGAGAATTTGCCCACCTTTACCGAGTCTCCCGCCTCCACGGACACCAGCTCGGGCTCATAGTCTAAGGTATGGTCGCGCAGCTTGTTCTTTAAAATACCGATTGCCAGCTTGGTGGCAAAAACGGGGGTATCTATCAGCTTTAGCAGATAGGGCACGGCGCCGATGTGGTCCTCATGTCCGTGGGTGATGAACACGCCCTTTAATTTATCTGCATTTTCCTTTAAATAGGTGAAATCGGGGATCACCAGATCCACGCCCGGCATTTCGTCATCGGGGAAGCCGATGCCGCAATCCACCACGATCATTTCGTTTTCGTATTCGATCACTGCCAGATTTTTGCCGATCTCGGCAAGACCTCCCAGCATAATGACCTTATATTTTCCGGTTTCTTTGGTTGCTTTGGTTTTCTTAGCCATAAAAATCCTTTCTGTAGTCGTTTGGATGCCGTTTGAGGAAGGGAGCTTTTCCTAAAAGAGGGCACTCGATGTTTTGATAGGTGCGTTGATTAAAGTAGTAAAAAATGTGTTGCTTTAGGTAAAGAAGGCTTCAAAAACTGCAAAAAATGCGCCAAAACAGAGCCTGTTATGGTCACAAGCCTTCAAAAGCGGAGCTATGGAGCCGTTTGTTCCCTGCACCCACGCCTGTGCAAAACGGTACCCTTTTGTATCACGAACTCAACAATCAGTTTCAGTATAGCACACAACTATGAAATAATCGTATAAAAATATTGAACAAACAATGAATGGAAATGCAAAGCACTGTCTGCTCGGGATGAGGATGCCGTCAAAAGGCAAAACAGCGTTTGGTAAACGGAGGTTGTCGGCAAGTACGGGCGCTTTGTAGCAATATAGTCCTCTGTCGAAGGAAATATTCAGAAGGTGGGGGATAAACCGCATCAAACGGTGAAAAATAATAAAAAAAGACCGTAAAACGGGTGGTCGGATCGAGCATCGGGCACCCCGTGCACCCTTGGTGCGGAAGGAGGAAAATGTATCCTGAAGAAATGCCCTCAGCACTGATTCTGGCAGGAGGTCGGGGCAAGAGGCTCCGTCCCCTGACAGAGCATTGTCCAAAGCCCCTGCTTCCCGTGAACGGAAAGCCGCTTTTAAAATGGATCTTGGAGGATTTATATCAAAATGGTGTGCGCCACTGTCTGCTTTTTTTGGGCTACGGCAGTGAAGCCATTCAACGGACTCTGCTCACCGATCCCGAATTGCCCTCGGATCTGCGTCTTGATTTTATAAAGGAAGAGCGACCACTGGGCAGTGCAGGATGCCTTTGGGGCGGAGAGCCCTTGCTTGGACCCCGCTTTTTTGTGGTGTGTGCCGATGCGTACGGCAAGAGAGATTACAGAGGACTATATGAGTTTCACCGAAAAAAGGGTGGGGTGGGGAGTCTGTTTCTTTCAAGAGTAGATATTCCCGTGGAGTACGGACTGGTGCGCACCGACGGTGAAGGGCGGATTCTTTCCTTTTTGGAAAAGCCGGTATGGAGTCAGGCCTTTACCGACCTTGCCAACACCGGCATCTATCTTTTGGAGAAAGAGGTGCTTGCGCACATTCCCAGGGATCGCCCCGCTGATTTTGGAAAGGATGTTTTTCCCTCTCTGCTTGCCGCGGGAAAGGGCCTTTACGGCTATGAAGACGGCGGGTGCTGGCGGGATATGGGCGCACACGAGTCCTATCTTTGGTGCAATATGCACGCAAGCGGGAACAAAAGCGTGATCGGTCAGCGATGCGCACTTTCCGATGCAAGGGTGGAGGGCTCGGTCCTTCTTGACGGGGTAAAGGTAGGAAGGGGGAGTCGGATCGAAGGAAGCGTTATCGGCAAGGAGTGCGTGATCGGTCAGAGATGTCTTATAGGGAGAGGCTGTGTGTTGGGCGACGACTGTCATTTGGGCGACGGGTGCATTCTTGAAGGGGGTACGGTGCTCTCGGGAGGCACACATCTTGCCGCAGGCACAAGGCTCTCGGCTGCTTTGCCCTCAGACGGAGAGCTTTTCGAGGAGGAAAAGATGGTCCTTCCGCAGGGATGCCGAGAAGATTCAGCCATTCGTTTGGGATATGCTCTCACGACTGCTGCAGCAAGCGGCGTGCTTTTCATGCACGACGGCAGCAAGGAGGGGTGTGCTCTTTATGAGGCATTGCTGAGGGGGAGCATTCTTACGGGCATTCGTCCCACCGATGGCGGCAGAGGATTTTACACCCTTTGCAGTGCGCTGACGTTGTATGGCGGCTATGCCTTGGGCGTTCTTGTCTGTGCGGAAAAAACGGGCGGACTGTCGCTTCGCTTTTTTGACAGATCGGGACTTAGTGCGGGCGGCAGAATGATCCGTAGGATCAGAGACGGTCTATCCGCACCCGTTGTGTGCGGCAGGGTGGCAAAAAGGGGGTATTTGAGCGCCCGTCCGGAGTTGGTCTATCAAAGATACCTTTTGAAGGCCTTGGGAGATCCGTCTTTTAAGGGACTGACGGTGGGTGTTGACAGGCACACACCGTCGGGAGCCTTTCTTTTTGAAGTGCTTCGGGCGCAGGGAGCCAATGCGGTTGATGAAGACAAGGCTGTTTTGTGTGCGGAGTTGAGTCCTGACGGCAGAAGATGCGCTCTTCGTCAGGGAAGGGAAGGCAAGAAGGTTGATTCGGGTTTGCCGTATGCCCGTGCCGATTTCTGGCACTTGGCAGCCGTGGTTCTGAAGGATCGGGTAAAAAGAGGGGAGCGGATCGGCTTTCTTCCTTACAGAGCCCCCGATGCGCTTTTTGATCTGGTAAAGGAGGGGAGCGGAGTGCGTCCTGCCGGCTACCCTCTTTGCTCTGCTGCACCGATTGCCGAGGAGGTGCGGCAATCGCTTTATCGGGAAAGAGAAGTGCTTGACGGGTGCTTTTTGCTCCTTTCGGTTTTTTCTTTGATGCTGCGCAGCGGACTCTCTCTTTTTGATCTTTTGCAGGATTTGGAGCGGACGGGAGACTTTGTCGTTTTGGAGGAGGGGTTGGATTGCGAAAAGAACGAAAAGATCCCTTTGATGCTTTTGGCCAAAGGCTCTCCCCAGACAGAGGGGGTGCAGGTCGCCATGGAAAAAGGCATTTTGCGCATTCGTGCCCGAGGGGGAAGAGGACTGGATCTGATGGCAGAGGCGGCAATGGAGCAGGATGCCCGTGAGATCATGGCGCAGGCACGGCAAAGACTTCTTGAAGGAAAGCACGCTCTGCACGCTGCAAAAAAGAGAGAGTGAGTGCGGGATAGAGGTCAGGGACATCCGAATGGAAAACCGCTGTTTTTCATCGGTATGAAGAAAAATGCAGATTCTTGAATACTCTTTTCCAAAGAGGCTATACTTCCAAAACGAGCCGCAACACGGCAATCTGTTTTGGAGGAACGCATTATGAAAAAGAAAAACAAGCGCAGACCGTTTTGGGGACACAGTTTCCGAGAGAGACGGGGCAGGTGGGTGAAAAAGGGTGGACTTTTTCTGCTCCTCGCACTCATTTTGGTTTTTTTTACAGCGGTGAGGGGGGTAAGCGAGCAGTACGGTGGGATCTATGACAAGACGGTAAGACTGCACATTTTGGCAGATTCGGACGAAATGCAGGCGCAGGCGCTCAAGCTGGAGGTGCGGGACGGACTTTTAGAGATGCTTGAGGGGGCGTTTGTCGACTGTGCCGATCGGGATGAGGCGGAAAGGATCCTTTGGGGATTTTTTCCCGCATTGCAGGAGCGTGCGGAGCAGATCCTGCTTGAAAACGGCTGTGATCTGCCGGTGTCGCTGTCCTTGGAGGAGGAGATCTATCCCCTGCGGATATATGACGGATTGGTTTATCCTGCGGGAGAATATCTGTCCTTGCGTGTTTTTATCGGACGGGGAGAGGGGCAGAACTGGTGGTGCGTGGTCTATCCGCCCCTCTGCCTTTCCTCCGGTCTGGCGCAGGAGCAGGTCTACACCGAGGACGAGGAGGAACTTCTGACGGGACGAACCGAGGGATATCGGTTGAAATTTGCCTTTTTGGAGCTGGGAGAGCGGATCTTCAGGCTTTTCGGGCGCTGATGGCGATCGAAATTTCAAAAAAAGAGGGGCAAAATCAGCAAAAGCACTGCTTTTTTGAAAATGCACCTTGTAAAAAGTGCGCGGATGCGGTATAATGACATCGATATGAAACATACGGTGGCTGTCGAACAAAAGGACATCGCCACGGAAAGGATGTCTTATGATTGGATCAATGCCCAAGTTTAAACGGGCGATCATCACTTTTTGCGCTGTTTTGCTGTTGTTGGGTATGCTGTCTGCCTGCTCTTCGCCTACGGTCAATGTGGTGATTCCCTCTTCAAGTCCTCAAAGCGGTGATGTACAGTCCTCTCCCGCTATAGTCTCAAAGGAGGAGCAGGGGTCTTTGCAGTCGACCTCTTTGGGCGAAGCATCAGACGATCCCGCAAGCTCCCCCTCTTTTTCGGCAGACTCTCCTTCACCGGTTCCAAGTCTCCCACCCACACCTACACCGACCCCCACCCCCACTCCCACACCGACGCCCACCCCTACGCCTGATCCCAAGGTGGTGGCATCCATGACCCTGCTTTCTGCGGGAGACAATCTTTTGCACACCGGTCTTTTAAAGGACGGCAGAGAGCAGGCAAGAAGCGGTGAAAACGAGGATTTTTATTTCGATTTCATTTATGAAAACGTGAAGGGACAGATCGCTGCGGCAGACTTTGCAGTGATCAATCAGGAGTCCATCATTCTGCCCAAACGATACATTTCGGGCAAGGTGGACAATTTCTTCTCCAAAAGCACGGGCGGATCCTTTGTTACTCCCTCGGAAATGATGGACACCCTTTTGCGCATCGGCTTTGACGGTGTGGATATGGCAAACAATCATATGCTTGACATGGGTGCGGCGGGTCTGCAGTGGTCTGTACAGTATTTAGACGGCAGAGGGGATCTTCTGCGTATCGGCGGATATCTTGATGAAAAGCATCGGGAAAGCATTCCCGTTGCCGAAAAAAACGGCATCAAGGTTGCATACCTTGGCTACACCTACGGCACCAACGTCCCCGAGGAGATCGCCAAAAAGGAGGAGGGCTTTAAGTTCCTTATTCCTTATATTGACGATGAGCAGATGATAAACGAGCTGGTAGCGGCAAAGGCGGTTGCCGACTTCACGGTGGTCTATATCCATTGGGGGGTGGAGGAGCAATTTTCTCCCACCGACGAACAAAGACGGGTGGCAAGGCTTCTTGCCGAAAACGGTGCGGGTGCCATCATCGGACACCATTCCCATACCATTCAGCCTATTGAGTATATTGATGACGGCAAGGGCGGAAAGGTGCTTTGCGCCTACTCCCTCGGGACACTCATTTCCAATATGGCGGCGGACAGAAATATGCTTGCGGGATTTTTGACCTTCCGTCTTGACAAATACGATGACGGGACGGTCAAGCTGGAGGATCCCTTGTTCACGCCCACTGTTTTTTACTACGACATGAGCTACCGTCAGAGCAAGATCTATTATTTAAAGGAGATGACCGATGCTCTTTGCTCTTCCCACGGCATCGGAAACTACCCCAAGGGGTCTTCCACCAAAAACACCATGACCGTGGAGCGCCTTTATAAATACCTGCAGGATACCATTGACAAAGGGTTCTTGCCCGAGGAATACAGAAAATAGAAGTATTCTTTGAAAACCGAAGGCTTCAGAGAACTTTTGGACAGACCAAAAAGGAGCTTTTTCCTTGCATTTGCAAGGAAAAAGCTCTTTTTTTAGTGCGCTCGGCATGCGTTATTACTTGGTGGTGAAAGTCCACTACAGACTTGGCAGTAGGAACTGTTAGCTAAGGGCAAGGGCGTCCATTGTGAGGCGGAGTCTGAAGGAAGCCTAAAGCAAAA
>JAGBIB010000045.1 GCA_017935195.1 Clostridia bacterium
CCAAGGATCCCGAAGAGTATATGAAGGGAAATTTCGGCTTCTCTTCCCTTCTGCTTGACACCTTAAAGGCGGCAGGCAACCCCTGCCCCGTGGTGCTGTCCTCCTCCATTCAGGCAACCCTCATCGGCAGGTACAACGGCGAATACGGCAGAAGCAAAAAGGCGGGCGAAGAGCTGTTTTTCTCCTACGGCAAGGAAACGGGGGCGCAGGTCCTCGTCTACCGCTTCCCCAATCTCTTTGGCAAGTGGTGCCGCCCCAACTATAACTCGGCTGTGGCGACCTTCTGCCACAACTATGCAAACGATCTGCCCATTCAGGTAAACGATCCTTCTGTTGTTTTGGAGCTTTTATATATCGACGATCTGATCGACGAGATGCTCCTTGCCCTTGAAGGAAAGGCGCACCGTTGCGAATTTGAGGGCATTGACACCCATTTGTGCCCCGAAGGAAGATACTGCGCCGCCCCCATTACCCACAAGGTCAGCCTTGGCAGGATCGTGGAGCTGCTTGACGCCTTCCGCGCGCAGCCGCAAACCCTTCTGATGCCCGAGATCCCCGAGGGAAGCTTTGAAAAAAAGCTATACAGCACCTATCTTTCCTATCTGCCTAAAGAAAAGGTGTCTTTTCCCCTGAAGATGAACGTGGATGCCCGCGGCTCCTTTACCGAGCTTTTAAGAAGCACCAATTGCGGACAGATCTCGGTGAACATCTCAAAGCCGGGCATCACCAAGGGTCAACACTGGCACCACACCAAATGGGAGTTTTTCATCGTGGTGTCGGGAAAGGGACTGATTCAACAGCGCAGAATCGGCTCGGAGGAGGTACTGAATTTTCAGGTATCGGGCGAGCGAATCGAAGCGGTGCATATGCTTCCCGGCTATACCCACAACATCGTCAATCTTTCCGACACCGAGGATCTGGTCACCGTAATGTGGGCAAACGAGTGCTTTGACCCTCAGCACCCCGACACGTTTTTTGAAAAGGTGGAATAAATATGAAGACCGATTATACCGATATTTCCTTTAAAAATAACGGCAAATTAAAGCTTCTGATCATCGTGGGTACCCGCCCCGAGATCATCCGTCTTGCGGCGGTGATCACCAAATGCCGCAACTATTTCGACACCCTTCTTGCCCACACGGGCCAAAACTACGACTACAACTTAAACGGTGTTTTCTTCAAGGATCTGAAGCTTGCCGACCCTGAGGTTTATATGGATGCAGTGGGTGAGGATCTGGGGGCAACGGTGGGCAACATCATCAACTGCTCCTATAAGCTGATGGCGGCAGTCAAACCCGACGCTCTTCTGATCCTTGGCGACACCAACTCCTGCCTTTCCGCCATTGCAGCAAAGCGTTTGCACATTCCCATTTTTCATATGGAGGCGGGAAACCGCTGTAAGGACGAGTGCCTGCCCGAGGAGACCAACCGCAGGATCGTGGACATCATCTCCGACGTGAACCTGGCTTACTCCGAGCACGCAAGAAGATATCTGCACGAATGCGGTCTTCCCAAGGAGCGCACTTATGTGACGGGATCGCCCATGGCAGAGGTGCTTCGTGCCAATCTGGAGGAGATCGAGAAGAGCGACGTGCATAGCCGTCTTGGACTGAAAAAGGGAAAATACATCCTGCTTTCCGCCCACAGAGAGGAAAACATCGACACCGAAAAGAATTTCAACAGCCTCTTTACGGCGATCAACCGTCTGGCGGAGAAATACGATATGCCCATCCTCTATTCCTGTCACCCCCGCTCAAGAAAGCGGCTGGAGGCAAGCGGGTTCGTTCTTGATAAGAGGGTGATCCGCCAGGAGCCTTTGGGGTTCCACGATTATAACTGCCTGCAGATGAACGCCTTTGCGGTGGTGTCCGACAGCGGAACGCTGCCCGAGGAAAGCTCCTTCTTCACCTCCATCGGCAAGCCCTTCCCCGCCGTTTGCATCCGCACCTCCACCGA
>JAGBIB010000046.1 GCA_017935195.1 Clostridia bacterium
TGATCTGGTCGATCCAAAGGGGAATGACCGAGCCGCGGGAGCACATCACGTTGCCGTAACGGGTGCAGCAAATCTTGGTCTTTTCGGGATCGACGGTGCGGGATTTTGCCACGATCACCTTTTCCATCATTGCTTTGGAGGTACCCATGGCGTTGATGGGGTAGGCGGCCTTGTCGGTAGACAGGCAGACAATGTTCTTGACACCTGCTTCGATGGCTGCAGTCAGCACGTTTTCGGTTCCCAGCACGTTGGTCTTTACAGCTTCAATGGGGAAGAACTCGCAGGAGGGGACCTGCTTCAAAGCTGCGGCGTGGAAGATGTAGTCCACTCCGTGCATGGCATTTCTTACCGAGGCGATGTCTCTCACGTCGCCGATATAGAATTTGATCTTTTCCGCCACCTCGGGCATACGCACCTGAAAGTCGTGGCGCATATCGTCCTGTTTTTTCTCATCTCTTGAGAAGATGCGGATCTCCCCGATGTCGGTCTTTAAAAAGCGGTTTAAAACGGCGTTTCCAAAGGAACCGGTACCACCGGTGATCATCAGAGTTTTGTTTTTGAAAAGTGACATATTCGTTCCTCCGAACAACGCCCTCGGGCGACCTTTTTGGAGAAAAAGAACGCATGGGGCGGTTTATTTTTATTGAGTGAAGCCATCCTTTTGTGACGGCTTAGCGGGTGAAGGCTCGAGAACGGAATCGTCCGTTTCCTTGGTGAGATTCTTGAGCTTCCTTTCTACCCATACAAGCTGAACGCAACAGAAAAGAAGCAGTGCGGCACCGTTATACAGCACCACGATCGCCCAATGATCGGTGAAGCTGTCCAAAAGAAGAACGGTGGGCAGCTTTAAAAGCGAGGCGATGCCGAAAAAGACGATCTGGGTGCGCAGATCTCCCATGCCGTTGGCAATGGTGGTGAGTACCACGTTGAAGATATACATTGACCCGTAAAAGGCAAAGATCAGAGCCGTGGGCAAATGCACGGTAATGGCATCCTCCTTGAGCCAAATATTGATGGCCAGCTGTAAAAAGGGAACCAGCGTGAATTCGGCAACAGCCGCCAATACCGCCAGCAGATAAAGGAAGCGGTTGGTCTTTCGGATGCGTTGATAGCGCTTTTGCGCCAGATCCTTGGTTACCTTTGACCAAATGGGAGTGAGTGCCAGCATAAAAAGCGAACCGACAAAGGTGAAGAGCTTATAATAAATGCTGTAATCCACCACGGTGTCCGAGCCGAAAATCTTGGTCAAAAGGATCTCGTTTGTGTTGATAAGAAGCATGAAAAAGATCTGCGCCAAGAAAAAGCGAAGTCCGAAGGTGAGCACATCTAAAGCCGTTTGCTTGGTGCAGTGCTTTAAAGAAGGGGTGCAGGAGCGCAAGAGCTTGTTTTTAAAAAGGATCAGCGAGGCAAGCAGGGGGGGGAGATTGAGGGCAAGGACATGAACCACCGTCAAAGCGATCAGATTCTGTTCTACGTTTTTTCCTTTGAACAGGAAGATGAAGATCAAGGGGATCACACTTGTGATGAGGTAAAGGATGTTATTGAGAGAGGATTTTTGAACAGCGTAAATGATCACGTTGATGGTTTTCAGCACAAAATTCAAGCAGATTCCCACAAACAGGATCGTGGTTGCTATACCAAGAGTGCGGGGGGAGATGAGGGTGCTGTCTATGTTCAAAAATCGGTTCAGGTCCACAAACTGTAAAAGCACACCGCCCAGCAGGGTGACGGGCAGAATGAGGACGGTCAGCGCTGCATAGGTGGAAGAGATATAATTCTTGGCTTTTTGACTGTTTCCCGTGGCAAGAGCGGTGGTCAGGCGGTTACGCAAGCCATTTCCAAGGCCCAGATCGCAGATGAGGATCCAGTTTAAAAGTGACAGGATGGTGTACCAAAGCCCCAGCACGTCGTCATTTTCAAAATACTTGATATAAAGGGGCATGGAGTAAAGGGAGATCACCATGGAAATGCCCTTTACACCGAATGCCAAAAGCACGTTGATCAGAAGATTCCGTTCATCCTTATCTTCAAGATAGTGCTTCAGCTTTTTGAGAATCGTCTTCATGATCTGCCCTCATGTTCTTTCGTTAAGGAGGGCTTTTGAGGGCTTTTGATCAGATAAAACAGCAGAATCCAGCTAAAGAGAAGCTGATGATGAGGCTCCTTATTTAAGATGATCAAGACGATCACCGTTAAGAGAAGCTTTGAAAAGAAGGAAAAACTCTTTTGTCTGAGGATGCCGTAGATCCAAAGAAGGGTATAGCCGATCCCCATGAAGCCGAAGATACTCATCATATAGGTGGAGGTGGAGGTATCTGCCACATAGTCTATTGACTCACCTACCTTGATGACACCAGCGCCAAAGAGAGGATTTTTTAAGAATATACTCAGATTGTGGCGGATGGCATTCATTCGGGTTGAGCTGAAAATGCTGTCGGTAGAAAGCTTTTGCAGATATTCGTTTTCTCCCAGCGGTGTTTGCTCAAGGATGGTATCGAAATTCAAGGCGATCAAAATACAGAAGACAAGCAGAATAAAGGTGAGGAGTTGCTGCATTTTGCTTTGATTTTTCTTTGCCTTGAGGACAAAATAAAGCATGAATATCAAAAAGGCCAAAACGAATCCCGCAGAGGAGTTGGCGGTAATGATGCAGATCAAAAAGAGGAAAAGGCGGCTCAAACGAGGCTTTTCATGAAGAATGAGCTCGAAAACAGAGGCAATCGCCAAATGCGTGGCAAACAGACCCGGCTCCCAAAAGATCCCGCAGTTTCGGGTGGGAATGATCTCAATGTAATTGAAGATCAGACCAAAGCGATAGCCGATCCCATTAGTATTCATAAACAGGGGGAGTCCGGACATCAGATCGGTGAGATTGACCAGCAGATAGCCCACCAGTGCGATGCACGAAAGAACGGTCATGGTCTTTAGATAAAAGGAAGCGACCGTTTTGAAGGAATAGATCTCTGCGATGCCGTATGCCGACAGGATCAGACAGCCGAGCCAAAGATAGTAAAAAGGGGTGCCGTCCCAGTTGGTTACCAAGGTGCAGACGATCATGACGGCAAAGAAGGCAAGGCAGACGGACTGGGTGGTGACGCGGCTGTTTTTCAGACTCAAAAGAATCAGCAGACCGACCACAAGTGCCAGAAGATAGGCGCTATATTGGATGATTGGAAAGAGAGTGACGGCGGCATGGCCGCTTAAAAGAATGGCTATAACTGCAATAAAGCTTCCAAAAACCGTGCTTTTGGACAAACTATTCATGTGTATTTCCTTCTTATTTGAATCGGTTTTTGAGGAAGAGCGAAAGGCTCTCGTCGTAAGGGATGCGCAAGATCCTTTTGACAACTTTTACGGTCTTTGCAAAAAGGCGCAGACGTAAAGGCATCAGGATGATCTTCCCTAATTTCTTGTCAAATTCTTGGTCGGGCAGGACGGTTTTGGGGTGGTGCAAGGGAAAGTCCAGAGCATAAGACTCCATGCCGCAAAAGCGCTTGGTCATTACCAGATTCATTCCCGTGCCGCCATGGGTGGACAACTCGTCCGCACCGATGTTTTTGATCTGATTTCTGTGGGGACAGATGCCGTAAAGCCCGTGGGCTTTGATGGAAAAATCCATTTGATAATCCCAAGAGCGAGGAAGCTTTCCTGCGGCGATCCGCCGATATTCGGCAGACCAACGCTCCTTATACTGCTCGTAAAGCGCCTTGTTCAGATAGCTTTTCGGGATGCGTTCCATCACGGCGGGGTCATTATAAAGAGAGAGCTCTCCATCGTAGAAGCGCTCGAATTTGCCGCTCCAGGATGCCCAGCCGCAAGGGAGCATATGGCGGGTGAACATATAGCTTTCCCCGTGCTTTGAAGAATACTCGCCCAGATAATTTGTGCCGCAGACCCAAAGAATGCGGCTATCCTGCTCGTATTTTTCCAACATTTCCTTGCAGAAGGGGAAAAAGGTCAGCTCAGGAAGGTTGTCATCCTCCAAAAAGATCGCCCAGCGCTCCTTTCTCAGCACACGGATGGCACCCTGCGCAATGTTGTTGTATACTCCTCGGTTCTGCTCGGCGTAGTCCTTAACGACCTCGCAATCCCAAGTAATGGCTTGCTCCACCAGCTTGCGGCATTCCTCCGCCTGCTTCATTTCCTCTTCGTTTCTGCCTTGATCGGCCATGAGATAAAGCTTTTGAGGGCGAACCTTGGCGATCCGCTCCACGATCTCTACGGCTTTGATTCTTTTGAATATGAATAAAACTACGGGAATATCAAATCCTTCCATGGCCGGTGAGCACTCGTTTGGAGTTGTCCTTTCTGCAGAATAAGAGAACTGTAAGAATTGGGTAGCATTATATTTTTAATAAGTTATAAGGGGCGTTTTTCCGCAAAGGTGCATAACGACTCCCTAAATAAACGGTAGTCAAACCGTTCCTCGGCGGTTTTTCTGGAGGATCGGTACATGGCATCGAGCTCCTCAGGGCGAAGAGCCAGGGCACGCTTGAGGGCGGCATAGACATCGTTGGTTTCGTGAGAGGAAGCGATCAGAGCGTTTTGACCGTCGGTCAAAAAGTCGGCCAGATCGCTGGTGAGGTTGCAGATCACGGGTGTTGCTGCGGCCAGACTTTCGGGCACCTTGGTGGGGAAGCCTGCCTTGGCATAGCGCAAGTGCGGGGGACGGATCAAAATGGTGAAGGTTGCCGCAGAAAGATGAGCCAAGACCTCCGTGTGACTCATCCGAGGCAAAAAATGAATGCAATCGGAAAGCTGATTCAGGTCTTCGGGAGTACACTTGGCGTTGTCTGCGATCTGTGCGGCGTTGGCACCGATGATCTGCAGCTCCAAGCGGCCCCGTTCCTCTGCAGAAAGCTTCTTTATGGCGTTGATGATGGGTTCAAAAAGATCCTTGCGTCCGGGAGAACCTGCATAAACGATGCGCACCTTGTCTTTTGGGGCTTGCTTTTGAAAGCTGATTTTTTGCGGATCGCACACCGAGGGGATATAGAGACAAGGGGTATTCGTGCTTTCAAAATAGTCCTTTATATATCGGCTGATGGCGATGATCTCTACCTGCCTCGGCAGGATGCGACGCATAAGCCGATCCTTGGTGTAGTAGGCCAGGCGTGACCGCAGGGTGGGCTTGGTCTGCTCCTTGGAATACCACTCCACGCAGTCGTTGATCAAGCGAAAGCCGTATTGCTTGCGCAAACGGATCAGCTTTTTTAAGAGTCCTGTGGGAATGGTGTGAAAAACGATCAGATCGGGACGCTCGTCCTTCAGGATCTTTAAAAAGCGATGCTCGAAATGAAAGTAATAGTCGTAGACCCGATGAAGCAGGGAAGTGCCCTTATGGCGAAGCGAACGGTAGGGGATCCCTTCATAGATCCCATTCTCTTTTTCGGTACGACTGAACACGGTGACCCGATGCCCCGATTCCAAAAAGAGCTTTGCCACCAAAAGGGTACGAAGGGTCACGGCATCGTCGGCAGGATAGCGGGTATCGGTCAAAATGAAAACGTTCAATGCTTTTTTACTCCTTGGCGATCAAAGATTGGCCTTATACCACTCAATGGCTTCCTTCAGACCGTCTGAAAAGCAGTAATCGGGATCGTAGCCCAAAAGCTGCTTGGCCTTGGAAATGTCTGCGTTGCTGTGCTTGATATCACCCTTTCGGTCGGGGCCGAAGATCGGTTCGATCTCCACACCCAGCGCAGAGGTGAGGCTGTAATAGATGTCGATCAGGTATTCTCTGCCTCCGTAGGCAATGTTGTAGGCCTTTCCCGCTGCCTCATGGGGGGCAAGGCAGGCCTTCAAATTGGCCTCGATCACATTTTCAATATAGGTGAAGTCACGGCTTTGCTTTCCGTCACCGTTGATGGTGGGGCGCTGACCGTTTAAGAGCTGTTTGATGAATTTGGGGATCACGGCGGCATAAAAGCCGTGAGGGTCCTGCCGTCTGCCAAAGACATTGAAATAGCGCAGGCCGTAGGTGTCTAAGCCGTAGTGCATGGTATACTGCTTTGCCCATTCCTCATCACAGCGCTTTGTTAAGGCATAGGGGGAGAGGAGATTGCCCTCTCTGCCTTCCGTTTTGGGCAGGTTGGGCTCGTCTCCGTAGACAGAGGAGGAGGATGCGTACACGAATTTTTTTACCCCCGCCTGTCTTGCCGCTTCCAGCATATTCAGCGTTCCCTGAATGTTGTTGGCGCAATAAAAGAGAGGCATTTCAATGGAACGGGGCACGCTTCCCCAGGCTGCTTGATTGAGCACGTAATCAACCCCTTGGCAGGCCTTTATGCAGGTGTCAAGGTCTTTGATGTCTCCCTTGATGAAGGTATAATTGGGGTTGTTTAAAAAGAGATCGACATGCTGCTGCTTTCCTGTGGAAAGGTCGTCAAGACAACGAACCTTATATCCCAGATTTAAAATGGCTTCACAAAGGTTGGAGCCGATAAAGCCAGCACCTCCGGTAACCAAAAAGGTCGATCCCTCGGGGAAGGACAAATGCTTATAACCCATTTTTAAAGCCTCCAGTAGCAGTATCCGGCTGATTCGTATTTTTTGCGGTCAAAAAGTCCCTTGATATCCAACAGCACCTTTTGGCCCTGTCCGAAGAATCGATCTATCTCTTGCATATCCAGCGCCGCAAACTCGCTGTGTGCCACCGCAAGAATAACGGCATCCATGTCCTTGATTTCCGAAAGAGGAGAGAACTCCACTCCGTAAAGGGCCTTGGCTTCCGCCGCGTCTGCTGTGGGATCGGAAATGACGGGCTCGATGCCGTATTCTCTCAGCTCTTTTACGATGTCGAAGATCTTTGTGTTTCGGGTGTCGGGGCAATTTTCTTTAAAGGTAAAGCCGAGGATGGCAACCTTGGCATTTTTGACGCTTTTATCGGATCTGATCAGGCTTTTGACGCAGTTTTCAGCCACGTATTTACCCATATCATCGTTAATGCGCCGCCCTGCCAGAATGATCTGGCTGTGATAGCCCAGCATCTCTGCCTTATAGGTCAGATAATAGGGATCCACCCCGATGCAGTGTCCGCCCACGAGGCCGGGATAGAATTTCAAGAAATTCCACTTGGTACCCGCCGCTTCAAGGACCGACTTGGTATCAATGTCCATCTTGTTGAAAATGATGGAAAGCTCGTTCATAAAGGCGATGTTGATGTCTCTCTGGCTGTTTTCGATGACCTTTGCCGCCTCTGCCACCTTGATGCAGGGAGCTTTATGCACGCCTGCCTCCACCACCAGCTCATAGACCTTTGCAATGGTTTCGAGCGCTTCCTCGTCCATACCCGAAACGATCTTCACGATGGTCTCCAGGCGATGCACCTTGTCACCGGGATTGATGCGCTCGGGAGAATAGCCAACCTTGAAATCCACCCCACATTTTAAGCCGGACTCTTCTTCAAGAATGGGTACGCAGATCTCCTCCGTCACACCGGGGTAGACGGTGGACTCATAGACCACGATGCTTCCTTTGGTCAGATTTCTGCCCAAGATCCTGCTTGCGCCCTTGACGGGTGCAAGATCGGGGGTATGGTCATCGTGCACGGGAGTGGGCACGGCAACGATGTGGAATTTGGCTCTTTGGAGCGCTTGCTCCTCTGCGGTGAATTCCACGGTGGTATTCTTAATGGCATCGTTGCCTACCTCGTTTGTGGGGTCGATGCCCGCCTTATACTGTGCGATCTTTTTTTCATTGAGATCGTAGCCGATCACCTTGACTTTTTTTGCAAAGGCTACGGCAATAGGCATTCCCACGTATCCTAAACCGATCAGGGATAGGGCTTCGGTTTTGTTTAAAAGGTCTTGATACAGGCTCACGTTTTTTCTCCTGTTTATTCTTTGAAATTCTTTTCTGATTTTTGCTCAAGCAGCGCAAGCTGCTCTTTTAAAATTTGCTCGTCAAAGCGCATTTTAAGCACCTTAGCAGGGCTTCCGCCCACGATGCTGTAGGGAGGGACATCTTTGGTGACCACAGCTCCGGCACCGATCACCGCTCCGTATCCGACGGTCACGCCTCTTAAAACGGTTGCGCCCGCACCGATCCAGTTGTCCCCTTGAAAGCGGATATCCCGATCATCCTCCGGCCGCTTTTCTTCGTTGGTGATATCGTCCATCGGACGTCCCGCTAAGTCGGTACGGTGTCCGCCCGTGATCACGGTGACGCGAGGGCCGAACATCACATGGTCCCCCACGTATATCTTGGCGCGGGTGCACATAAACAATGCCTCATCACCCACAAAAACATGACTTCCAAGGCAGATGTTTTCGGCTCCGTACATCCGCAGACCTCTGCCAAGCTGTACGTTTTTTCCGCACTTGCCCAGTGCAGACCGTTTGATCGGAGCGATAAGCAGCTTGTTTGCCGCTCTGCTTGCCAGATCGCATAGTTTATAGATCATGCTGTACACCTTTCATCCAAAGTGTTTTATATTCCTCAAATATACGGTCTATACGGTATTCCTGTTCAAGGCGTTCACGGCCCTTTTGTCCAAGCCTTCTGCCCTCCTCGGGGGCAAGGAGCAGGTCGGAAAGGGCGGCTTGAAGTGCCTTGATATTCTGCTTTGCAATGACTTTTCCGCAACCTTCCAGCATATCGGGGATGGCACCCACATCGGTGCCAACCACGGGCACCTCCAATGCCATGGCTTCTAAAACCGCATTGGGGAAGCCCTCGGTGTAGCTGGGTAAAACGAAAAGCTCTGCGCTCGCCAGAATGCCAAGAGCCTCATCGTGGCTTTTTTCACCTTCAAAGATTAGATTTTTGCAAGAAAAACGATTCTTCAACTCCTCGAGATAGGCACCATCATACGGCCCTACGATCCGCAGGGTATGTTCGGGAAAGCGCACTGAAAGCTCCTCCCAGGCACCGAGAAGCTCTTCGATGCCCTTGGTTTTGACCACCCAGCCAAGGAAAACG
Organism: Clostridia bacterium; assembly: GCA_017935195.1. Classification (GTDB taxonomy): domain Bacteria; phylum Bacillota; class Clostridia; order Oscillospirales; family CAG-272; genus UBA11512. Next base: position 8,923 of record JAGBIB010000046.1, read on the forward strand.
ATCTCTTTTTTTCGTTCTTTTGGGATATCTGTCGGCTTGCAACGCAGTGCGTCGAGATCAAAGGGGTTGGGAATATAGCAAACGGATGCCTCGGGGGCGTATTTGCGTATGGCGGCTTCGGTTTTTTTGTCGATGGCGATCACGTCGGAGGAGAGACACAGTGCTTTTTTGATGCGTCGCCACTCGGCGGTGTTTTTTTCTGCGATCTCGGGGATTCTGCCGAATCGAATGTGGTACACTGTGGAAACGCCTTTTTTCTTTGCGGCTTTCAAAAGCAGAATGTCTCTGAAGGTCGCAAGACTGCCGCTGGTGGTGATGTGGATGGCATCGGGATGCTCATTTTTGATCACCGAAAGCAGCTCTTTTTTTTGTTTGAGCATGGCAAGACCCTGTACGACCACCCGATCAAAAAGTGTTCTGCCGTCGAGGGTGCGTTTTTTTGGTGCGGTGTTGATGCCCACAAGCTGAACGTCGCTTTGCTTTTGGGCGTAGCTCGTTACCAGTACCGTCCAATTGGCGATCCCGCCATAGGGTGGCGGAAGGGGGGCGACCATGCAGATCTTCATTGTGTTTTCTCCGTTTGGTTATGCTTTTTCATTTGAAAGCTCGCTTATCAGATGATCGATAAACTGCTTTTTGGTAAAATGTCGGTCGTAATAGCTACGGGCGTTGATGCCCAGCGCTTTTTTGTCGCTTTTTAAGAAGAGGCGAATGCTTTTTGCCAGCATCTCGGGATCATCGGGGGGGCAAACAGGGCCGCACTCCGCCTTTTTGATCACCTCTGCCGCCTCTCCGCCGATGGCACCGATGATGGGTTTTCCCGCTGCCATATAGCTTTGGATCTTGCCGGGCAGAGTCAGGCTGATGAGGGGATCATCCTTCATAGACACCAGCATGGCATCGGAATTTTTATAAAAGGCAGGCATTTCTTCTTTGGGTCTTCTTCCGTGGAAGAGGACGTTTTGGCAGGCAAGCTCCCGGGCAAGCGCCTGACAGGTCTCAAGATCCGAGCCGTCTCCCACAATGTGGAAGCGAAGCTCCTTTTGATCCTTCAAAAGTGCGGCGGCTTTGATGAGGGTGCCCACACTTTGCATTTTGCCCACGTTTCCGGCAAAGGTCAGATCCACCGTTTGCTTTTCGGGCAGCTCCTCGGGGCGGAACAGATCCTCTGCGTATTGAGGCAGGTAGGCAAGGCGGTTTTTATCGATGCCGTGCTGCTTTTCCAAATAGGGAATGAACTTTTCCGAGGTGACGAGAATCCGATCTGCCTGTTGATACAATCTTTTGGAAATGCGGTTAAAAACGTTATAAACGAGACCATCTCTTTTTATCCCTCCCGCAATGAGGCTCTCGGGCCACAGATCAAGGGTGTAAAAGACCAGTCTCGTACCGTGCTTTTTTTTATATTTTACCCCGGCACACGCCATCATCACAGGGGAGAGCTGGTTGACCAGCACGGCGTCGTACTCCTTTTTCAGCCTTGCGGTGTAAAGAGATGAAGAAAGGGCAAAGCTGTAATAGTTCAGAATACGAAAGAGGGTGTTTCTTCTTCTGCCGACGGTAAAGGTGCGATGCACCCTTACTCCCTCGAGGATCTCATCCCGTTTTTTGCCGTGGCGGTAACCCTCGTATATAGTCCCCATGGGGTAATTTGGTATTCCCGTGACCACATCCACCTCATGTCCTCGTTTTACAAGCTCCTTGCAGATGTCGGGGATGGTGAAGGGTTCGGGATGGTAATGCTGACAAACGACGAGGATCTTCACGTCTTGTGTTCTCCTTGGTGATAAGCTGACTTTTTAGCTGTGATTTCCCTTTCTGCCCAAAACCACCGTAACGGTGGAAAGCAGGATCTTCAGATCGAGAAAAGGGGAAGCGTTTTTGACGTACTGTGCGTCAAGGATGGCTTTGTTTTTGTAATAGACATCGTCTCTTCCGCTGACCTGTGCCAGTCCCGTGATGCCGGGGCGCATGGAAAAGACGGAGAGCTCTGCTCTCATATCGTTGCAGTTCTTTTCCGAGAGGATCAGGGGTCTATAGCCGACGAAGGACATCGTGCCGATCAGAACGCACCAGATCTGAGGAAGCTCGTCAAGTGAAAACCTGCGCAAGAATCTGCCCACCTTGGTCAGATACTGATCGGGATTTTTGAGCCGGGAGGTGGCACATTCGCTGGGGGCATCCACGCTCATGGAGCGGAATTTATAGCAATCAAAGATCTTACCGTTTTTGCCCATGCGTTTTTGCGTGAAGATCACGGGGCCTTTGGAATCACATTTGATGGCAATGGCAATAAGAAGAAATGCGGGGGCTAAGAAAACGGTGAGGAAGAGGGCGAGTATCACGTCAAAAAGTCTCTTACCGAATCGGAAGAGCGAACGCTTGCTTGGGTTGGGGCAGAAGGATGCGATATACCGAGCGTAATACTCGTCGCTGTATTTGATTTTATGATCGAAGCCGACGCTGTTGGAGGTTGCGTTTTGCTTCGCATTTTTGGTTTGAGTATCGATCTGATTCATGTTTTTCCTGCTTGACCGGGGAGCGCCGAGCGCTTGCAGCGGTCATCTTGTTTTTTTAAACAATTATTTTTGTGTACTACGGAGCGCCTTCCTTTATGCCTTCTGCGAAAAGCACCTTTCTGAAGGTGGCGAAGAAGCATTTGGCATCGGTGGAAAAGCCCTTTCCCGCCTTGAGTCTTGAGGCATATTCGCCGTCAAGAAAGGCCTTTTTTTCAAGGGGAAGCTCGTCCCTTCCGTTGATCTGAGCAAGGCCTGTCAGCCCGGGGCGGAGGTCATTTGCACCATTTTGGTCCCGAAGAGCAATCAGATCGTCCTGACTCCACAGAGCGGGGCGAGGACCGACGATGCTCATCTGACCGACCAGAATGTTGAAAAGCTGGGGCAATTCATCAAGACTGGTGCGTCTTAAAAAAGAGCCGACGGGGGTGATGTATCTTTCGGGATCCTTCAAAAGATGCGTGGGCAGATCGGGCGTGCTTGTTTTCATCGTTCTGAACTTCAAAATGGTGAAGAGACGCTTATCCTTTCCCACTCTCCGTTGGGTGAAGAGCACGGGGCCGGGATCTGTCACAAGGATCAAAAGAGAAAGTAGGATCAAAAGAGGGAGGAGCAAAAGAATGGCTCCGAGGGAGAGAGCCATATCCAGAACTCTCTTGAAAAAACGGTGGTACATAGAATAAAACCCGTTCTTGAACTAACATCGGTGCGGTGAAAGGGGAGAAGCAGTCCTCTCAAAGGATTTTTGAAGTGCTTTTGTATGAAGAGAGACTGTATACTTTCATCAAGACAGTATATCACATAATAGAAAAAAAGTCAATAACGACAATCCTATTTTATATTTATTTTTATTATTCTAAAGAAGAGATCTTAAAGAGGAAGTATTTTTTTACGGATCCGGTCACGGAAAGAGCGCAATAAAAAAGCAGTTGGATTTGATAACGGTGTTCATCTCAAGAAAGAGAGCTTAACCGAGTCGCATCCAACTACCGACTATAGTGTATCAGATTCATGTGATTCTGTCAAGAGAGATGACGATGCTTTCATAATGGAGAGTGTATGCGATCAAAAAAGAGCATAAACATAAGAAAAGAAGATGTTGGCTTAAAGCCCCCGCATTACATTCGTGAGAATGGTTTCGGTACATCTTCCATAGTCAGTATAGCAGATTTTATTGAGTTTGTCAATAGCTCAAAACAACGAAAGCATGGAAACTGCATCTGCAGAAAACAGAACGTAGAAGTAGACATAAAAAAGATATAAAAAAGAAGTATCGCAGTCTATCAATGCAAAGAGCCCTGACGCAACGTCTGAAAACGCTGCTGCGAATACTCCTGTTAACAGTATACACTAAAATCTTGTTTTGTCAAGTATTAAGCACAGAATGGATGCCGAAAAAGTGAAAATCATTTTGGAATTTTGTTTTGGATGTTTGGTGATCGGAGGGGCGGCAGGCAGAAATGTGTCCGTTCATCTATCTAAACGGTGTTTTCCTTTGAACCCTATAGGCGCGGGAAAGATTGAAGCGGACTTCACCCTCATTTCCGGTGCTTATGGAAGAAATAAGACAAACGCAAAGTATATTGTAGAAGAATCTGAGCTTTTGTATTTGGCAGAAAAAAAGAGAGCCGAAACCTTGCTGATGTCACTCAGGGTCCAATTCCCGTCAGACCAGCAAGCGTACGACTCTCTACATGGTAATATATCATACGAAGGCAAAAATGTCAACATATCCGGAAAGAAAATTTTTTCTTCAGGAACGATTAAGCCCGATGCGAAAAAAACCGTCCTCGTTATCCCGACGAAGTCGGATTTCATCGCGAAGTGATTTCATCCCACGTTAGTGGGATTTATCCCGTCCGAAAGGACGGATTTAGTTGAAAAGAACCCACATTTGTCGTAGACAAATGTGGGTTCTTTTCTGGCGGAGAGAGAGGGATTCGAACCCTCGAGACGCTATTAACGCCTACACGATTTCCAATCGTGCGCCTTCGACCAGCTCAGCCATCTCTCCGTGCGTGATTTGGTCGCAAGGCATATTATACACAAGCTTTTTAAAAAAAGCAAGAGTTTTTTTCAAGAGCGTTGAAAAAAACGCGCGTTTCTGTTACAATGTGTCTATTCCGAACTGATTCGAGGTACCTTATGGAACTGATTAACAAAAAAATCGCATTGTTTGACTCCGAAATCCTCTGTGAAGAGGGTGGCGCGGAATACGCCGCTCTTGCCGCGCGCTTCGGGGAAGCGACGCGAGAGGGGACGATGGCGTCCTCGGTGCTCCGGTCGCACGACACGAGCTCCGACGCCTCTCTTTTGCGCGTGAAATTCGACGCGCTCACAAGCCACGACATCACCTACGTCGGCATCATCCAGACGGCGCGCGCCTCGGGGCTGACGGAGTTTCCCGTCAAATACATCCTCACCAACTGCACAACTCTCTGTGCGCGGTCGGCGGCACCATCAACGAGGACGACCACGCCTTCGGCCTGTCCGCCGCGCAGAAGTTCGGCGGCGATTTCGTGCCCCCGCATCTGGCCGTCATCCATTCTTATATGCGCGAGTGCGAGGCGGCTCCGGGGAAGATGCTTCTCGGCAGTGACAGTCACA
>JAGBIB010000047.1 GCA_017935195.1 Clostridia bacterium
AAGAGGCAAGAGAAGAACCCTTGCCTGACACATTACCAAAAAAGAAAAGGAAGAGTATAAAGCACTTCTTGCTTCACTGGATCTGGGTCTTGAAAACCGTCTGAGCTCCAAGGTCGGTCTGCTTTCGGGCGGACAAAGACAGGCTGTGACCCTGCTTATGGCATCCTTGAACAGCCCCAAGCTCCTTCTTCTTGACGAGCATACCGCCGCCCTTGACCCCAAGACCTCGGCAAAGGTGCTGGAGATCACCGATCGGATCGTGACCGAAAACAAGCTGACCACCCTGATGATCACTCACAATATGAAGGATGCCATCGCCCACGGCAACAGACTGATCATGATGCATGAGGGCAAGGTGGTCGTTGACGTGGAGGGCGATGAAAAGCGGAAGCTGACGGTAGAAGACCTTTTGGGACTGTTTGCCAAAGCAAGCGGCAAGGACTTTGCAAATGACCGTGCGATCCTTTCCTGATGCAGTAAACGATAAAAAAGTGCTGAGCCGCAGCTCAGCACTTTTATTCTTCAATTGTTAAACGAGAAGCTTCAGCAATGCCAACTCGTCCTTTGAAATGCGGTCGGGCAGATAAAGCACGGCATCGTCGCCCACCTTCAGCACCGAAAGGCCGTATTTCGCAACCAGCTCCTCATTCACCTCACCTTGAATGGCCGCAGCGGAAAGCTGACCCATGTGCAAAGTGGCATATACGTCCTTTTCCGCCATCGTCAGTAAATAGAGCGTCCTGCCCCCCTCTGTGCTCTCAAGCTCGGCCATCTTGCCTCTGCGTCCCTCAAAAAAAGACTTGTAAGCATAGCTTCCCACACCCACAACACTGTCCGAAGAGCTTGAAACAGACTGCATCATGGGCAGGTTCAGCATCCTGATCACATCGTTTTCGTCCTCAATGATCCGATCAAAGGTCACCTTCATGGTGGTGGCATAGTAGCTGTTGTCGGTAATGCGCATTCCCGAGATCGCACCGTTGACATACTGGTTCTTTGCCATACATTCCTCGGCAAAGGCTTCTTGAAGCTCGGTCAAAATATAGTTTTTGAGGCTCTTTATCATCCATTCGCTTCGGCTTTTGTTGCTATAGATCTTGCACAGATCCTCCAGCATGGTCTTTTCAAGTCCATCCTTGATGGAAAAATAATCCTCTTCGATGGGTGTTTTGCTGTCCTGCAGGATCACCTCTTTAAAGGACCTGCCATCGGGGGAAAAGGATTCGGGGTTGCCGTTAAAGGTGCCGAAGATCTTCGTCTCCTGCAAAAGAGCCATGTAAGCCTTCTTTGCGGCAGTTGCGTCCTCTCCCTCGACCTCTTTGAATCTTTCGGAAAGGAGAGCATCAAAATCGGGAAGATCGGCCAGCGTCAGACCGGCACAGTTATAGCGGCACGCCACAAGACCTTCAATGGGATAGGTATAAAAATCCTTGTAATAACCCGTGTAGTTGGTGCGCAGGATGAATTTCACGGTGCGCAGATAGTCATCCATGCCCACTTGGCGACCGGAGGAATAGCGAAGGCCTTTCTTCAGCTTCACCGTTGCCACCGTTTTTCCGTCCTTCTCTTCGGAGGTGATGGTGCCAAGCACCGACACCCAGCCCTTTCCCTCTTCATAACGCATGATGGTGGGAGCGATCAGCGACGATGCCGCCTGCTCCTCTGCACTTTCGGCATAAAGAGGATTAAAGCTTTCAAGAAAAAGATCGCTGAAGGAATCCCCCGTTATGGCAATACGCAGCTCATTGCTCTGCCCGCCTGCCTTTTGCCCGTCACATCCCGCCGCAAGAGGCAAAAGCAGACAAAGGATCAGGCAAATGATGCCGCATCTTTTAATGGATGTATAACACATGGCGTTCACACCTTTCGGTACCTTACTTTTACATATCCTCTCGGATAATCTCTTTTTATTATACTCAAATTTCTCTCTGCTGTCAAGCGCTATATTGCATCACCTTCTTTCCTCCTTTGAAGTGAAAAAGCCATTCGGATCCAAAGCAAAAAAGCGCATTTTGAGGAGGATATACTGCCAAAAATATTGACTTCCTTCAAATAATATGTTATAATGGAGAGAATTTTGACGCAAGTCCCAAGATTCCGGCTCCGTTTTCATAAAGAATGGAATTTTTCTCCTGCACACTAAGAGGCAGACGCTCAAAATAGGTCTTATCCTCCCTCTGATCGTGCCAAGGAGAGTCTGTAGCAAAGAGAATCTTATCCACACCGTGGGTGCGGATGACCCGCAAAAGCTGGTCTTCGGGCACCTTTCCAAGGATGACCGCCAGATCGAAATAGCAGGGAAGCCCCACCAGATGCTCCTCCGACCGATCTGCAAAATCGTTGCTTCCAAGATGGGCAAGGATCAAAAAGGGCTTTGGGTTCTCTTCTCCCTTGTGCAGGGCCTTCACCACCCTTGCCGCATTTTCGGGGGTCAGATGGGTGTGAGAGGGATAGGCAGGATCAAATCCCGCATGGGTCAGTACGTAAAGGCCTCTTTTCTTACAACCCTCAAGAATTCTGAAATATTTCTCATCGTCAAATTCGGTGTCCTGATAGTCAGGGTGGAGCTTGATGCCCTTTAACCCCAGCGACTTGATCACATCCAGCTTTTCTTCAATATCCTCGCAATCGGGATGGATGCCGCCAAAGGAAAAGATGCCCTCCTTGCCGTTGATCTCTGCGGCATAGCGGTTCACGCTTTCAAACTGCGAGGGCTTGGTCACCACGGGCAAAACCACCGAATAGTCGATCCCCGCCCTCTTCATTGAGCCCTTCAGCCCTGCAAGAGTGCCCTCGGCGTGTGCCTTCATCCCGCCCTTTTCTTCAAGATGGGCAATGGTTCTTTGCGCAATGGCATCGGGAAAAACGTGGGTATGGAAATCAATGATCACTTCGATCGCCTTCTTTCATAAACAGCTAAAAACAACTCTTTTTCAAGATTTTTATAGACTCATTATATACCATTTGAAAGGAAAAGACAAGATGGTAATTCAAATTTTATTTTTGGTGATCTTCTTCGCCGTGATGATCGGCGTTGGATTTTACTGCCGTAAGAGCGCCAAGGGTGTAAACGGCTTCGTCCTCGGCGGCAGAGAGGTGGGGCCTTGGTTAACGGCGTTTGCCTTCGGTACCTCCTATTTTTCCGCCGTGATCTTCGTTGGATACGCGGGAAAATTCGGCTGGAATTTCGGTCTTGCTTCCACCTGGATCGGTCTTGGCAACGCCTTCATCGGCTCGCTTCTGGCCTGGTCGGTGTTAGGCAGGCGTACCCGCATCATGACCCATCATCTGGGCTCCAAGACCATGCCCGACTTCTTCGGTCTGCGTTTTGACTCCAAGCCCTTGAAGCTTATTTCGGCGATCATCGTATTCATCTTCCTCATTCCCTACACCGCCTCCCTTTATAACGGACTTTCCCGTCTGTTTACCATGGCATTCCCCGGCATCGAATACACCTGGTGCGTCATTGCCATGTCGGTGTTGACGGGCATTTACGTTTTGGTGGGCGGCTATATGGCAACCGCCATCAACGACTTCATTCAGGGCATCTTTATGATCTTCGGTATTTTAGCCGTAATCGTGGCGGTACTCAACCAAAACGGCGGATTTATGGGTTCCATGGAAGCCCTTGCCGACAAGGCAGGCTGGGAATACGCCTCCTTCTTCGGCGCAGATCCCCTCTTCCTTGTGTTCGTGGTGATCTTGACCTCCCTTGGCACCTGGGGGCTTCCCCAGATGGTGGGCAAGTTTTATGCCATCAAGGATGAGGATGCCATCAAAAAAGGAACCGTCATTTCCACCGTTTTTGCCATCATCGTGGCAGGCGGATGCTATTTCCTGGGCGGCTTCTCCAGGCTCTTCTCCGATGCCACCGAAAAGGGCACTCCTGCGGTAGGCTTTGACAATCTGATCCCCACCATGCTTGAAAATCTCGGCCCCGTGCTCATCGGCATCGTGCTGGTGCTGGTGTTGTCGGCATCCATGTCCACCCTGTCCTCGCTGGTGCTGACCTCGGGATCCACCATCACCCTTGACCTGATCCTCCCTTTAAAGAAAAAAGAAGTTCCCGAAAAGAAGCAGATGCTCATCATCCGCCTTTTCATCGTCTTCTTCATCGTCATCTCCGCCGCCATCGCCATCTTCCAACAGTACTCGAAGAGCGAGTCTGTCGCTTTCATTGCCGACCTGATGGGCGTTTCCTGGGGCGTACTGGCAGGTTCCTTCATTGGTCCCTTCCTGTGGGGACTTTACAGCAAAAAGATCACCCGCGCCTCTGTATACGTCAGCTTCGTGCTGGGCGTGACTTTGGGTCTTGTTCAGCTTGCAAAGAGCGTTATCGGCTTTGATTTCGGCGTGGCATTCCTTGACGGTCTGGTGTTCAAATCCTCCATCCACTCGGGTGCCATCGCCATGCTTCTCAGCATCGCCATCGTACCGCTGGTAAGCCTCTTCACCAAAAAACAGAGCAAGGATCGCCTTGAAGAGATCTTCTCCTGCTACCACAAGGAGGTCACTGTCAAAGCAACGGCTGTTCTTGAAAGCAAAGAGGACGAAAAGAAAAACTGATTAAAAAACGAAATATGGCGGCAAAGCCGTCAAAAGGAGCAAAAAAGTATACATGCCTATTACCCACATTCTTGAAGAAAACTGCAAAAAGTTCGGTGACAAGGTCTGCCTTGTGGAGATCAACCCCGAGCAGAAGGAAAACAGAAAGCGTTCCTACAAGGAATACGCCCTCATTGAGCAAACCGACGCCCGCTACTTCAGACGGGAGATCACCTGGAACGTCTTTAACGAAAAAGCCAACCGCTTTGCAAACCTCCTTATAAACAGAGGCATCAAAAAGGGCGACAAGGTCGGCATCCTCTTGATGAACTGCATCGAGTGGCTTCCCATCTACTTCGGCATTTTAAAGACCGGCGCCCTTGCCGTTCCCTACAACTTCCGCTTCACCGCCTCCGAGATCCAGTACTGCTCCCGCCTTTCCGAGGTCAATGTGCTGGTCTTTGGCAGTGAGTTCATCACCCGTATTGAGGAGATCTACGATGCGGTGGGCGAAAAGTGCCACATGATCTACGTGGGCAACGACCTTTGCCCCTCCTTTGCCGAGGACTACAAGGATATGACCGCCGATATGCCCAGCACTCCTCCCGCAGTAGAGCTGACCGACGAGGACTATGCGGCAATCTACTTCTCCTCGGGCACCACCGGCTTCCCCAAAGCCATCTTACATAAGCACAAGGCGCTGATGCACTCCTGCAAAGTGGAGCAAAACCACCACGGCCAGACAAGTGAGGACGTCTTCCTTTGCATCCCGCCCCTTTACCACACCGGTGCCAAGATGCACTGGTTCGGTAGCTTCCTTGCAGGCGGCAAGGCGGTGCTTTTAAAGGGAACCAAGCCCGAATACATCTTAAAAACGGCTTCGGACGAAAAATGCACCATTCTTTGGCTGCTGGTGCCGTGGGCGCAGGACATCCTCTTTGCGCTGGACAGCGGCGAATTGAAATTAGAGGACTATCAGCTTGATCAGCTTCGCCTGATGCACATCGGCGCACAGCCCGTGCCTCAGAGTCTTGTGAAAAAGTGGCTTTCCTACTTCCCCCATCATCAGTACGACACCAACTACGGTCTTTCCGAGTCCATCGG
>JAGBIB010000002.1 GCA_017935195.1 Clostridia bacterium
AGTGGAGCAACATCATTTTGAGCGAAGCGAAAAACATCATGTCGCCGTAGGCGATGCATCATTTGATTGCCGATCGCGGCACAATTAAACGAGCTTGTGCTTGGCAAAATGATCTTCTGTCTCGTGAATTTCCCTTGACAAAACCGCTCTTTCGTGTTATATTGAGTTAGCAACAACTAACTTTTGGGAGGAAAAGCAATGTATAAGATCAGAATAGGGGTGGAGGGAATGATGTGCATCAGATGTGAGGGGCACGTGATCAAGGCGTTAAACGAAGCCTTTACCCCGAAACGAGTGAGCGCTTCCCACGAAAGCCACGAATGCACCATGACGGTAAAGGAGCTTCCGGATGAGCAGAAGGTCAGGGAAGTCATCAGCGCACTTGGCTATATCGTCACATCCTTTGAGGCGAAGAAAAAGAAGCTCCCCTTTTAATGCATTTCATATCGGAGAGTTTATCTGTTCTTGAAGCACCGAATGGCTTTCGGTGCTTCTTTTGCTCCTTTTTTGCCGAAATTTGCAAAAGGTATTGATTTTGTGTCTATATAAGTGGTATAATATATCAAATAAAAGAACAAACAAAGATACCGAGGTACTTTGAGAAACAGACGGAGGATTGCTATGAGCCCCAAGATCTTAACGGTGGGAAGCGCTTACTTTTCCATGGATATGGACATTCCCTCCATCCCCCCTGCGGGTGGAAGCGCAAAGGTAAAGAATTTCATCAGATATCCCGACGGCACTGGTATTGCCACCGCTGTTGCCTTAGAAAAGCTGGAGGCCCAGTGTATGCTTTGCACCTCCATCGGTGCGGATTCTCATGGTAAGATGATCTATAAGTTCCTTGCCGGTTATGTTGAAAACTTGGGAGGCGTGCACATCGAAAAGGGGGTGTCCTCGGGCACCAAATGGACGATGACCGATATGGATGAAGGCAAACGCACCTTCATTTTTGAGGGTGCCAATCTGAATCTCACCGCTGAAATGGTGGAGGAGGCCTATGCCTGCTGTCCCGATGCGGTGATTGTTAACGGTGATATGCCTCAGGAGATCGTTTATACCGCTATTCTCGGTGCCACAACCCACCAGATCCCCGTTTTGGTGGATTTAAGAGGCAAGCAAGCGGCCAGACTCCCCGTGGATCAGTTTGGCGACGGCACCATTCTGGTCATGGATCAGGCAAACGCCCAGAGATACTGCAATATGCGGGTGCAAACGGTGGAGGACTGCTTGAAGGCGTGCATCGCACTGGCAGGCAAGGTGAAGGCGAAGTATTTCATCATTCGTCTTGACGGCAAGGGAGCCTTTGCCTATAACGGAAAATACTATTATTTTGTGCCCAACTACGATTTCGTTCCCGAGGATCTCAGAGGCGGTCAGGAATATTATAATGCCGCTCTGCTTTTGCGTTATCTGATGGAGGGCGATATTCGTATGGCCTGCGAATTTGCCGCAGTTGCAGAAACAGTGGCAATGCTTCGTCCGGGCGGTGTTTCCAATCTTCCCGGATACGAGGACATCAAGCAGTTTATCATTGATAACGAGCTGGATCCCAAGCTGCTCGTGTGAGCGCAAAACGAAAAATAAGGAGATCAGTATGAAGCGCACCGAGGCAACCTTTCTTTCAAGTGACGAGAACCATAGCCTCTATTATACAGTTTTTCTGCCTGACGACAACCCTGTTGCTCTTTTGCAGGTCTGCCACGACGGTGGTGAGCATATGGAGCACTATCTGCCCCTTGCCGAGTATCTGACGGGGCGGGGGATCATCCTTTGCGGATGTGACCAGAGGGGGCACGGAAGAAGCATTTCCGATGGGGAAGGACCCGGAAACATCGGACAAGGAAGGGCGCTGGATACCCTGATCGAGGATCAGAAAAGCTTATACGATCTGATGAGGAAAAAGTACCGCTATCTGCCCTATCTGCTTTTGGGGCAGGGGCTTGGAGCTGAGATCTTTCAAAGGTGGATGGCACTTTATAAGGAGAGTAGCGACGGAATGATCCTGTCTTGCCCCGACGTGCTCCGTCTGTCACCCGTGCTTGGAAAGCTGACCTTTTTCCTTTCGTGCAAAGGAAAAAAGAAGGATCAGCCCGCCCCTGCTCTTGAAAAAAAGCTGTACGGTTATAAAAAGACGGCGGCATCCCCCCAAGGCGAAGGGGAGACTCTGCCTGGCGGCTTTCCCTTAACGGCAGATGCCTACCGCCAGATCTTTGAATCGGGGATCATAACGAGCGATCCTCTCTGGGCAAGCTCTATCGAGCAGGGACTTCCCGTGACGGTCTTTTCGGGAGAGGAGCAGGAGGGGGCAAAGATGCTTTCCGACCGCCTG
>JAGBIB010000048.1 GCA_017935195.1 Clostridia bacterium
ATGCCGGGAACTTTCTGCGGACATCCGCTATGATCGGAAGACTACGTGAGCATAAAAGCTATATGGGAAAGCCCGAAGATGCGGTAGCGTTGAATACAATGTATCTCAATATTCTTACCGGAATTACTCAAGATTTGATTCCCGATGGTTGGATCCCCGAATATACTATGCAATATATCCGATTGTCTGCCGCGTATTTTGGTTTGGAAGATAAAGAAAATGGATATTTGTATTTAGAAAAAGCTCTTGAACTATGCAAACGATGGCAGGAATTCCACGAAAATGCTTTGCTTGACTTAGGAAACCCGCTGTTCTTTGGCGAAACGAAGCTTATAAAAAACGATTGGCATATCCAATTACCAAACGGCGAAAAGCTTCCGCTTCTTCTTGGCATCAAGAACAGTATTGCAAACCTTGCAAGCATTATGGAGGCAGAAAAAGGATGGGAATGGTTTGAGAGTGTAAAATCTGAGGATCGGTGGTCTGCGATTCTATCAGAAGCCAAATCTCTGACTGTTCTGTAGGCAGAAGCCGGCGATCGGACAGAGCAAAAATAACCAAATGAACGAGTAAATATATTATGCACGCAACAGTCGAAGCGCACATATTCTGTATTGAAGTCGCAATGCGACTTCGGATTAAAAAATACAGGAGGTCGCAAAAACATGGCGATTTTTACAAATCAGGCAAGGCTGACCTATAACGGGCAGTCGGTGAATTCAAACGTGACCACTGGTGAGATCATCGAGGTTCTTTCCATGAGCAAGGTGGCGCTTGATGATAGCTACAGGGTGGGGGACACCATCGTATACGCCGTCAGCATTTTAAATGCGGGTACGGCAGACTTCCAGGGTCTTGCTCTTTTGGACGATCTGGGCGGCTACGATTTTGGGGGAAGCACCCTTTATCCTCTGTCCTACGTTGACGGCTCTTTGAAATACTACGTCAACGGCGTTTTGCAGGCGACTCCCGTTCTGAGTGCGGGGCCTCCTTTAAACATCAGCGGGATTACCGTTCCCGCAGGAGGAAACGCAATGCTTCTTTACGAGGTGGAGGTAGGCGAGCTTGCTCCTCCCTCTGAGGGGTCACTGATCACGAACACCGCAACCCTTTCGGGAGGCGGTTTGTCCACGCCCGTCACAGCAAGTGCGCAAATCGGTGCCGACGGCTCTGCCCGCCTTTCTATCACCAAGAGCCTTTCGCCCTCTTCGGTCGCCGAAAACGGCAGGCTGACCTACACCTTCGTGATCGAAAACAGCGGTAGCCAAGCCACCGTTGCCATCGACGATCTGACACTGATCGATATTTTCGATCCCGTCTTGTCCGATCTGACGGTGACTCTTGACGGCGTGCCCTTCACCGCCTACAGCTACGATCAGGCAAGCGGTACCTTTACCACCACCCCCGGCTCGATCACCGTACCCGGTGCCACCTTCGTGCAGGATCCTTTAAACGGACAGTGGCAGACTGATCCCGGTGCAGTGGTTTTGGTGGTCAGCGGACAGGTATAACGGCATCAAAGCGTTCTGAAATCAAAAACGGCTATCGCAAAAGCGGTAGCCGTTTTTAAGAAGTAGAGACTCGGTTATTTTACGTTTTTTTTGCTCACGATCGCCTTGACGACGAACAGGAAACCGACGGTCAGCACCACACCGATGGGCAGGCAGATCCAGGGATTCTTTACGAAGCCTGCGATGAGGTACATTACGAAGGAGATGACTGCAACCGAGATGGCATAGGGCAACTGGGTAGATACGTGATTGAGGTGATTGCAACGCGCACCTGCGGAGGACATAATGGTGGTGTCCGAAATGGGTGAGCAGTGGTCACCGCAAACAGCACCTGCAAGGCAAGCGGAGATGCCGATGACGAAGAGGGGATCATCTGCGGCAAACACGGCGGTAACGATGGGAATAAGGATACCAAAGGTGCCCCAGGAGGTACCTGTGGAGAATGCGATTACGCAGGCAACAAGGAAGATGACTGCGGGCAGGAAGGCGGCAAGGGCGCCTGCACCCGAAAGCAGAGCCTCAACGAAATGGTTTGCGCCAAGAAGTCCGGTCATATTCTTCAGTGCGGTAGCGAAGGTCAGAATCAAAATGGCGGGAACCATGGCGATAAATCCCTTGGGGAAGGCATCCATCGCTTCCTTGAAGGAGATGGTGCGTCTTAAGATCATATAGATGATGGAGATCAGCAAAGCGACCAAACCACCCATGGGCAGACCAACGGTGGCGTCGGTATCTGCGAAAGCGGTGATGAAATCACTTCCGTCAAGAATGCCGCCCACGTAAAGCAGGGCAAGCACGGAGCAGATGATCAGCACGATCACGGGGAAGAGAAGGTCGATGACCTTACCCTTGGGATTTGGAGTGCCTTCGTCCTCGTGAGAGGCGGTCTCTTCTCCGGAGAACAGATCACCGTTTTGGGCGTTATATTCGTGCAGGCGCATTTTTCCGTAGTCAAAGCCCATAACCGAGATGGCAACCACGAACACCAAGGTCAGCAGAGAATAGTAGTTATAGGGGATGGCGGTGATGAACAGCTCAAGACCCTTGCCGTCCTCGGCGTAGGTGGAAACTGCGGCTGCCCAGCTGGAAATGGGGGCGATCATACAAACGGGTGCTGCGGTGGCGTCGATGATGTAGGAAAGCTTGGAGCGGGAGATCTTGTGCGCATCTGTGACGGGGCGCATAACCGAGCCCACCGTCAGACAGTTGAAGTAGTCGTCGATGAAGATCAGCACGCCTAAAGCAAAGGTGGCAAGAAGGGCTCCTGCCTTGCTTTTGATGTGCTTGGACGCCCATTTTCCGAATGCCGCCGAGCCGCCTGCCTTGTTGACGAGAGCCACGAGAATGCCCAGCTCCACAAGGAAAATGAAGATGCCGGCATTTCCCGAAACGGCTTCAATCAGTCCGTCCGAGGTCAGCTTATCGATGGTAGAGGTGAAGTTGTAGCTGCCTGCAAGCACGGCACCGGAAAGGATGCCTATAAACAGGGAGCTGTATACTTCTTTTGTGATCAGCGCCAGTGCAATGGCAATAAAGGGGGGTAAAAGCGCCCAGAATTTGCCGAAAGAACCGGCGACCTCGCCGCTTCCTGCGCACGCTTCGCAATCTGCAACCGTTTCGGCGGTACATTCTGTGCAAGCTACAGTTTTTGCTCCGCCCGTTACGCCTACCACGATCAGCAGTGCAAGGATGATCACGGCTGCCACGGCGAGCACGATCTTTTGTGTTTTGGTCATATAGTCCTCCAAAATAATTGTTTACTTCCAAAGAGGCCAAAAAAACAAAAACCGCAGCAAAAAGCCACGGTGCATCTGCTCCGATAGCTCTCCACATTTCTGTGACAGTACAGCCGATCTTCTCGGTCTGTACCAGCCTGTCCGCCTCCGGTCCAACGTACGGCTTCGGCAAATCGCCCTTTCACCGACCCTTTCCGGAGGGTTTTTTCGGTATACTGATGCTTTTTGCGCCTCTATCCAAGTATGCTGACAGTATACAGAATGTTTTTTAATTTGTCAATAGTTTTTAAGAGTTTTTAAACAAAAAACCTCGATTTTTGTTAAAAACCGAGGTTTAATGGAGTTATCCACAGTTAATTATCGATTCTGTCAACAGTTTCGACAGGGTTTTCCACAGCCTTAGCCGCTTGCTCCTTCTTTTTCTTGCGCTTTTCCATAAAGTATTTCAACACTTCCAATCCGGCAATCACTGCACCGCCAAGCAGGAAGAACAGCCAATCGAAGGAGGCAAGGGTCATTGCCGCACGGGGTTCGTCCAGCGTTTCGGGACCGATGATGATGGAATAAATGGAGGCGAGCATCATTCCGAAGACCACGTAGTCGGTCTGCTGTCTGAATTTGCCCAGAAGGAACTTGACGATCTTTACAAAGCCGAGTGCGCCTGCCGCTGCACCGATGCCAAAGCCGAGAATCAGGGGCAGACCCGAGAAGTCCAGCTCCAAAAAGCCGCGAAGGGCGCTGAGCACAGGCTCGTAAAGCCCGAAGATCATCAAAAGGGAAGAGCCTGAAATGCCCGGCATGATCATGGCGCAGATGGCAAGGGCTGCCGCAGGAATTGTCAGCAGGATCTGACCGATGCCTGCAGAGAGGTTTGCGGAAAAGCCCGAGAGCAGGGTGATTCCGATGACCAGCGCAAAGCCGGGAATCATCCAAAGAGCGTTATAGTATCTGCCCTTGAGCGTTTGCCGCTCCTCGTAGACCACCAGAGGGATAGAAAAGAGGATGAAGCCGATAAAAAGAGAGCTGATAGCATAGATATGGGTTTCAAAAACGCTGGTAACGATCAGCACAGCGGCAACGAATCCGATAAGCCATCCAAGACCCAATCTGGAAAGGAAAAAGAGAGACTTTTTCTTACTGCCCGAGGCATTTTTTGAAATGAGACGGTTGACGTGCTCTACTGTATCGTCAAGAAATCCAAGCAAAAAGGCGATGGTACCGCCCGATACACCGGGCACACTGTTGGCAAAGGCCATCAGGATGCCGCCGATAAATTCGATCATTTTTTTCCTCCGAAAATTAAACTGTGAGTATTTTAACATAGCTTTTTCCAAAAAGCAATATAATTTTCTTGTAATATTGAAAATTTACTATTGTATTTTTTTTGGTTTTGGTTTATAATGTCGAGGTTACAATTTGTAACGCAAACCTCCGCAGGATGCGGGAAAGGAAGACATACGAACATGTACAGAATCGTTAGAAAAAAGAGACTGAACCCCACGGTGACCATGATGGACATTGAGGCACCCGCCGTTGCAAGAAAGGCGCAGGCAGGGCAGTTTATCATCTTAAGAGTAAATGAGGAGGGAGAGAGAATTCCCCTTACCGTAGCGGGATTTGACAGAGACGAAGGCACTGTAAAGATCATCTTTCAGGTGGTCGGTGCCACCACTATGCTCCTTGACAGAAAAGAAGAGGGCGAATACATCACCGATTTTGTTGGCCCCTTAGGCGTACCCACCCATACAGAGGGCATGAAAAAGGTGTGCGTTGTGGGAGGCGGCGTTGGCTGTGCCATTGCTCTGCCCGTTGCACAAAAGCTTTCGGCACAGGGATGTGAGGTACACTCCATCGTGGGTTTCAGAGAAAAGGATCTGGTGATCCTGCAAGAGGAATTTGAAGCTTGCTCGGCAAAGCTGACCCTGATGACCGACGACGGATCGTGTGGCAGAAAGGGTCTGGTAACCGAGCCCTTGAAGGAGGCGCTGGAGGCAGGAGAGGACTACGACTGCATCATTGCCATCGGACCGCTTGTAATGATGAAATTTGTGGTTGCTACCGCAAAGCCCTTTGGCACCAAGATCGTGGTGTCTATGAACCCCGTGATGATCGACGGAACCGGGATGTGCGGCGGATGCAGACTGACCGTTGGCGGCGTGACCAAGTTTGCCTGTGTGGACGGTCCCGACTTTGACGGATATCTGGTTGACTTTGACGAGGCGATCTCCCGTTCGGCACAGTACAGAGAAATGGAGACTGCGGCAAGAGAGAAGACCTGCAATCTCTTCAAGAAGGAAGGTGCAAACTGATGGCGGCAAATATGCAAAAGGAAAGAACGGCAATGCCCACCCGTGATCCCAAAGAAAGGGCGAGAGACTTTTTCGAGGTGACCACCGGGTACACCATGGAAATGGCGTTAAACGAGGCGGCAAGGTGTCTTGACTGCAAAAACAGTCCTTGTGTTTCGGGATGCCCCGTGGGAGTACATATTCCCGATTTTATCCGAGAGCTGAAAAAGGGTGATGCGGAGAGCGCCTACAGAGTGATCTCCCTTTCCTCCAGCCTGCCCGCAGTATGCGGCAGAGTCTGCCCTCAGGAGAGCCAGTGCGAATCCAAGTGCGTCAGAGGCATCAAGAACGAGCCTGTTGCCATCGGAAGACTTGAGCGCTTCGTTGCCGATTATCACAATGAAAACTGCACGGAGGCTCCCGTTCTTCCCGAGAAAAACGGTCACAAGGTTGCGGTGGTGGGATCGGGTCCCTCCGGTCTTACTTGTGCAGGCGATCTTGCGAGAAAGGGATACGAGGTTACCGTTTTTGAAGCTCTTCACGAGGCGGGCGGCGTGCTGATTTACGGTATTCCCGAGTTCCGTCTGCCCAAGGCGATCGTGAAGAAGGAAGTGGAGACCTTAAAGGCGCTTGGCGTTAAGATCGAAAAGAACACCGTGGTGGGCAGAACGATCACGGTAGACGAGCTTTTTGAAGAGGGCTATGAAGCGATCTTCCTGGGTTCGGGTGCGGGTCTGCCCAGATTTATGGGTATTCCCGGAGAACAGCTCAAGGGTGTTTTCTCTGCAAACGAGTATTTGACCAGAACCAACCTGATGAAGGCGTATAAGCAGGATAGTGCCACACCCATGATCCGCGGTGGCAAGGTTGCCGTTGTGGGCGGTGGCAACGTGGCAATGGACGCGGCAAGAACGGCGCTTCGCCTTGGTGCGGAGGAGGTCTATATCGTATATAGAAGAAGTATGGACGAGCTTCCCGCAAGAAAGGAGGAGGTAGAGCACGCCATTGAAGAGGGCGTGAAGTTCTATCTTCTGCAAAATCCCGTTGAGATTCTCGGCTATCAGAATCCCGATGACAGAAGAGATCCCCAAAACGGTTGGGTCAAAGGAATGAAGGTCATCCGTATGGAGCTGGGAGAGCCCGACGAAAAGGGCAGAAGAAGACCCGTGGAGATCCCCGGATCGGAATACGAGTTGGAGGTAGACACCGTCATTATGTCTATCGGTACCTCCCCCAATCCGCTGTTGAAGCAGACCACCCCCGGTCTTGAGACCACTCGCCACGGATGCATCGTGGTGAAAGAGGAGGATTGCTCCACCAGCAAGCAGGGCGTTTACGCAGGCGGTGATGCCGTCACGGGTGCCGCTACCGTTATTCTTGCAATGGGCGCGGGAAAGAGTGCGGCCAAGGCAATGGATGAATATATTACCAACAAGTAGTTTGAAAATAACCAAATACAGATAAAAACAAAGTGCGACAGAAGGGTGACTCTCAATAAGGATGTTATCTGAAAACCGATTGAGAGAACATCAAGGCAAAAGTTTTGTTTTGAACAGAGCACTGAAGCAAAAACAAGCATATGCAAAAAGGAACGGCAAGGTTTGTAATTACAGACCTTGCCGTTCCTTTTTGCATGCAATATGATAAAAAAATGACTAAATGCAGCAATTTCTTGCGAAAGTTTACCAAAGTTACTCTAATTCTGTTGTGATTCTATTGTAATTTTTACGAAAATATGTTATAATATAAAACACAATTGATATATCTTGAAAAGCAAGCTCGTTATTGTGGCTTTCTGATGATCATTGATTGGATTGAAAGTTGATGTGAAAGGAGTAACTTATGCCGTATTCACAAGGCGATATAGCTCGCATTACTGAGCTCATCAAAGAAATAGAAAGCCGCAAGGAGCATCCCAATGCGGCACCTACGTACAAGGACGTTCCTGCCCTGCAGGAGATCGATCTGATTGTAAACGAACAGCTGCCCTTGCAGCTTTTTGATCGTGATATGCTGGAAGATGGTATCGGTGTCATGCGATATCTCGGCACATCCTATGAGCATATGTGGCGTATTCCTTATGCAATAAGATGCTATAAAAGACTTTTGGAGTTGCAAGTGGAACTATTAAGTCGCTTCGGAGAGAATGACGAGAACAGCAAGGATGATTATTACATCGCTTTACGCGCACGTAACTATTACGGAAAAGACAGTTGCGAAGATCTTGCCCGTCTGGCAAAAAAACTTTTGCCGGAGGACAAGCGAAAAGAGGTTGAGAAGCAGATCCTTGAAGATTTCCGTCCGTTGAAGCATGATCCCGTAGAGCTGACTCCAATATATTTATCGGTCATTGACGAAGTTGAACGCCGAATGGATACCGATGAAGTAAAAAATATGCACCACTTTCAAAGGAGCGATGTCCGACGCCGGTTGCTTCGAGAATACGGAATAGAATGGCGACCGGTGACCCTTCTGAACCCCGGTGTGCGTTTTGATTGAGCAAATCAGACCTCAGACGTGCAACCGAAATGACCTCCAATACCATGAAAAGTCTGCGATGTGATAGGAAGGTCTCTCTGGATGTTTTGCTTTGTATATGCGAGGTTTTGGATTGTGATATCGGTGACATTATGAGTGTACACAAGGATGAAACGGATAGCGACCGCAAGTTGTAAGTTGTAAAATGAAAAGGCAGCGACAAAGGAGGCGATCACGTGGGCAAAACGAAGAAAATGAGAAAACTGATCAAGGCAGCTAAGATGGGCAAGCCCTATGCAATGTATCAACTTGGTATCTGCTACCGGCTCGGTCGTGAGCGCCCTCAGGATATAAACGAGGCGGCAACGTGGATTGCCGATGCAGCCGAAGCGGGATATGCTCCGGCAATTGAATGGATGAAGGACTATCGTTTTGATGATAACGCTTCTGTTCAGGCAGAAGCATAAGGGAGGAAGGGACAATGGCGGATAAGAAGACTTTGGATGTCGTTTTGGAGAAGGTTGGCAATCAACCATTAAAGACCACAAAGGTATTGTGTGGAGCGTTGGGACTTGGTCTCGCTGTGGCAAAAGGTATGGTGGATAAAGCACCGACAACTGTGGCAAAGGGACTCGACAGCGACAAGGCAATCGCTCTCAAAAAAGAACTGGAAGCTCTCGGCAATACCGTGTCCATCCCCGGAGTGGAGACAAAAGAAGAAGTTCCTGCAACAAAAAAGACTGCCGTAACGAAGAAACAGGTGGCCAACAAGTCCGCACCTGCTCCGTTGACAGTAGCTACACCATCCAATGATGAATTCGACGCCATTTTCGGTGGAAGTACCGCACAAAATGCTAACACAACTTCCAAAGCTAAAGTTACCCCCAACGTAAAAACGAGCAAAGCAACTGCCGCTTCCAATGATGAGTTTGACGCCATCTTCGGTAGCAATGAGTCGAAATAAAAGGAGCTACTATGAACGGTGAAGTGATATTATCCATATGCGCAGTATTGACGCTGCTGATTTTTGCGGTTGGCGTTGTGCTGGTCATACTGAACAGAAAGGATCTCAAGCGAGTAGTTCGGATTCTTGGTGTATGTGTCTTTTTGATGCTGATGTCGGGAATCTACCCCTACTACGCAAAGGAAAGCTATGCCATTGGTTTGACACTGGTTGAGAGTATGTGTGCAATGCTGTTAAACTCCAATCCCGGAGAGATTCTGGCGGGTTTTAACGGCTTTGACGTGGCATATATCGGCGTATATAAAACGGTACTTCTTGCGTTACTCATCGTTGCGCCTCTCTTCACTGTTGGTATTACCTTATCCTTTTTTTCGGAGAAGTTCACGCGGATCGTGTATCGCATTCGATCGAACTTTAAGGATACCTACCTCTTTTCGGCGATCAACGAGCGTACGCTGTGTATTGCCGAAGATATTGCGGCTACACATAAAAAGGCGGTCATCGTCTTTGCTCTGCGGATATCCGAGGAGGATCTTGATGCAGAGACACTTGCACGTATCAAGGATATCAACGCATACGTGATCAATGACGATATCGTGCAGATTGGACACACACTCCGTCATGTCCGCAATTATTACCTTTTGGGTACTGACAGCAGCGAAAACCTGGATTCCGGTCTTCGACTTTACAAGAAGTACAATGGCGAGCATACCGATAAGGTCAATATGTGGCTCTACACCAAGAACGAGATCTCGGAGGTTATCTTCGACCATCTGTACGAAACATTCAACGTGCGCCTTATCAACGAGGAAGGTCTGATCGCAAGAGCTCTTGCAACCGATTATCCTCTCTACGATGCGGTAAAGGGCGGAAAGCTCTCGATCCTCCTTGTTGGTGGCGGCAATATCGGTCTTGAAATACTCCGCACGTTGACAATGTGCTCCTGTCTCGGCGACGATGTACAGGTAGATATCAACGTGATTGATTTAAACGGTGAAAAAGCAAAGGCTACCTTTGAAAAGACCTCACCCGCCCTTGCGGAGAAGTGGAATATCAAGTTTCACAGCGCCGACATCAAGACTTCGGCTTTCACCGAGGTGCTGAACGGTATTGAACCCACATATATCGTTGTTTCTCTCGGCAGCGAAACGCTGAATATGGAAACGACACTTTATATCCGCCGTAAATACGGCATTGAAAATGGTTTGCCCCTCATTCACGCCCTTGTGGATCACAAGAGCATCGACGAGCAAATTACACCGAACCTCTGTGTTTCGGATTGGAAATATAATACCGAACACCGTAAGTTTGAAAGCACGCCGATCTGTTCCTTTGAAATCAAGACATTCGGTAGCTACGAGGATACCTATAAGGGATTGCGTATTGGAGCGTCTTACCGTGATTGCCTTGCCGTTGCGGTGAACGCTGCCAACCGTGGCATTACGACGGTAGATAGCGTGAATAACGCCGAAGCACTCACCGATCTATACAATCAGGTTTGCTTTTACAAGGATTATTCCGATGCGTTTGCGGTATCGATCCCGTATAAGCTGTGGCTCCTTGGCTTAGAGCTTGCAGAGGATGGCAAGGGAGATGTTTCAGCTTTGGAAAGAGCTCTTGAAATATGCGCAGACAAGCTCCGCAAGCACGAAAACAAACGATACGAAGCTTTCATGCGCGGCAAGGGTTGGACGCAGATGATGCCTGATGAGGTCGTAGACGGCAGAATAAGCAACAAGCTTCAGAAGAAGCACGCAAGGCTCGATACACGGTACACCGAGGTATTGGAGAAGATGACAGGGCGGGACTTTGCGAAAGAGGACATTCGATCCATGATGAACCTCCCCACCGTCATTCGTCTTGCCAATGCGCTGTACGGTAAAAATTACTCGGTGAGGAAAAAGGAGATGTGAACGTGAGACGCTTTATTAAAACCATGGCAAAAAGGAGAAGCCTATGAAACCGGAAATTGCTTTGAAAATTGATTACGATAGATTCAAAGAGTACACGCGAGAGCAGATCGAAGCGATTCGTGATGAGTGGATCGCCGCTTACCGTGAAATTGCAAAAAGCGATTCCTCTAAAAAGGAGTTATGCGATTCTCTCACCGACCGTATCAGCCGTGCTGCTGAGTTGTTCATCCGCCGTCATATAGAGCCTGCAAAATCCGACGCCATAAGTCACGATGACTATTATTACGAATGGCTCGACGAGATGAAAAAGGAAGAAGACGACAGTCTTGATGGAGACTTCCCATTGGGAAATGAAGCGGATATGGTATTTGCTTCGCCGTATTTTACGATCAAAGAGCTTGCAATGATTCAGACGGGCTGTACCGATAACATTTCACCTGACGGTATTCCCGAATACATGGGCGTACGTGACGGCTTTCTCAAGGAAACGGCGGGCCTTACCATGGAAGCCCGTGAGGCTTACGTTTCGTATAATCGATTCAGAGACCCCGAGGATGAAGCTGTAAATAATCGATGGAAGTATATCGACGCTTGTAACTTCTTGGAGGGCGAATACGAAAAGCTGCTTGAGTATTGTGAAGAAGCTGATAACTGGGAAAAAGATTTAAATTCTATCGCCAGGGAGCTTGGCCGCACGTATTACTTGATTCGCAAATGGACAGAGACCGCAAGGAATCCGGAGTTTGCTTTATTGTATCGGCAGAAAATGATGGAATGCTATCAGAATGCTCTTGAAAGAAACTATAAAAAGATCAAGGAGTATAAGGAACAAGGCGCTATCGATTTTTCCGAAACCGATACGTGGGTGCTTACTCTTGATAAAAACGGAAATCCCACAAAAACGGCTGTGATCGGCGTAGATGAATACGGAAAACCTCTTTTTGCCGATGATAGTACGGATATACCCTTTGTTGGTCGGAGAAGGTCGAATATAAAGGATTGCTGCCGCGATCTTGGTGATCGGGCACCGTATAATGACAATTTATATGAGCTTTTGGCAAAGGCACACAAATTAAAGGAACAAGGTCCTCTTGGCGCCGAGCCCTATCCCACACCGAATTATGATCTTGACGGTTTGTCCGGAGGACGGCTTGACGCGGCGGCGTGGCAGAACTATGCGATTGAGCACGGAATGGTTCGCCATGTGGATTACGATGCTTCACTTAACAAATTGATCGAGGAGCTGCAAGAGCTTATTGAATTATACGAAAAAGCATTGAGCATCGTTTGACAGATTACAAAAGGAGGCGTCGAAAGTGAAATTAAAGTGTCCCTATTGCGGATCACACCGCACCGAAACGGTTGGCGGTGAAAACGGAAATCCCTTTGACCGACGCCCCGAAAAAACGGTATGCCTCGATTGCGGCAGAACCGTTAGTGCAAAAGCGGGAGTCGAAGAACTGCTGAAACACATAGAGTTATCAAACGGGAGAAGAATTATGGATAAACCTTGTATAACGATCATTCGTATGTACGAAACCTTCGGTGGCTCGGGCAAATCCGCCTATCG
>JAGBIB010000001.1 GCA_017935195.1 Clostridia bacterium
ACAAGCAGGCAAAGTCCCTCCGCCTCTCTTTTCACCCCCTCCAATTTCACGCAGGAAAGTCCGATGGGGTTGGGACGGTAGGGCGAGCGGGTGGCAAAAACGCCCATTCTCTTGTTTCCTCCAAGACGGGGCGGGCGGACGGTGGCGCCCTTCAGCCTGCCTGCCTTGGAAAAGCCGAAGATCAGCCAAAGGTGGGAAAAGTCCTCGATGCCCGAGAGCATTTCAGGGTAAAAGTGCTCCTTGACGAAGCGGATCCTGCCCGTCAGCTCCTTCACCCTGCCGCTTTGGCGGGGGATGCCGAATTTGTCCTTGAAGTCGGTTTCGATATAGGCGATGGGGATGAGTTGAAGTTCGTTCATAATGACCTCGGTTTTTTGTGGAATGCTGCTCACGTCCACAGCTCCAGCCGCTCGTTCTTTTGTCTCACGCGGTATTCTCTGGGGGACAAGCCGATCCTGCCCATGAACGCACGGTTGAAGGTGCGGGTGCAGGTGAAGCCTGAGGCAAAGCAGACGTCGGTGATGGGCATATCGGTGGTGGTGAGGAGCTTTACCGCCTCCTCGATGCGCAGGGCGTTGATGTAGTTGCTGAAGCTGATGCCCAGCTGTCGGCTGAACAAATGGGAGATATAGTATTTTCCAAGGAACAGCTCTCTTGAAAGGACATCCAGCGTCAGCTCCTCCAAAAAGTGTTGCTCGCAGTAGATGAGTACCCGCTCAAGGGCGCAGTCGTTTGCCTCCACGGGGTAGACCTGTAGTGTTTCAAGAAGGATGGACAGGATGGCGCCCGTTAAATGCTTGTCCCGTTGATAGGCAAAGCGTGCCTCGCTTTCAAGGCACATTTTGGCAAGAGCCAGCACCGAGGGGTTCTTTGCACCCTCCTTGATGATGGGACTGATGGGCTTGTGACCGTTGATGCTTTCCTCGAAATCGTTATAGATGGTGGCGGGGATGAGGAAGAGGATGTAGTCCTCCGGTCCGTCGGACACGTATTTGTGAAGCTGATTGGGGAAGACGATCAGGGCGTTGCCCGCCTCAATGCGGTGGGTCACTCCGTCGATAATGGCGGTGGAGCTACCCTCCAGCATCAGGATCAGCTCGATCTCTCTGTGGCGGTGTGCAAAATAGCCCAGCCGACTGGAGCGGCTGCAGCGCAGAATGTTTCCGTGGTTTTCGTATACGGGCATGGGTGCCTCCTTGTAGGGACGGTGCGCTCTTGAAAAAAGAGAGCAAGATTTGTCTTGTTTTTGTTTGAAAAAGCTTTGCTTTGACTTTTATTATAGCACCTTTTGTCTTATAATGCAAGTAGTATATTGAAAGTGCCCGTTCTCTTTTTTTAAAAAACGGTCGGGCGCGGAAAGGCGGGACAAATGAAGAAATTTCCCATTGCATTACAGCTTTATTCGGTAAGAGACAATCTTGCAAGAGATTTCGAGGGGACCCTTCGTCAGGTGGCACAAATGGGCTACGACGGGGTGGAATTCGCAGGTCTTTACGGCAAGAGCGGGGAGGAAGTGAAGAGGATTACGGACGAGCTTGGTTTGAAGGTGATCTCCGCCCATGTGCCCCTTGCGGAAATGGTGGCAGACCCCGAGGGGGTATTTGCTCTCTACAAGTCTCTTGGCTGTGCGTACGTTGCGGTGCCCTATCTTCCCGAGTCGGGCAGACCCGTGGTGGGCGATTTTGAAAAGACGGTCAAGACGGTCACCGAGCTTGCCGTCAAGGCAAAGGAGGCAGGACTGACTTTACTTTACCACAACCACGATTTCGAGTTCGTGAAGATGGAAAACGGCAGATACGGTCTTGATGAGTTATATGCCCGCGTGCCCGCAGATCTGCTTGAGACCGAGATCGACACCTGCTGGGTCAACGTGGCAGGGGTGGATCCTGCGGCGTATGTGGAGCAGTATACGGGCAGAGCTCCCGTGGTTCACTTGAAGGACTTCGTGATGCCCGGCAAGAAGCCCGCAAAGATGTACGCCCTCATCGGCATCGACGACGGGGAAGAGCAGAAGGAAGAGGAGGCGTTCTCCTTCCGTCCCGTGGGATACGGTGCGCAGAAGATGGAGGACATCCTTGCCGCCTGCGAAAAGGCGGGAAGCCTGTGGCTGGTGGTGGAGCAGGATGCTCCCTCAATGGGTCTTACTCCGATGGAATGCGCTGCCAAGAGCCGCGCATATCTGCAGTCCATCGGTTGCTGATAACAAACAAAATTCAGGAGGTTTTATACTATGGCACTTGATAAGAGCTTGGACGCCTTCAAGGACGTTCAGAAAACAAAGGTCGTTGACGCCAGCAAGAAGCTGCGCATCGGCTTCATCGGTTGCGGCTGGATCGCAGGCTCCCACATCAGATCCTTTATGAAGCAGCCCGACGTGGAGATCGTTGCGGGATGCGACCTGATCCCCGGCAAGGCGGAGGCCTTCTTTAAGGCACACGGCGTGCAGGGCGTGAAGACCGATTATGCCTCCCACAAGGAAATGATCGACGACAAGAGCCTGGAGCTTGATGCCGTGACCATTTGCACCTACAACCGCCAGCACGCAGGCCCTGCCATCTATGCGCTGAATAACGGCTTGAACGTTCTGCTGGAAAAGCCCTTTACCGTGACCCTTGACGAGGCGGTGGAGGTCTGCCGTGCAGAGAAGGAGAGCGGAAAGCTGCTGTCCATCGGCTTCCAGCCCAGAATGGATGCGAATATGAAGATGATCAAGAAGATCGTGGATTCGGGGGCTCTGGGTCAGATCTACTACATCCAGACCGGTGGCGGACGCCGCCGCGGCATCCCCTTCCCCTTCGGCACCACCTTTATCGAGGCGGACACCGCCGGCATCGGAGCGCTGGGTGACATCGGATGCTATTCTCTGGACATGGTCCTCAACGCCATCGGCTACCCCAAGCCCCTGACCGTTTCGGGTTACAAGTCTGCCTTCTTCGGCAAGAATCCCAACTACTCCGAATACGTCAGATCGGGTCACTCCGACTATGCCGAGAAGTTTGGCGTGGACGATTTTGCGGCTGCCTTTATCCGCTTGGAGGGCGGCGTGATCTTGGACTTCCGTATTGCGTGGGCAATGAATTTAGACACCCCCGGTGACACCATCATTATGGGTACAAAGGGAAGCCTGCGCATCCCCTCCACCGAGTGCTGGAACGGCACGGTGGGCGGCCCTATGATTTTATACCACGAGGTTTGCGGTGAGCAGACCAAGACCGAGATCCCGATCATCCATACCGCAGAAAACCTCTTTGACCTGAAGATCCGTACCTTCCTTGATGCCATCAAGGAGGGCGGCGAAGCACCCGTTCCTTCCTCTCAGATTCTTTACAATCAGGCGATCATCGACGGTATCGCTAAGTCGGCCGAGGCAGGACGCGAGGTGGAGATCGTGATCCCCGAAATCTGATTTGCAGTTTTTCAAAAGGCATACCGAATCTTTTTGGTTCGGTATGCCTTTTTTGAATGTTTTTTTAAGAATTATATTGATTTTAGTGAAAATATGTGATAGAATGAAAAAAATAAATGTACCTTCGGAGGAACGATGGACAATAAATTAAACAAAAAATACGGTCTGTTTACCGCTATTTGTATGGTGGTGGGCACGGTGATCGGCTCGGGTGTTTTCTTTAAGGCACAGGACGTGTTAAACAAAACCAACGGTGATGTGGGCATGGGCATCCTTGCCTGGGTCATTGGCGGTGCGGTGATGCTGTTCTGCATCCTCGCCTTTGCCAATATGGCGACCAAGTACGAAAAGGTCAACGGCGTGGTGGACTATTCCGAGGCGCTGGTGGGCCCCAAGTACGGCTATTTCATCGGATGGTTTATGAGCACCATCTATTATCCTGCCATGACAGGCACCCTTGCTTGGGTGTCGGCACGGTATTTTATCGTCTTCGTCACCGGTGCGGGCATCGGTGGTGACCTGCTGGTGGGTATTGACAAGGGCGGTGCGGTGATGGGTCCCGAAACCATGGTCATCGCCATGTTCTTTTTGATCGGAAGCTTCGTGATCAACGCCATTTCTCCCAAGATCGCAGGCTATTTCCAGGTTTCCACCACCGTGATCAAGATGATCCCTCTGCTGCTTGTGGCAGTGGTGGGCGTGATCTTCGGTCTGGTTTCCAAGGACGGTGCGCTCATCGACAATTTCAAGACGGTGACCGACACGGTAAAGGATGATGTGACGGGCAATCCCCTCTTTGCGGCGGTGGTCGCCACGGCGTTTGCCTATGAAGGATGGATCATTGCCACCTCCATCAATGCCGAATTGAAGAACGCCAAGAAAAATCTGCCCATCGCTCTGGTTGCGGGCGGTGCCATCATTGCCACCATTTACGTTTGCTACTACATCGGCGTGGCAGGCGGAGCTGACAAAAAGGATCTGATGGAAACGGGTGCCACCGTTGCCTTCACCAACATTTTCGGCAGTGCCATGGGCTCGCTTTTGGATGCCTTCGTGGTGGTCTCCTGCCTTGGTACCTTAAACGGTCTGATGCTTGCTGTTTCCAGAGGAATGTACTCTTTAGCGGCAAGAGGCGAGGGCCCCTCTCCCGACACCTTCAAGGTGGTGGACTCCCGTACCAATATGCCCACCAACTCTGCCATCGTGGGCTTGCTGGTTTCGGCGGCGTGGATGCTTTATTTCGTTTTGGCAAATGTTTCGGCAGACCCCTCGGGCTGGTTTGGCTACTTTGCCTTTGACTCATCCGAATTGCCCATCGTGACCATGTACCCGCTGTATA
Source organism: Clostridia bacterium (assembly GCA_017935195.1). Classification (GTDB taxonomy): domain Bacteria; phylum Bacillota; class Clostridia; order Oscillospirales; family CAG-272; genus UBA11512. The sequence continues at coordinate 4,746 of JAGBIB010000001.1, forward strand.
TCCCCATTTTCATTATGTTTATGATCAAGTCTAAGGGCGAGGGTGTGTTCAAGCGCTTCATCGTACCCGTGCTTGCCTGCGGAGCGAGTGCCTTTATGGCTCTTGCCGCCATCTATTCCCACGGTATTCAGCCCTATCTTGCGGCACAGAAGGAAGGAAAATTCTCCTGCCCCGTGCTCTTTTATCTCATCGTCTTTGCGGTGATCATGGGCATCGGTATGCTTTGCAATGCAAAGTATAAGAGCGAGGAAAAGCCCATATCCTTTAAAAGCGCCACCAAAAAGCAGAGAAAATACGGCAAAAAGAAGAAATAATCGGTATGAAAGTGACAGCGGGGACGGTAAAACGCCCCCGCTTCTCTTTCAAGGAAAGGAGTTTTTTATGAATGCAACCATCAACGATCTGATAAGCAGAAGAAGCTGCCGCGCTTATAGCGAGAAGGCGGTGGAGGAGGAAAAGCTTGCCGAGATTTTAAAGGTGGGTACCTATGCCCCCACGGGCAGAAACAAGCAGTCCCCCGTGATCGTAGCGGTAGAGGACAAGGCTACAAGAGATCTGCTCTCGAAGATGAATCGGAAGATCATGGGAAGCGAAACCGACCCCTTTTACGGTGCGCCCACCGTGCTTGTCGTTTTGGCAGACCCTACAGTGCCCACCTATTTATACGACGGTGCGCTGGTGATGGGCAATTTGTTAAACGCTGCAAATGCGCTTGGAGTGGATTCCTGCTGGATCCATCGGGCAAGGGAGGAGTTTGAAAGCGAGCAGGGCAAGGCACTGCTTAAAAAGTGGGGTCTGCCCGCGGGACTTGAGGGCATCGGGCACTGCATTCTCGGCTACCGCAAGACCGAGCTGCCCGAAGCGTCCCCCCGAAAAGAAGGCTACGTGGTGAGGGTAAAATGAGCTCGTACGAAACGCTGTTTAAAAGAAAATCTATGCGTAAATTTGACAAAAGTCTTTCGGTGAGCGAAAAAGAGCTTGCCGATCTGAATGCCTTTTTTGAAAAGTGCGTCCCCCTTTTGCCCGATATTGCTACCGATTTCCGCATCGTCAAAAGAGAGCAGACCGACTGCCGATGGGGGGAATACGCCCTCCTCTTTTTCAGCGAAAAAAAGGAGGGGTATCTTGAAAATATCGGCTATATGGGAGAGCAGCTCGACCTATATCTGGCAGAGCACAATCTGGGTGCCTGCTGGTACGGCATGGCATCCTGTAAGGAAAAAGCGTCCGAGGGAATGGACTTTGTGATCGTGATGTCCTTCGGCAAGAGCAGGGAAGAGGACTTCCGCTCTGACCGTGGGGAGTTTTCGCGAAAGGATCTTTCCAAAACGCTGGAGGGAGAGGCTTCCGGTGCTCTTCTTGGGGCGCTGGAGGATGCCCGCTTTGCGCCCAGCGCCTGCAACTCCCAACCCTGGCACGTTACGGCAAGGGAGGGCTCCCTGACCGTTTCCCGCCACAGCGATAGTCCCCTTGCCAAGGTGGTGAAGAAGATCCCCAACTACTTCAACCGCATTGATATGGGCATTTATCTCTGCTTCCTTGAGGCGGCGCTGACGGCGCACGGCGTTTCCTTTGACCGCACCCTGCCCTATGAGAAGGGCGGCAAGGACGTGACTTACCGTCTTGACTGAAAGAAAATGCAAAAGCCCCTTGCAAAGCAGGGGCTTTTTGTGTTATAATGAAAAGAAAGATCGAAAGACAGGAGAAAAAGGATGGTCAAGGAATTTGAGCTCGCCCTTACGGCAGAGGACTACGTGGAGCTGAACCGCTTCTATATGAAAAAGCATCCCGTGGGCAAAAAGCGGGAGTTCAGATGGCGGGTTATCGTGCCCTTGATCACGGCACTGCTTTTTTTCTTTGTTTGCGGGGCAAATTGGCTTTTGACGGGGGATACTCAACTGCTTCTTGTTGAGATCGCCGTCTTTTTGCTGTGGACGCTTTGCCACCAGCTGTTGCGCACGCCCGTCAACCTCTTTTTCTTAAAGCGCCGCATCAAAATCCGAATGAAAAGAGAGCCCCTCTTTTCCGAGCCCGTGACCTGCCTTTTTGAGGAGGAGCGCTTTTCTCTGATCACCAAAGGGGAGAAGGATGTCTGCTCCTACAACGTGATCGTCCTCGTGGGGCAGAGCGAAAAGGCGCTTTACCTCTTCAAAACCGAAAACACCGCGTTGATACTGCCCGTTAGATGCTTTTCTTCAAAGCAGGAGATGGCTGATTTTGCCGCCTTTATTGAAGAAAAGCGCAGCGGACTGAGAAAGGAAGAAGCTGAACAATGAACAAGCTGAAATTGGTCTTCACTCTCTTTTTGACATTTGCGAAGATCGGTGCCTTCACCTTCGGCGGGGGCTACGCCATGATCCCGCTGATCGAAAAGGAGGTCATTGAAAAGAAAAAATGGATCTCGGAGGACATCCTTTTGGAGGTCATCGCCATTGCAGAGTCCACCCCCGGACCCATCGCCATCAATTCCGCCACCTTTATCGGCAATCGGGTGGCAGGCTTCTGGGGCTCCTTTGCCGCCACCTTCGGGGTGGTACTGCCCTCCTTCCTCATCATTTTCTGTCTGTCCTTTATTTTAAGACAGTTTACGCAGTTTGAGCCGGTGGTCTTTGCCTTTGAGGGCATTCGCGTGGGGGTGCTTGCGCTGATGATCAAGGCGCTGGTGGGGATGTACAAAAAAGCCCCCAAGGGAGTGCTTTCCTATATCATTATGGGTCTTGGACTGATCCTTTCCGCTTTTACAGAGATTGATGCGGTGTTCATCATCATCGGCGCGGGCATTGCGGGCATTATTTCCTCTCTGATCGCCGATAAGAAGTTAAAAAAGCAGGCGGCAGGGGCGGAGGATGGCGAAAAAAACGAAAAGGAGGATGAAAAATGATCTTACTGGAACTCTTTTTATCCTTTTTGAAGATCGGCGCCTTCACCTTCGGCGGAGGCTATGCTATGCTTCCTCTGATTATGGAGACGGTCGTATCCAAGGGTTGGATGTCTGAGGAAGCGCTGATCGACTTCGTGGCGGTGGCAGAGTCCACCCCCGGTCCCTTTGCCATCAACATTGCCACCTACGTGGGCTCGGAGATGGGCGGCTTCTTTGGTGCGGTGTGCGCCACCCTCGGGGTTGTACTGCCCTCTTTTGTCATTATTCTCATCGTTGCCAAGTGCTACGAGAAATTCAGGAAAAGCAAGCTGGTGTCGGGTGCCATGACGGGCTTGAAGCCCGTGGTGGTGGGACTTATCGGCGCGGCGATCCTCTCCATCGGCGTGAAAGCCCTGGGTCTTTCCTCCTTTGCCTTCTCCCTGTCCTTCGGGCTGTCGCTGCTCTTCTCGCTGATCATTCTTGTCCCCTGCCTTGTGATGGCC
>JAGBIB010000003.1 GCA_017935195.1 Clostridia bacterium
AACAAGATCAAATATCCTCACCAGACCTCTTGGGGCGTGTCCACAAGAATGATCGGTGCCATCATTATGGCACACGGTGACGATAACGGCCTGATCCTGCCCCCCGCCGTCGCACCCATTCAGGTGGCCATCATTCCCGTGGCACAGCACAAGGAGGGCGTTCTTGAAAAGGCAAATGAGATCAAGGCAACGCTGGAAAAGGCAGGCTTCCGCGTAAGGCTTGACGACAGCGACCAGTCTACCGGCTGGAAGTACAGCCAGTACGAGATGAAGGGCGTGCCCGTTCGTCTGGAGATCGGTCCCCGCGATCTTGAATCGGGCTCCTGCGTGCTGGTTTCCCGCGTAAGCAGAAACAAGAACTTCGTCAGCCTTGAAAATATCGGCGATCAGGTCAAGGATATGCTGAAGTCGGTGCATGACGAGCTGGTGGCAAGAGCGCTGAAGAACAGAGAGGAAAAGACCTCCGACGCCCACAGCTACGAGGAATTCCTTGAGATCGCAGAAAAGAAGCCCGGATTCATCCGCGCAATGTGGTGCGGCGAGACCGAGTGCGAGGAGAAGTTAAAGGACGTGACCGGCGGCGTGAAGTCCCGTTGCATCCCCTTTAACGAGGAACAGCTGTCCGAAACCTGCGTATGCTGCGGCAAGAAGGCAAAGCATATGGTGGTCTGGGGCAGACAGTACTGATCCATGAAAATCACGATATTATGCGAGAACGGGACGGCTTTGCCGTCCCTTTCCTTTGAACACGGACTTAGTCTGCATATTCAAAGGAAGGATGACGCCCTGCTTTTCGACATGGGGCAAAGCGGTGCTTTTGCCGACAACGCCAAAGCCCTCGGTGTGGACCTTGCAAAGGTGGATGCCGCCTTTTTGTCCCACGGACATTACGATCACGGCGGCGGACTCGGACGCTTTCTTGAAGAAAATGGGCACGCGCCCGTTTATATGGCAAAGGACGCCTTCGGCGCTCATTTTTCGGGAAAAGAGCGGTATATCGGGCTTGACCCTGCCTTGAAGGGGGAAAAGCGCATCGCTTTTTGCAGTGAAGCGGTGCGCCCTTTAAAGGATGCGACCTTCTTCCCTGCCCCCTCATCGGCTCTGCCCGACACCTTTGACGGGCGGATGCTCAAAAAGGAGGGGAATGCCTTCCTTACCGACGGCTTTTCCCACGAGCGCTGTCTGCTCCTTGAAGAGGACGGCAGGAGGATACTGATCGGCGGGTGCTGCCATAAAGGGGTGCTTTCGCTGCTTGAAGCCTGCCCTGCCGACTATTTCATCGGCGGCTTTCACTTTATGAAGGTGGAAACGGACAGTCCCAAGGGGAGGGCTTTACTTGAAAAAGCGGCGAAGAAAATGCTTGAAACGAAGACCCTCTTTTTTACCGGTCACTGCACGGGCGAGGAGCAGTTCGCCTTTTTGAAGGAGCGGATGGGTGATCGGCTCCTTCGGATCAGGACGGGCGACGTGATCGAGATCTGACGTCACCAACAAAAAAGTGTACGAACTTGCGCGTTCGTACACTTTTCTTTTTTGTTTTTGCACGGTTTAGTATACCGAGATCTCCCGCAAGCTCACAGGCCCTCTTGCGGCGGTGATCTGCACGATCAGCTCGGTGACCTTGGTTCCTTCTCTATCGTCAGTCAGCGGATTTTGCATGGCAAAGGGGTCGGCAAATTCGCAGATCCTTCTGTTGCCGATGCAAGTGCCCTCAAAGATGCTGTAGCACCGACCGTTTTGGTAACGCGCCTTCACCCGAAAGCTTTCCACCCGCTGACCAAGGGCGATCCTTTCTCTGATCACGATATGCCGAAGGGCGCTTTGGGCAAGGGGCCGGGGCAGAGGAATGCGGTAGGAGGGCTGATAGTCCGGCGACCGCTCCTCCTTTTGAGGGTCGGTAAGCAGGACAAGGGGGGTTCCAAACTCTTCTTTTAAAAGCGCGCCCAGCTCTGCCAGCCGCTTCACGTCCCGCTCGTCGATGAGTCCCTTGGTATTTGGCGGAACATTCAGGTGCATACAGGCGTTGGCACCATAGGAGGTCAGCCAAGTCTTATAAAGGCGTTTGAGGGAGTGGGGCTCCTCCCTTTCGTGCCAGAACCAGCCGGGACGAATGGACATATTGATCTCGGCGGGGGTGAAGCACAGTCCCTTTGAAAAGAGGATGTTGGAAAGGGTGCCGATCTCCTCGTCCATATTGTACATATAGGAAAGATCGCCTTCCTCTGCCAAAGGAGAGGGAGCCGTCTGCACCTCGCTGTATTTGCAAAGCTCCCTTGGAACCACCGCCCACTCGCTGTGGCGGGCGCAGCCGCCCTCGTTTCCGCACCAGCGCACGTCGGGGCCGAAATCGTTGAAGATCACGGCGTTTGGCTGATGCTTTCGGATCAGCGAAATGTAGCGGGGGAAATCGTAGACCTGCCGTTTGCCGTTTGGCCCTTCGCCGCAGGCGTTGTCAAACCACACGCAAAAGATGTCACCGTATTCGGTAAGAAGCTCGGTGAGCTGATTGCAAAAGTAATCGTTATAGTCGGGCGTTCCGTAAAGGGGGCTGTTGCGATCCCAGGGAGAGAGATAAAAGCCGAATTTGATCCCTCCCCGGCGGCAGGCGTCGGCTGCTTCTTTTACTACATCCTTTTTGCAAGGACTGTTTTTCACGCTATGCTCGGTATATTTGCTGTGCCACAGACAAAAGCCGTCGTGGTGCTTTGCCGTCAGAACCATTCCCTTTAAACCCGCCGATTTGATGGCGGCAACCCACTGGTCGCAGTCAAGCTCGGTGGGATTGAAGAGTTCCTCGGGCTCCTTGCCGTTTCCCCATTCTCTGTCGGTAAAGGTATTCACTCCAAAATGGATGAAGGCGTACGCCCCCACCTCAAACCAGGCAAGCTGTCTTGCCGACGGCTTTACCGACGCCGCAGACAACAAAAAGTTTTTCATATCGTTTCCTCCGTTTCAGGCTCTGACACCGTCCCTTTTAAAAAAAGGATTTCAGGAACTCCTCCGGGCTTCCCTCGTATTCGGCAAGCGCCAAGAATTCCTTGCCCAGCTGGTTGCCCCAACTGTAGGTGATGATCGTTTTTCCTTGGTATTCACAAAGGTCGAAGTCGCTGTTGTTGCAGTTTACCGCGTGCTCGATATAGTCAAGCTCCTCAGGGGTAAAGCGCTCGGGGCAGAGGATCTGCTTGTCCTCGTCGCTATGCCACATCACGGGATTGGTCAACCCCAACTCGAACTCCTTTAAATTCTTGCTCCTGACGATATAAGGCAGCCATCTGTGACAGGGCGCACCCTCCAGATAGATCATATAGTAAAAGCCGTCTGCAAAGCGGATGCAGGGGCAGGCAGTATAGCGCTCCCTTGAGTAGGAATACTCCATCATATCCAGCATCCTGAAATGCAAAAGATCGTCAGACTCTGCAAAAACGCAGGTGAAGGGTCTGCCCACCGCCTCGTGCGATCCGCCGATCTCGATGGCAAGGATATAGCGTCCGTCGCCCTTGCAAAGCGAAGTGTTGAACAGCGAAATGCCCTCGGGAAAGGTCAGCACCTCCCTGCTTTCCCAGCTTTGCAGATCCTCTGAAACAAAAAGGTCCAGCACGCTTCCGCCGCCCTCTCCTCTCACGCCGACCACGTACATTTTTCCATTTTCGGCATAACAGCAGCCAAAGGAATGATCCTCGGCAAACTCACAGACCGTCTGCTCGTTTTCCATATCCACGAATTGATAGCATCCCACGGACCGCTCCACGCCGCCCGAAGCACCCCAATTCTTGTTTCTGACCCATTCAAAGCGCAAAAGTCTGTCCTGCCAGACCACGGGGGTGGTTTCCACCGTGTTGATCTTGACCGTGCCCAGCTTTTTTAATCTCTTTTTGCGGGAGATCCGACCGTTCCTCAGACCCTCCCCAAAGTTTATCAAGCCCATTTCTGCGCCTCCCTTCTTCTCTGCCCTAACTATACAACAAAAAAGCAGAAAATAAAAGTCATTCCTTGAAGGAAAGGGGACATTTATTGCTTCCTTTCGGCAATAAAAAAATCGGAGAAAGAATGGGTGATGTCCTTATCGGAGAAATTTTATAAGGGGTATGGGCATAGCCCTAACTTGCAATAAAAACAGAAGAGAGAGTAACGCGGTTACAAAAT
>JAGBIB010000049.1 GCA_017935195.1 Clostridia bacterium
ATGCACCGCATCCAAACTCTAGTCGCTTTGCGGATTGGGGAAAAACGCCAACAGCGTTTTTCGAGAGTTTGGATGCACCGCATCCAAACAGAGTACTTCTTGGGATTGGGGAAAAACGCCAACGGCGTTTTTCGGGAGTTTGGATGTACCGCATCCAAACTCTAGTCGCTTTGCGGATTGGGGAAAAACGCCAACGGCGTTTTTCGGGAGTTTGGATGCACCGCATCCAAACTCAGTTTACTTGATCAATACCCACGATCTCCTTAATGCTGTACCCTCCGTCACTTCTCTGCTCCACATAGAAGCGTGCCTTGCCATGCTCAAGACCCGAGGAATAGTTAAGCACCGTGCCGTCGTTACGCACGATCCGATAGCTGACCAGCCACACATAGCAAGTGGTCTGCTTATCATAGCACAGATCCTCTCCTACATAGTCAAAATGCAGATCATAAATCTTTTGTGCAGGAAAAGCACCCGCCAATTGCCTTTTTCCTCTGTTGATCTGAAACTCTTCCGAAAACAGTGCCTTGAAGCGGCTTTTTTCGGCAGGCGTATCACATCCGCAAAGGAGCGTATAAAAATAATCGGAAAGAACGCTCATCCCGTTCTGGTGCTTGCCCGCCTTTTCAAAGGCTTCCTCTGCGCTTTCTGCATCCTCGAAGGTATACATATTGCTGAAAAATCCGTCCTCACATACATTGACGGACAACATGCTTCCGTATGTGAAGGCCATGTATTCTTCATTTTCCCAGATGTTCTCACCTATTGCAGGCTCGTAATAGTTCACGGGTGGACGGGCGATCACCTTATCAAACAAGCTGTCATAATCTATGGCGGCCAATGCGCCCACCACCGCCAGCAGTGCCAGCAGCACAGCAAGCAGGATCACCGCACTCTTTTTGTTGCGTATGCCGTTTTTGCCTCGATCCTCGGTTATCTCAACAGATACCTCGGACCCTTCTTCGTTTATCTTCTTTTCTTCCATAATTACTGTATTGCTCCACTCCGATACGTTTAGGGAAAGCCCCTGCGTACAGTATACCTTATTTTCCACCGCTTTTCAAGGGTTTTTTCGTCTTTTTTCAAAAAGATGTTGACAAATCAACGTTTTGGCTATATAATGTATCGGCAACAATCCTCAATTTGTTAATAAATATTGACAAATTCAGTGTTTCGTTGTATAATGAAGTGAGATGTGGCCTTTTGTGAAGGAACCGTCTGCACTTTGAATCAGAAAGGACGCCCAAGGCGAACAATACTATGAAAAGATTCAAGTACACCAGAAATCCGCTCATCGACAGTCAGCCGATCGTGGATTTCAGAGATATGCTGAAAAAAACGGTAGACCGTCTGCCCGAGGACAAGGCAGTCTATCTCTATTCCCGCAAAAAACAGGATTTCCGCCTTACCTATAAGGACTTCTACGAAAATATCCGAGCGCTGGGAACTGCCCTTTATAAAAGAGGACTGGCAGGCTCGGCAACCGCTATCATCGGCGAAGCCGATCCCGCTTATATGACTGCGTATTACGCCACCGTGATCACGGGCGGCGTGATCGTTCCCCTTGATAAAGATATTTCCGACGAGGAGATCGTCAACTTCATCAAGCTGGCGGAGGTGCGCACCGTGGTCTACACCGCCTCCCAGAACAACCGCATCGGCAAGCTGGCAGAGCTTCTGCCCGATGTGCAGATCTTTGCCCCCGTTACCCCCGAGACCGAAGAGGCGATCACCGAAAAAACGGTGGGGTTGCCCTCCCTCATCGAGGAAGGCAAGGCGGCATACGGTGAAGGCGAGACCTTTTTTGACACCGTCCCTCAGGATCTTGAAAAATGCTCTGCCATCATCTTCACCTCCGGCACCACCGGCACCAGCAAGGGCGTGATGCTCTCTCAGGGCAATCTCATTTCCAATGCGATGATGTCGGCAAACGTGATCGATCAGTTGGATGACAGAACTACCCTGCTGTCCGTCCTGCCCATGCACCACACCTACGAGGTGACCACAGGACACCTGACCGCACACTATTACGGTGCCACCATCGCCTTAAACGACAGCATCAAATACGTTGCCAAGAACATCAAAAAGTATCAGCCCAACTACCTGATCCTCGTGCCCCTCTTCGTTGAAACCATGCACAAAAAGATGTGGGACGAGATCCGCAAGAAGGGTATGGA
>JAGBIB010000050.1 GCA_017935195.1 Clostridia bacterium
GCCGGCATCGATACCGCCCAGACCCGTAACCTCCAGAGTGGTACCGTAGAAGTTAAAACCTTTTGCGGCGCCAATACTGAAAAAATCTCTGTTAATGAAATGAACTTCGGGGTCAAACTTTGCGCCGCTGGTGCTCTTCAAAGAGCCCTCGACGGTAACCGCGCCCCTTAAGGCATCGATGGTACGGCCATTGTTGGAATTCACCGTAAAATTACCCGTCATATTGATATTGCCGGTTTCGGCAGATACCGCAACCCCGTTGGCGCCGATATCGAAGGTGCTGCCGCCCAGGGTGATATTGCCGCCGGTGCTGGAAATGGCGTTGCCATTGCCGCCGATGGTGGCGTTGCTGCTCTGGATATTGATGTCGCCGGCAGCATAAATTCCGCCGACAACAAAGCATTCGGCGTTACTGATATACACCGTCTCGGTCACATCAATCGCGTGCCATCCGGGCTGAACAAACAGGTTGCTTGTACAGTTTAGGTTCTTGACATCAATACCGTTTCCGTTACCGTTCACCGTCAGCATACCGTTGCCATAAACGGTCAGGTCGTAGTCGCCCGTGATGGAGGGCACAGTCAGGTCGGTATCCATAATCAGCGTGGTGTCCCCCCACAGGACGACTGCTTCATTTTCTCTGATAAGGCTTGCATACATCGTGCCCGTAACGTTCTGGGCAGAGATGAAAAGGGGAAGTGCGGGTAGCGAGCAAAGCACCGTCACCAATACTAAAAATGCGCTGAATACTCTGCTGAATACTCTCTTGAAATCAGTTCTCTTCATGACTCTCTCCTACGTTTGTAATCGTTTATTTTTTAAAATCTATTTCTTACCCGATACGGATCTGTTTTCAGCATCTTGGACAGTAGAGTGAATCGGAGAAACGCACCGTATCCCAATTGGCAATCTTCCGAGTTCTTCTTTGACCCGTCTTACTGCCTGATTCCAAGCCATGTCGACTCTCTGCTGGTACCGCCATCCCGGGCAACAACCCCGGCGGCAGGGCGAGACGGATCATTGCAAGTGCCAACGGTATACTGAAGATTTTCGTTGCTTCTCTTCTTTTCATTGCTTCGACCTCCTTTTAAAACGACGTCGATAAATTTGCCCCGACCCGATGGGGATTTCACGCCACAGAAGGGCTATAATACGGAATCGCTATACAAAGCTATCACAAAAGGTGGAGCAGGCTGTTGAAAGGAGGTCCAAAGAGAGGAAATAATGGTTTCCCCGCCCGTCGCGCTGTTCGATCAAGGACTGCTGCCGCGTTTTCCCTCGAACGGCGGCAAAAGTGCTTGACGAAGTGCCTTTTTTATGATATACTTTGTATAGCGAAATGATTGGGGCGAAGCTCTGCATTCGTTGGCGCGTTGGCAGAGCTTGCCGTGCGGTGAATCACCGTCCGCACGGAGGGGTACCCCGTTACGTTCTTTTGAAAGCCGGCAAGATCTATACCCTCCTTTATGAAACCTTGCATCCTTATTATATCTTTTTTACTTTCATTTGTCACCACACTTCCCTTAAAAAAAGTGTGGGGCGTTTACACTTTTTTCACAAAAAGTGTGGGATAAAGTGTGGGATTTCTTTCATTTCACCTTTCACTCACGGTTTTAAGGAGAGTCAATCATATGAAACGTTTATTACCATACGGCGCCCCCTTGCTTTTACCCTTGGGGCTTTGCGCCTGCGATGCGGGAGAGCATACTGCAGGCATTTCCTTCATCTACGGGATCACGGCAGTGCTGTCCCTTCTTTTACTTATCGGTTGCGCGCTGTTGGTGCGCCAGAACAAAAGATGGTTTATACTGCTCTTTTCCTCGGTCTTCGTGGTCAATGCAGGCTACACCCTGCTTGCTCTGTCGGGCAGTCTGCAGATGGCGCTGTGGGCAAACCGTATTGCCTATCTCGGTTCGGTCTTCCTGCCCTTTTCCATGCTGATGATCATTTTAAAGGTTACTGCCACGAGTTACCGTCGGTGGGTACCCATTTCCCTTTGTATCCTTTCGTGCCTGATCTTTCTCGTTGCCGCAAGCCCCGGTGTCCTGCCCATTTATTATAAAGAGGTCTCCTTTGAGATCGTGGATGGGGTTGCCACCCTTGTGAAGGACTACGGCCCTCTTCATCCCCTATATCTTTTCTATCTGTTGGGCTATTTTGCCGTGATGGTCTTTTTCATCGCCCGTACTTCGATAAAAAAGACGACCGGTAGCACCTCCCGTGCGATGGTGCTTGCCATTGCGGTCTTCGTCAATATCGGCGTGTGGCTCATTGAGCAGGTGACGAGCATTCCCTTTGAATTTCTTTCGGTTTCCTACATCATCAGCGAGCTGTTCCTTTTGGGACTCCATCTGGTTGCCACAGAAAACCTGCTTCCAAAGGATCAGATCGCAGCAGAAACAGCCCCCTCTGCTCCGCCCTCTTTACCCGAGGACGATACTTCGATTTTGGAAGAGGCGCCCTCGGAAGAAGAGCATCAAAAAGAAGAAAAGCCCGTAAAAAAGGGCACGGAGGAGGCTACGTGCGAAGAAATGGAGTGCTTTTTAAAGGGGATGGAGGCGTTGACCCCCACCGAGCGCGCCATTTTTGATGCTTACCTTGCAGGCACGTCCACCAAAGAGATACTTTCCGATATGAACATCAAGGAAAACACGCTGAAATTCCACAACAAAAACATTTACGGAAAGCTGGGAGTCTGCTCCAGAAGACGTCTGGTATTCGTTTATCGGGCAATCGAAGAGGAGCAAAAAAAGATTGATCCTTCCCCCTTCAAACAAAAAATTGATTGAAAAACGCTCTCCCGACGGTAGTCGGGAGAGCGTTTTGTTTGATCGTGGTTTACGGGGAAATTCCCGAGAAATCGTTCTTTAGATTCTTCAAATTCTTCCAAAAAGCTTGTTATAGTAGGCAAGCTTCTTTTTGTCGATAGAGGCAACCTGCTCGGCGGTCACACGATAGGACCAGTTGTCCTCTGCCTTGCCGGGGACGTTGATGCGGGTGTCCTTGCCGTAAAAGAGCAGATCCTGCAGGGGGAAGACCACAAGACGCGCTCTGCTTGCCAAAAGGGTCTTTAAGATGGCGTCGCGGCTCTTGTCCCAGTCGTCGCCCTCAAAGCCGCAATAGTCAAAGAAGCGTCTTCTCGTTTGGGGATCCAGCTCCCAGATATAGCCCAGCAGGGTGTTGTTGTCGTGGGTGCCTGTGTACGCCACGGCGTTTTCCTCGTAATTATGGGGCAGATGGGGGGAGTTTTCATCTCCAAGGAAGCCGAACTGCACGATCTTCATGCCGGGGAAGCCGCTGTCCTTTACCAGCTTGATGACCTCGGGGGTGATGTCCCCCAGATCCTCTGCGATAAGCAACTTGTCGCCGCAAACGCTCTTCAGAGCCTTGATCAGATCCATTCCGGGACCCTTGATCCATTTGCCGTTGCGGGCGGTTTTTTCCTCTGCAGGGATGCTGAAATAGGCTTCAAAGGCACGGAAATGGTCGATGCGCACGCCGTCGAAAAGCTCGCACATAAAGGCGATGCGCTCCTTCCACCAAGCATAGCCGTCCTTTGCCATCTCCTCCCAGTTATAAAGAGGATTTCCCCAAAGCTGACCGTCCTCCGAGAAATAGTCGGGGGGAAGCCTGCCACGTTCGTGGGCAGATTTCGCTTGTCTAAATGGAAGAGAGAGGGCTTTGCCCACACGTCTGCGCTGTCGTGGGCAACGTAGATGGGCAGGTCACCAATGATGGAGATGCCCTTCTTGTTGGCGTACGCCTTGACCTGCGCCCACTGGGTGAAGAAGGTGTACTGGATAAAGCGCCAGGTGCGCAGGGTGCGCTCGTCGGGCTCGGTTACAGTCCACTCGGTCCACACCTTGTCACCGTTTGCCTTCTTTAACGCCATAAAGCGACAAAAGTCCTCGGTATGGGGGTGATCCTTGAAGAATTCGTCCACCAGCTCCCACTCGTCAAAGCGCTCGCAGGCGCTCTGCAAAAGGGCGATGCGCTCCTTTTCAAGACGGGAAAACTCGCAGGCGTAGGGGGTCTTTTGCTTGGCGTTTTCAAGCTCTGCGGCGGTGAGAAGTCCCTGCTTATAAAGGGTCTCGGGTCGATAAAATAGGGGTTGCCGCTGAAGGCGCTGAAGGATTTATAGAGGGAATTGCGCTCGTCGGGCAGGCAGAACGGAAGCACCTGCCACACCGAAAAGCCGCTCTCCTTTAAAATGTCGATAAATTCATAGGCAGAGGAGCCGAACGCCCCTCCGAAAAGCCGCCCCAAAGGGAGGACACGTGCATCAGCACGCCGCTGGATCTTTTCATTTTTGTTATGAGGTCCTTTCACTCGTTGAATTTGCTTATTGTATGTATTTATGCGCCCTAAATCTCGTTTTGTCAAGCACTTTTGCAAAGAAAACGGCATTGCTTGACAAATTTAATGCGTTATGATATACTGAATCCGATGCGAGGTGTTTTAGATGAACGAATGCAAAAAAACGAATACTTTTTTAACTTTTTTAAAGAAAAAACGGGCAAAAAAAGTCATCGAAGTTGTTTTGGGGCTTTTTCTTACCGTCCTCAGTTTTCTGCTCTTTTTCATAACGGATTTTCACCCCGTTGTTGCCGTTTTGATCGCTGTCACTGATCTCGTTGTAACCTACTTGAAGCTATGCTTCGTTTTTAAACTAAAAGATGCAGTTTGGTGGAAAAAAGTGATTCTTCTCCCTTTGGGAATGGTCTTTTACTACGTGCTCGTCACCTTGCTGCTTGTACATCTTGACATCTTCGCCAAAACGGGCACTTGGATGCACCTTCTTCCGGCAATATTCCTTATGCCCTGCGTAGAAGTATTTCTTTTCATTTTCACGCATCTTACTTAAAATTCCGCAAAGAAACCTTTGCGGAATTTTCTTTTTCAGCTTTCGTAAATATCGCCGCTTCCCATATTGCGCCGCCAACATCCTTCAAGCCAAACGCCCTTCCCTTCCTTCAAGGAGGCGGGTACGTTCAGAATGCGCTGATTGGCAGAGCCTCGAAAAAGCAGGGCAAGATCCTTTTGCTCCTCTATAAAGGCACCGTCCACCAGCACGTCAAGAAGGGAGAGCAGCTCGATGGCATCCTGCCCCTCCTTTAAAAGCTCCTCAAAAAGGAAGCCGCTGTAGCACCAAACGCTCTTTTTAGGAAGGTCGCTCTTCACTCTTTTTACAAGAGCGATCAGCTCTTCCCTGTTTTCCTTTTCAAAGGGCTCGCCGCCAAGCAGGGTCAGCCCGTCGATATGGGCGGGCATCAGCGCAGATAGGATCTCCTTTTCGGTTTGCTTGGTGTAGGGTGCGCCGTAGGAAAAGCGCTGGGCTTCCTTGTTGAAGCACCCCTTGCAGTTTCTGCGGCATCCCGAAACGAAGAGCGAAACGCGCACGCCCTTGCCGTTTGCAATATCATTTTTGTTGAGTTTTCCGTAATTCATCTCTTTTTTTAAAGCAAGGCGGATGATCCCGCCTTGCTTTCTCGTTGCTTACAGGTGTAAGACCCGTTCCTTGATCTCCTGCGTCCGTCCCTGATTCCAGTACTGCGTGCCGATATACCCGCAGGTACGTCTTGCCACGTTCATTCTCTTCTGATCGGTATTTTTGCAATTGGGGCAGACCCAAGTCAGCTTTCCTTCTATGCTTTCCACACCGATCTCACCGTCGTATCCGCACTCCATACAGTAGTCACTCTTGGTGTTCAGCTCTGCGTACATAATGTTATCGTAGATGAAGCGCATCACCGAAAGGACTGCTTCAAGATTGTTTTGCATATCGGGCACCTCCACGTAGGAGATGGCACCGCCGGGGGAAAGGGCTTGGAATTTTGCCTCCAGCGCCAGCTTTTCAAAGGCATCGATCTCCTCGGTCACGTGCACGTGATAGCTGTTGGTGATATAACTGCGGTCGGTGACCCCCTTCACGATACCGAAGCGCTTTTGTAAGCACTTTGCAAACTTGTAGGTGGTGCTTTCAAGAGGAGTGCCGTAAAGAGAATAGTCGATATTCTCCTCTTTTTTCCACTTGGCGGTATATTCGTTGAGCTTTCTCATGATTTCAAGCCCCAGCTCCTCGCCCTCAGGCTCGGTCAGCTTTCTGCCGTTGAGACTATACACGCACTCCCACAGACCCGCATACCCCAGCGACAGGGTGGAATAGCCGCCGTGCAGATACTCGTCGATCACCTCGCCCTTCTTTAAGCGAAGCAGTGCGCCGTGCTGCCAAAGGATGGGGGCGGCATCGGAAAGCGTGCCCGTGAGCCGCTCGTGACGGCACTGCAGGGCTCTGTGGCAGAGATCCATTCTCTCGTCAAAGATCTGCCAGAAGCGATCCATATCTCCTTCTGCAGAAAGACCGATGTCCACCAGATTGACGGTAACGACACCCTGATTGAATCTGCCGTAGTATTTGGGCTTGCCCTCTGCATCCACGTAGGGCGTAAGGAAGCTGCGGCATCCCATGCAGGTATAGCATTGACCGTTTCCGTTTTTGTCGATCTTATTCTGAAGCATAATTTTTTCAGAGATATAGTCGGGCACCATTCTCTTGGCGGTACACTTGGCTGCAAGCTTGGTCAGATAATAGTATTTGCTGTCCTCGTGGATATTGTCCTCCTCCAAAACGTAAATAAGCTTAGGGAAGGCGGGAGTGACCCACACGCCCTTTTCGTTCTTCACGCCCTTGTAGCGCTGACGGAGGGTCTCCTCGATGATGAGGGCAAGGTCTGCCTTTTCCTGCTCGTTTTTGGCTTCGCCCAAATACATAAAGACGGTGACGAAGGGTGCTTGTCCGTTGGTGGTCATCAGGTTGACCACCTGATACTGAATGGTCTGCAAGCCTCTGTTGATCTCTTCCCTTACACGCTTTTCGGCA
>JAGBIB010000051.1 GCA_017935195.1 Clostridia bacterium
GTCCCCCTCATCACCGACCCCGAAAACGATCCTCGCATCTACCGTCTGGAGGGCTTCCTCTACCCCGACACCTATCGCTTCTACGACAGCTACGCCGATAAGGAGGGAGATACCCCCGGTACCGCAGCGGCAAAGGCGGTGATCACCAAGCTCCTTGACCAATTCAGAAGCAATTTCAAAAGGTCCTATTTCACCAAGCAAAAGGAATATATGGCGGAAAAGTTCCCCGATCTTCCCCAGCTGACCGTCTATGAGATCCTCACCCTTGCCTCCATTCTTGAAAAAGAGGGCGTGGCCGAGGAGCGCAATTTGATCAGCGCCGTCTTTTATAACCGTCTGCGCAACCCCGAGCATGAGGGTATCGACGGCAAGCTGGAAAGCAACGCCACCACCCAGTATGCCCTGCGTCACGACGGCTACAAGGTCTCCTCCGAATTCGGAGCCTTTGAGCTGAATTATGAGACACCCTACAATTCCTACAAGTATCAAGGACTCCCCCCCACTCCCATCGTCACCCCCACCCTTGACTCGCTTAATGCAGCGCTCTATCCTGCTGAGGGGCTTGACTACTATTTCTTCGTGGCCACCAACTCGGGCTACAGCTTCTTTGCAAACACCCTTGCCGAGCATCTTGAAAACGTAGAGCGAGCAAAGAACGGTGAGGTGGCAGGCTCGCCCTTCCCCGACGACGAAGGAGAAGAGGGCGACGATTATCCATAATCCATTCAAAAGGAGAACAGTATGTCGATTTTTTCCAGGTTCATTGAGCACTATGCCAAGCCAAAAAACGAAAACTCGGTGCGTTTTCGCAGAGAAATGGCAAAAAAATTAGACAAACGCGCCATCAAATACGTCAGCGAGCGAGACGAAAGCATGGGTGAGACCATCATCGGCAAAAACGGGATGATCAACCTGAGAGATGGGGAGCTGATCCTCATCTCCTCTGACCAGATCGTCTTTCGCTGTGTGATCGACGAGCTGCGTGCCTCCGAGCTGATGAGCCTTGAAGGAGTCATCCTCACAGGCCCCGATCTGGAGCATGGAGGTGAAGAACGGTCCGTGGTGGCCTACTATACCGATTTTTACAAAATGGTCACCAAGGTCTGACAAAAAAGAAAGGGATACGTCATGAAAAAAGAGCATCAAAAGCTGACACTCAAGGAAAAACAGCAGATAAAAAAGAAAAAAGAAAAGCAATTCACCGTGATCGCACTTTGTATCATTGCGGTAATCCTGGTCGTTTCGGCCATTATCATGATCGTTGCCATCGCAAGGGAGGTGGGACAGGATCAGACCCCCTTTACCAAAGAGGAGCTGATCGGCAGCTGGTATGATGAAAACGGAACGGATTGCTGGCGGTTTTCCGATCAGGGGTACGTGTATTTCTATACCAGAAGCAAGGATACCGAGCCCTATCTTTCCAAGTTCTATGCCGACTACACCTTTTTTGAGGAAGAGAGCAAGCTCAATATCTTCTACAAAGCCAACACCCCCACCGCCTTCACCTGCTCTGTCAAGGACGGAAAGATGACTTTGACAGAGGGAGAGAACGTGCAGGTTCTGGTCAAGGGCATCCCCATTTCCGACCGAAACAAGGAGATATTAGGCATTCCCCTCACCTCGGAAAGCGAAGGATAACCTTTTTACCGTCCTTCGGGCCTTGCCTCCTTGCTCGACCCATTCAAAGGACTTTCCTCTAAAACCTTCAATCGCTTTGAAAGAACGGGATGTTTTCTTCCCGAGATTTTAAGTGTGAAGGGTTCGTTTACCCGCTATAGGCTCCGCTGACCGTTGTCAGCGGAGCTTGTTTTTTGTACTTTCATAAACAACCTCACCATTTTTTTCGTTCTTTCGTATTTTTGGTGTATATTCCTGCCTTAAAAGGAAAAGATACTAACAGAAATCTTGAAAAAAGAGAGGTTTTTCTATGAATTACACCGCAAAAAGAAAACTCATGAACGGCTCTGTCTATATCGTGATCGGGCTGGTGGCGCTGGCCGTCTTATTGGTCAGCATCGCCACCGTTATCGGCATGAGGGGTAAAAAGCCCGCACCCACGCCCACGGTAGATCCTCCCGCCGCCTCTTCTCCCTCTAAGGACGACAAGCCTGCAGACGGTGGGGAGCAGAACGATCCCCTTCCCTCCCTTCCGGTAATCAACAACAGTCCCACCCTTCCGCCCACATCCGATCACAAGCCCGTCATTGATCCCACAGACGATCCCGTCCTCTATCTGCCCGTGAGCGGCACCGTTTTCAAAGGCTACAGCATGGATCTGCCCGTTTATTCACTAACCATGAATGACTACCGTGTCCACACGGGGGTAGACATCAGCGCAGAGATCGGCAGCGGTGTGGTGGCATTGACCGACGGAACCGTCAGCGCACTTTGGAGCGATCCCATGATGGGAATGTGTATTTCGGTGGATCACGGGCAGGGACTGGTCTCTCACTACAAAAATTTATCCGCAGACCTGCCCGAGGGGATCGCGGTGGGTGCTGCCGTGAAGGCGGGGCAGACCATCGGTGCTGTGGGAGACAGCTGTCTTGTGGAGCTTGCCGAAACCGAGCATCTTCATTTTGAGCTTACAAAGGACGGAAAGCATATTGACCCCCTGACCTATTTGCCGAAGGATGAGGGCTGACACAAAAAAGAGGAGCTTGTCCCCCAAGGGGAGAAAGCTCCTCTTTTAGTGCGCTCGGCATGCGTTATTACTTGGTGGTGAAAGTCCACTACAGACTTGGCAGTAGGAACTGTTAGCTAAGGGCAAGGGCGTCCATTGTGAGGCGGAGTCTGAAGGAAGCCTAAAGCAAAACCTCGGTCTGACGAACAGAAACTGCATAAGAGGCATACTTGAAACGGACGAGTTTCCATAACAAAACAAAGTCCTATACTGCCCGAATTTCAAGGTGTAAATGCAGCAGATATATGAGGTGAAAGTGGTAACACTTACCCGAGGAGGTCTTGCAGATGCGTAGGAGTA
>JAGBIB010000052.1 GCA_017935195.1 Clostridia bacterium
AGCAAAGAATATCACTCATAGACAGCAGAAAAAGAGAGAGTCTTACGGAATTTTGCTTCCGCATGACTCTCCCTTCTGTTTTATCACCGGTTTCGCATTTGTTTTACAAATGCATCGGGCTGCGCCCATACCCCTATATTATTTCTCCGATAAGGACATCACCCATTGGGAACTCGGTCTTATTTATAGTTTAATGCTCGATATTGGTGGCAATGGTTGCGGAAACGTCTTCCTCATCCGACTTTGCCTGCTCCATCTGCTTCAACTGCTCGTCAAGCTGAGCGATCGCCTGCTTGACCGAGGTATCGGTCAGATGTCTTTGCACGTCACGCCAGATGGCAACAAGACCTCTGTCCTCACCGTCACCCTGAGGCTTTGCGGGCGTACGGCGATAGTATTTGCCGTTGGTGGCAAATTCCCAACCGATCTCAAAGCATCTGCTTCCAAGACGCTCGGGGGCAGGCAGGTTCTTTCTGAAGGCGTAGTTGACCTGATCAAGAAGCTCGCTCCACATTCTGATGTAGTAGTCCTCCATCAGACCCGAATACTGTCTGTTACCGTAGTTGGTAATGGGCGAAGAGCCCCAATCGGAGATCAGGATACGGGCGTTATACTCCATGATATCCATATCGAAGGGAGCATAGTAGCCGGTGCGCTCATCCTTTGCCCAGTCGTAGGCGTTGCCGATCCAGTTGCCCAGCATCTCGTCCTTATTGTAGAGGCACAGCTCACCGATAAGCTCCATCGCCTTGATGAAGCGGTCACTGTATCTGCCGAAGTGCTGCGCATGTCTTGCGGCATATGCCCTTCTCAACACCTCGAAATAATCGTCGGTGGCAATGGTCAGCACCATACGCAGCAGATCTACCACGTCATAGATGTAGCCCTCTGCGCCACACAGCTTGTCATAGTCCTCCATCAGCATCAGTACGCCCTCTTCAAAGACGGTACGGCTGTAACCGATCTTGAAATAGGGACCCGAGCAGAAGGTCATGGACAGGCAGGCGTCGTCGTTGATAACGTTGTTCTTGCTGGTGCCGTCGTAGCTGTCCACGCCGTACACCGTCTTTGCAAAGAGCTTCCATGCAAAGAGGGCATTGTCGGTCAGCTTGCCATAGCGGCGGGTGATGTATTCAGCCAGCCAGAAGTTGATGTCGGGCACGCTGTCTCTCCACGCCATTTCCCAGAACAGGTCGAAGACCACGGGGTTGACGTTGGTGCCCTCGGGGGTGATGCCGATGCCCTTCAAGAATTTCGCCTTGATGCGCACCTCGTCCATCAGTTCAGTCATCTTCTGCAGCTTGCCGTGCATACCGGGTCTGCCGCCGTAGTTTTCAAGGTTGCAGTATACCCAAGGCGTTCCGCCAAACTCAGCACCGTCCCAGGTGGTGGTATCGGTCCACTTGGGCTTTGCAAGGGAGGCAAGGTCAAGGATCATAATGTGATCCACCTTCTTGTCGCCAAAGCCGTCAAGCACTGCCTTGATGGGATTGGACCACCAGCCCTGCAGGATCCATACTGCCTTTTCATCTGCCGAAAGAAGCTCGTTTAAGATCTTCGCCGACATTTCGGGCTTGGAAAGATCTGCGGGAATGATACCGCCCTCATGGCAGACGTCACCGCAGTAATAATCGGTCACCTGACCGTAAAGCTCGTCCTGGGTATCGTAGAACATCTTTGCCAGATAGCTGTAGCCGGGGAAGGTGGTCTTTAAGACATTGGGGCGCACGAAGCCGCCTGCCCAAAGTCCCTGAGGTGCCATATACTCCGCCACGTTTTCAAATCCCGCTGCCTTCAGATGAGCATCCGCAATGGAGCCAAACGCCTCGGGCATAGCGCCAACGAAGGTCTGCAGTGCGGGCTGTGCGCCCATCACCGTCATATAGCGCTGGTTGACTCTCGCCATCTCCAGCGTGTCGATCACCCAGCTGTCGGCAACGGGGCCGCAGTAGCCCTCCAGATTGCCCATCAGCCACCAAGCCTTGTAGCAATAGCCGCAAACGTAGTCCTTTGCCTCGTCCACGGTGAAGCCCAGCTTTTGCAGGTAAGAAACCCACAGCGCCTCAGTACCCGTCAGATCCAGGATCAGGTTGACACCCGAGAGCATCAGATAGTCAAGCTCTCTCTGCCACTTCTCGTAGCTGAAGAAGGGCATGGTGTAAGAAAGGGTGCAGTAGTTGTAGGCGTAACGCACCTCATAGGGGGTGCTTTGTCTGATGGAGGTGTTCAAGGGCACCACCTTTTCGGGCATCTTCACCTGCTTTGTCTGCTGTGCAACCTGCACCTTGCAGTAGTATTTCAGATACCAGTTCAAGCCCATTGCCGCAGAAACACCGCAATCCGCCTTCACGGCAATCTTGCCGTCTACGTAGTTTAATTCAAAATAGTTGTCGCCCTTGTGTTCTCTGTCGATCTCAAAGGAGAACCAAGAGATATACTTTTCACCGAGAATACGGGTGATCAGTCCCTCCAGCGCCTTCACGGTATCCTCTGCCGTGTAGCTGTCTTTCGGGTCGTATTTGCCCTGAGAATCCTTGATGGCAGACAGATCCACTCCGCACTTTTCCTTCATCCAGCTATCGTAGTCGGTAAAAGACAGACTTTTTCTGGTGGGAACGATCTCGGTATCCAGCGGCTTACCGTACGCCTTGAGCTGGCATACCGCCGAAACACCGTGCGCACCCTGAGAAGTGCCCTCCACCAGCAGTCGGATCACTCTGGCTTCCACGTTTCTCATGATGGTGACGGTGCGCTCCTCCATCGTGGTCTTGCATTTGCCGTATCTTCTGAAATTCACGCCGTCAAGGGAGGTATAGACGACGTAGTTATAGTCGGCAAAATTGGGGCCGACCACGGTGACCTTGTCAAGATCGTAGTTTTTCTCCAGATCCACGTCCAGATGACGGGGGTAAAGCTCGCCGAAGAAACAGGTTTCGTCAGTTCCATCGGTCAAAACGAAGGCGTATTCATTGTTGATGGATGCTCTTACGGGCTTTCCGTAGGCAATATCAGCAGGGTCGGGATTGACCGTTGACCGCTGTTTTTCCGACACGATCAAATATTCTTCAGCCGGAACACCGAAGACCTCCAGCTCGGTGATATGCACCGAGGGGTTTGCCGTATTGTGGAGCATTTCCACCTCCACGTAGCGGACGAACATAGGATCGAAGGTAAAATAGTAGCCTTCTTCGGTTGCAAGAACGTCTTCATTCTGATCCACCAGCTCCAGCATCTGGGTGGGCGTGCCGCCCGCGCGGATCTTGAAGCGGTAGGCTCTGCCGTCTCCGTAGTAGGTGGTCAGGCGAATGGACGAGATGGAAAAATAGCCCTTCAGGTCTATGGTCGCCTTGGCGGGCGCAACCCCTCCGTCCCAGTGTAAGGCACGGTCTCTTTCGCCATCGGTGATGGCGCCGGCGTTTGCTCCCTTTGCGTTTACCTTTTTGTGTAGCGCAACGTTCTTCGGTTCTGTCATTTACATGCACCTCCTTGTAAAAACCTGCCGCCCTGTTCCTGATTTGTCGTTTTTTCGGCGGCGATGGGCAGGCTCTTTGGCGCAGCGCAAAACTGCGCAGTCTGCCAATCCTTTGCATGAAATAGCTCTCGGCTGATTTCCACAAAACCGAAGTAAGTATATCATATTTCAAGAAAATTAACAAGTATTTTGGTAAAGATTTTTTAAAGATTTTTCCACATTTCACCTCTCCCTTCCCCCACCGCGGCAGAGGTCAACTGCCCTTCAACTTGAAGGACGGTTGAATCCTATTGACTTTTTTCTGCCCGCCCGCTATACTGTCCTCAGAACGGCAGGGTACCCAAAGCGCCGATCGATCAAAAAAAGAAAAAGCTCCCAAGCAGGAGCGCAAAAGGAGAATATACGAAAATGAAAATTTCCATGAGAATACTCGCCATCCTGATGGCGCTGCTTTTGGGACTGACGAGCCTTACCGCTCTGGTGTCCTGCGTCAATACCCTCCCCAGAGACACACCTTCAAGGGATCCGTCCTCGGCATCCCAAAAAACCGAATCCCTGCCCTCCTTATCCGACGAAAGCGATAAGGGAAGTCCCTCGATGAATGAGCCCGCCCTTCCCTCTTCGTCAGAGCCTCTTTCCTCCGCATCTGAGCCTCTTTTCTCCACATCTGAACCCCTTTTCTCCACTTCTTTTGAGGAAGAGACACCCGATCTTGATGCCGATCCCGCACTTGTGGGCAGTTGGAAAACCGATATGGATATGACCGAACTCTACGTTTCGATGTTCACTATGATGATGGAGCCCGAAATGACCGAATACTTCGATTTTGAGGACTTCTCCTTCCTGATGAGCATCACCCTTGAAATGGATGAAGAGGGACAATACGCCGTCACCTTTGATGAAAACACAACGAAGAATAGCATAAACGAGCTGCTTCAGATCGTGAAAGCGGGGATGAAGGACTATATGACCGATTCCTTCACCGCTGAGGCAGAAGAGCTTGGAACAACCTTAAAAGACTATCTTGAATACGTCTTTGAAGAAGAGATCGAGGATACGGATGCCTATCTTGAGGCGTTGACCGAGGAGTCCTTGGGGGCACTTGATGCCGAGGATCTCGGTGCGGCAGAGCCCGAATACGGGCTTTACGGAGTGAAAGAGGGAAGACTCTACTTCTATATGGAGGATGATCTCTTTTTTGAAGAGGACTATATGCTTTACTCCCTTGAAGACGGCCTTTTAAAGCTGGATCTGCCCGAGGAACAGAAGGGCGATATGGAAAATGAGCTGATCGACGCCCTTCCAATGCTCTTTTCTCCCGTCAAATAACTGCACTTTCTCCAAAGCCGAGAAAGAGGGGCTCTCTCCTTCAAGGCTTTACACCTCCAAAATAGAATGCCCGAAAAGCACTCCGAAAGGGGTGCTTTTCGGGCATTTATCCGAATACGCTCAGCGATAGCGCCGTTTATAAAGTGCCACGGAAAGAAAATAAGAGGACACGTACAGCGCTACGGCAAGAAGGATCGGGATCAGCCACAAAACAGGCATTGCCACCGACAAGACCCTGAAAAACTCGGGAGAAAAGGAAACGTTAAACAGTGCCGCTGCCATAAGACAGCCGCCCACGCCCAAAGCGATGGCGGCGTAGTAGGCAACACGTCCCTTTGAAACGCCGAAACGGAACATAAACGGCAGATTGAAGCCACCGAATGCCGCACCGATAAACAGTCCAAGCCCTGCCATTGCCACCAGCCTCAGAATCTGCACCTCTCCGTCCATTACCATTTTCACCGTGCTGATCGTTAAAAGGATAAGAGTAACGGCAATCTGCAAAACGCCGCCCACCAGATATTTGGAAAGCACCAGCTTGGCAGGGGTATAGGGAAAGATCCTGGCATACTCGTCCCATTTGTGCATCTCATCGTAGGAAAGCAGGGTCACGGGGATGATGGATGCGTACATAAAGGGGAAAAAGACCATCATCGACTGCTCCCCCATCGACGCGCCAGCCATCACCAGAAAGAGAAGCAGACAAAACAGCGGAATGGCGCAATGCTTTTTGAGCAGATACAGCTCCTTTAAAAGAATTCCCTTCATTTCTTTGCCTCCTTGATCTTGAATAAAAACAGCTCCTCCATATTCAAGGGTGCGATCGCCACGTCTTCCGATAGCGCCGCTCTTGAAAGGATGGCCTCCACTCCGTAGGGCGTTTCCTTGAAGTGGCACACCGCCCCCGCAGGAAGGGCATCCATCTGCGCCCTGCTGCCCTGCCAGCATCCGTATTTTGCAAGAAGGACATCCTTTTCCTCACACAAAAGCAGTTTTCCGTCGTGTACGAAGGCAATATAGTCGCAGATCTTTTCAAGGTCGCTGACGATGTGAGAGGAAATGAGCACCGCCCGATCCTCTTCTCTTGTAAACTCGCCAAACAGCGCCACCACCTCGTCTCTGACCACCGGGTCAAGTCCCGAGGTTGCCTCGTCAAGGATCAAAAGCTTTGCGTTATGGGAGAGAGCAACAGCAATCCCCAGCTTCATCTTCATTCCCTTGGAATACTCCTTGAAAGACTTTTTTTCGGGCAGACCGAAGCGGACAAGATGGTCTTTGTACGCCTGCTCGTCCCAATTTTTATAGGTGTACTTCATCACCTTGCCCACCTGCAGAGCGTTCATTCCCTGGGGAAAGCCGATCTCGTCGGGCACGATGCCGCAAAGCTCCTTGATGGCACTGCCGTCCCTGCGGCTGTCCAGTCCCATCACCGAGATTTCCCCCTCATCAAGAGAGATCAGATCAAGAATAAGCTTGATGGTGGTGGTCTTACCCGCACCGTTTTCGCCAACCAGGCCCATAATGCACCCTTTAGGCAGGGTCAGGTTAAGCCCCTGCAGGGTGAAATCCTTGTATCTTTTCGTAACGTTTTTCAGTTCCAGTGCGTGATTCATTCCTCTTCCTCCGTCAAGGTCTTCAGTATTTCGGCAAGCTCCTGCCCGCTTATCCCGCAGGACTTGGCAATGCGCAAGGCTTCCTCCAAATGCTCCTCGATCTTTTTCAACTGCTCTTCCTTGAAGAGCGCGCTGTTTTTTGCCGCCACGTAACAGCCCTTTGCCTGCACGGTATAGATGAACCCCTCTTTTTCCAGCTCCTCGTATGCCCTTTTGGTGGTGATGAAGCTGATCTTCAGATCCTTGGCAAGACCTCGGATGGAAGGTAGCTGCTCGTGCTCCTTCAGCTCTCCCAAAAGGATCTGCTCCTTGATCTGGCTGTAGATCTGATCGTAGATGGGCAAAATGCTTTTGTTGTCTATCAGTAGTCTCATTTCATCCTCCAACTGTATATGCTTATTATATACAGTATATACAGTTTTGTCAAGAGCTTTTGAAAAAATTCGGCAAAAAACGCTCGGCATACAGAAGTGAGCCGAGCGTGATCGTTGATCTTCCTTTTAAACGGAGCAAAATGCCTATCTGACCTGACCCTCTCCGTAGATCTTGTATTTCCATGTGGTCAGCGCCTCCAGAGCAAAGGGGCCTCTGGCGTGCAGTTTCTGGGTGGAGATACCGATCTCTGCCCCCATTCCAAACACCCCACCGTCGGTAAAACGGGTGGAGGCATTCCGATAGACCGCCGCCGCATCCACTCTTGCCATAAAGTATTCTGCCGCAGCGTCGTCCTCGGTCAGGATGGCTTCGCTGTGGCGGGTGCCGTATTTTGCAATGTGGGCAACCGCTTCCTCAATGCCCGAAACGGTCTTCACCGCCAAAATATAATCGTTATATTCGGTGGCAAAGTCCTCCTCGGTAGAGGGATCGGCGTGGGGCATCAGCAAAAGCGCCTGCTCATCGGCACGCAACTCCACATTTAAAGCGGAAAGCGCCTCGTCCGCCATCTTTAAAAAGACGGGGGCGACGGCTTTGTCGCAGATCAGCGTTTCTGCGGCGTTACAAACCGACGGACGGGAGACCTTGGCGTTGATGAGCACCTTCAACGCCTTTTGAAGGTCTGCTTTTTCGTGAACGTACAGATGGCAGTTGCCCGCACCCGTTTCGATCACGGGCACCTTGGCGTGATCCACCACGTGGCGAATCAGTCCCTTGCCCCCTCTGGGGATGACCAGATCAATCTGCCCTCTCATCGCAAGCAGGACGTCCACCACGGCACGGTCGGTATCCTCCACAAGATAGACGGCATCCTCCAGATGAAGGGCAGAAAGGGCACTTCGCATCACCTTCACGAGAGCTGTATTGGTGAAAAACGCCTCTTTCCCCCCTTTTAAGATCACGGCATTGCCGCTTTTAAGGGTCAGGGCGGTAGCATCCACCGTCACGTTGGGGCGCGCCTCGTAGATCATGGCAATGACCCCCAAGGGTACGCGGTGCTTTTGGATCAAAAGACCGTTTTCAAGGGTATAGCTCTTTTCCACCCCCAAGGGATCGGGCAGCAACGCCACCTGCTTTACCGCCTCTGCGATGGATAAAAGCCGTTCGTCGGTCAACAAAAGACGGTCGCACATGGCAGACGGCACGCCCTGCCTTTTTGCACCTTCAAGATCTCTTTCGTTTGCCGAAAGGATCTCCTCCTTGTTTAAAAGAAGCGCCTGCCCGATCAGGTCAAGAGCGCACCTTCTGTTTTTTTCGTCAAGAAGAGCGGGCAGGACTGCTCTTGCCCTCTCCGTTTTTTCTTGTAGCTGCTCTACTGTCATCATATTTTGCTCCTTCCCGTCCTCTTTTTTTGTAAAAAAACTTGAAAAAAGGGACGAATTCGTATATAATAGTATGGTATAAAAAACAAAAATAAAACGTAGCGATTGATGGAATCGAAAAAGGATTTTTTATGGAAAAAAGATATTCAACCGCCGTCATCAAGGTGGGCACCTCTACCCTGACCCATCAGACGGGGATGCTTGACATCCGCAAGATTGAGCGGCTCTGTCGGGTGATCTGCGATATAGAAAACAGCGGAGTGCGGATCGTGCTGGTCTCCTCGGGTGCCGTTTCGGCAGGATGGGTGAAAATGGGTCTTGAAAGACCGCCCAAAACGGTGAGCGGAAAGCAGGCTGCCGCCGCCATCGGTCAGTGCGAGTTGATGAGCCTTTACAGCCGCTATATGCGTGATTACGGCTATACCGTTGCGCAGGTACTGCTAACCAAGGACGTGGTGGAGATCCCTTTGCAAAAGGAAAACGCTCAAAATACCTTTGAAATGCTTTTAAAGGGGAGAAGCATTCCCATCGTCAATGAGAACGACACCGTCTCCCACGAGGGCATCCGCATCGGTGGAAACGACATTCTTGCCGCCTACGTGGCAGGCCTTATAAACGCTGATCTGCTCATCAATCTTTCGGACGTGGACGGCTTCTTCACGGGCAATCCCGCAACCGATGAAAACGCCACCCTCATTCCCTTGGTGGAGAAGATCACCCCCGAGATCGAAGCTCTTGCAGGGGGAGCGGGCACCGAGAGAGGCACCGGTGGAATGCGGGCAAAGCTGCAGGCCGCCAAGATCGCAGGTGCGGCGGGCGTGCCAATGGTGATCGCCAACGGTAAAAGCCCCGATATTTTATACGATATTTGCGCAGGTAGCTCGGTGGGCACCCTCTTTTTGCCCTCAAAGGAGAAGAACGGATGAAGATCGGCTTTTACGGATTCGGCCATATGGCAACCGCACTTGTAACAGGGCTTTTAAAGGTGGGCGGACTTTGTCCCGAGGAATGCACCGTCCTTGCCAAAAGTGAGCAAACCCAAAAGAAGGCAAGGGATATGGGCTTTGCCGTAGCAGAAAGCAAGGAAGCGCTCTTCTTACAAAGCGAGCTGATCGTTCTTGCCCTGAAGCCCTCGGTTTTTAGAGAGCTTTCTCCCGAGTTAAAAGCCCTTGACACCAAAGAAAACAGAGTGGTCAGCCTGATGGCAAGCGTGGGGCTTGACGAACTGAAGGATGTCTTTTCCTGCCCCGTGTGGCGCATTATGCCCACGGTGGCAATCAGTAAAGGACGGGACATCGTGGGTGCCACTGCCCCCGCAGGCTTTGAGGATCTGCTTTCAAGGCTTGAAAAACTGGGGCAGGTGCAGATCCTTGAGGAGGACGGGCTTGATGCGCTGACCGTTGCCGCCTCCTGCGGTCCGGGTTTTGCCGCAAAGATGCTCTATAGCTATCAAAAGGCGTGTCAGGAGCTGGGATTTTCCAAAAAGCAGGCAGTTGCCATCACCTCCGCCGTCTTTTCCTTCGCCTCGTCAATGGAGGGGGAGGATCCCTTTTTGACCCTGGAAGAGCAGGTCGCCACCAAGGGCGGTGTGACCGAGGCCGGCAACGACGCCATGGGACAGGACGTAAAAAATGCCCTTGACCGTGCCTTTGACACGGCTTTGAAAAAGACAAGACCTCAAAAGTAGTACCTACGATTGTAACACAAAAGGACGATACTGTCAAATATTTATTTCAGAAAGGATAAATTTATGGGAAAGATCACCTTTATGGGTGCGGGAAGCACTGTTTTTGCCAAAAACGTTCTGGGGGACGCTATGCTTACCCCCGCACTGTGGGATTTTGACATCGCTCTTTACGATATCGACGAAAAGCGGCTGGAGGAGTCCTATCAAATGGTCTGCTCGCTGAATCGAAATCTGAATCAAAGCAGATCAAGGATCACAAAGCATCTGGGGGTGGAGCACCGCAAGGAAGCCCTTTACGGTGCCGATTTCGTGGTCAATGCCATTCAGGTGGGGCTGTACGAGCCCTGCACCGTCACCGATTTTGAGGTGCCGAAAAAATGGAATCTCCGTCAGACCATTGCCGATACCTTAGGCATCGGCGGAATCTTCAGAGCCCTTCGTACCATTCCCGTTTTAGAGGACTTTGCCGCCGATATGGAGGAGGTCTGCCCCAACGCCTGGTTTTTGAACTACACCAACCCCATGGCAATGCTCTCGGGCTATATGCAGAGATACACCAAGGTCAAGACGGTTGGTCTTTGCCATTCGGTGCAGGTCTGCTCCTCCGACCTTTTAAAGGGGCTGGGATTTGATTACGACAGCATCAAAAAGCCTCTTTACGAAAAGATTGCGGGCATCAACCATATGGCGTGGCTTCTTGAATTAAAGGACGGTGAGGGAAATGACCTTTACCCCGAGATCAAAAAAAGAGCCATTGCCGAACTAAGCAAGGAAAAGTCGGAAAGCGCCGACCTTGTGCGCTACGAGTATATCCGCCGCTTCGGCTATTACTGCACCGAAAGCTCAGAGCATAATGCCGAATACAACAACCTATTTATCAAGTCCGCCCATCCTGAGCTCATCGACCGCTACAACATCCCCCTTGACGAGTATCCAAGACGCTGTGTTCGTCAGATTGCCCGCTGGGAAAACGACAGACAGAAATACATTGCCGACGATGTCAGCCACAAGAGAACGGGAGAATACGCCTCCTACATCATGGAAGCCATCGTCACGGGCGTGCCCTACAGCATCGGCGGCAACGTTTTAAACGACGGACTGATCACAAACCTCCCCCGCAACGCCTGCGTGGAGGTGCCCTGCCTTGTGGATCATATGGGTATCCACCCCACCGTGGTGGGTGATCTGCCCGAGATCTGCGCCGCAATGAACCGCACCAATATAAACGTGCAGCTGCTCACCATTGAAGCCGCACGCACCAAAAAGAGAGAGGACGTCTACAAAGCCGCCCTCCTTGACCCTCACACCTCAAGCGAGCTGACCATCGATGAGACGGTGGCACTGTGCGATGCCCTCTTTGAAGCACACGGAAGCTGGCTTCCTCCCTACGAGCAATGAGCAAGGATTCTCTTTTCTCTTCCCCCGTCACCGCCCTTCCCGGCATTGGGAAGGTGAAAGGTGCCCTCTTTGAAAAGCTGGGCATCCGCACGGTGGAGGATCTGCTCTACCACTTCCCAAGAGCCTATCAGAACAGAGGAGCGGTCAGTCCTCTCTCCTCTGCCTGTCTTCAGGATGTTGCCACCGCAACGGTGCTGACCATCGGCTCTCCCCCCACCTCGGTGCGCATCAACGGAAATCGGATCATGACCCGCTTTACCGCCTTTGATGAAAGCGGAAAGTGCATCATCACCTTTTTCAATCAGCCCTATATCAAGGATCTCTTTACCATCGGCTCTGCCTTCCGCTTTTGGGGTCGGGTTGAACGAATGGGCAGGAATTATCAAATGACCTGCCCCGAATACGAGCCCTTTTCGGAAAGCTACCGTCTGCCCGACTTTTTGCCCATCTATCCCCAAACCGAAGGGTTAAAAAGCAAAGCCATCTCTCAGGCTGTGGGGCTGGCACTCCATGAATTGAAGTCGCTTTCCGATCCCCTGCCAAGGGACGTACGGCAGGCGCACGGTCTTGTGGATCTGCTTGATGCTCTGCGTGCCATCCATCTGCCCGCAGACTACGAGGAATTAAACAGAGCAAGAAAACGGTTCATCTTTGAAGAGCTCTTCCTCTTTTCTCTGGGCATGGCTTGCGGATCAAAAAAGAGGAGCTTTTGCCCGAAAACCGTATAGAACAGGTCGATCTTGCTCCCTTTTTAAAGGCACTTCCCTTCTCTCTCACGGGAGCGCAGGTGCGTGCGATCAAAGACGTGCAAAAAGATCTTTCAGGCAAAACACCTATGAGTCGTCTGCTTTGCGGCGACGTGGGCAGCGGCAAAACCGCTTGTGCCGCCGCCGCGGCGTACACGGTGATGACGGCAGGCAAGCAGGTTGCCCTGATGGCACCCACCGAGATCCTTGCAAATCAGCACTACAAGGACCTTTCTCCTCTTTTTGAGGGGTTGGGATTCAAGACCGTCCTTTTAACGGGCGCACTCACCCCTGCAAACAAAAAAAAGGTGAGAGCGCAAATTGCCGAGGGAGATGCCGATCTGGTCATCGGCACCCAAGCCCTCTTAACTTCAGACACCACCTTCGCCCGCCCCGGGCTTGTCATTACCGACGAGCAGCACCGCTTCGGCGTGAATCAGCGCTCCATCCTTTCGGGTAAGGGCGATCAGCTCCACACCCTGGTAATGACCGCCACCCCCATTCCCCGCACCCTTGCCCTCATTCTCTACAGCAACCTGGATATCTCCTATATCGACGAGCTTCCTCCCGGAAGACAGAAGGTCTCCACCTTCAAGGTGGACGAAAGCTATCGGGCAAGGCTCAACGGCTTTATCGAAAAGCAGGTGATGGAGGGGCATCAGGTCTACGTGGTCTGCCCTGCCGTGGAGCAGGAGGACCCCGAAAACGGCAAGACCGTCCCCTTTGGATACCGTCCCGATGCGCCCTCCGATCTGCCTCCCTTAAAGGCGGCGGTGGACTTTTCAAAGGAGCTTCAGGAAGCAATTCCCTCGGTAAAGGTGGGCTTCCTTCACGGCAAAATGAAGAGTGGTGAAAAGGATGCCGTGATGACGGCGTTTGCCCGGGGGGAGATCGGGGTGCTTGTTTCCACCACGGTGATCGAGGTGGGCGTTAATGTTCCCTCCGCCACCCTGATGGTGGTGGAAAATGCCGAGCGCTTCGGACTCTCTCAGCTTCATCAGCTCAGAGGCAGAGTGGGCAGAGGAAAGGACAAATCCTGGTGCATCCTGATGTCTCAGGCAAAGGAAGACAGTCCTGCGGGACACCGCCTTGAAACCCTTTGCAAAAACTACAGCGGCTACGATATTGCCGCAGAGGATCTAAAGATGCGCGGCCCCGGTGATTTCTTCCCGAAACCCGGAGAAAGCACCCGTCAGAGCGGAGAATTTACCTTCAAGGTCAGCTTTGCCTGCGATGACCCAAATCTCCCGCCCCTTGCGGCAATGGCGGCAAGAGCGGTCTACGATACCGATCCGTCCTTAACAATGGAGGAGCATTCCGAGACTGCAAAAGCATTGAAAAAGTTATTTAAGTTAAGCGAGCATACCGTGAATTAAAACAAAAGGCATCTCATCGGCTAAGGTCTGTGAGATGCCTTTTTCTTTGGGTGTTTCTCCTCATTTTAAAGCGCATTTTCACGAAAAACGCCATACTTTTTCCCGTCTCCCTCCTTCGACAGCATCCGCCTTTCAAAAAGGGTATACTGAATATGCTTATACCCATAGCGCTTGCCAAAAAAACGGCAAGAGCAAGGAAGAGAGGAAAAAAACATGAATTTTAAAATGCGAAAAGAAGAAAATGAGCACCCTCTTAGAAAAAAGGTGCTCAAGGCTACTTCTTTTTTAAAGGATTCTTTTTCGGGAGAAAAAATCAAAAGCAGGATCCTGCCCGCTCTTTTGCGCAAAACGGTGCTTGGGATCGCCTCCTTTCTGCTTTCGGGAGCCCCCATGCTGTTCGGATGCATCCCCATGGGACTTTCTCTCCTTTGCGCTGCGGAGACAGACCTTTTTCCCATTTGGATCGGCTGCGTTCTCGGAGCACTTTGGATCAAGAAGGAGCTTGCACTCTTTCTCACGGTATACACCCTGATTTTTGCAGTAAAGCTTCATCTTTACTACAGACAACGAGAGAAAGCGACAGAGGATCCACTTTCATCCGGCACACCGAAAGTGTTGAAAATTGCCCTCGCCTTAGCCTCTTCACTGTCACTCGGTCTTTACGGATGCTTTGCGGAGCAATTCACCCTTCACGCCTTTTTTGCGCTTCTCTTTTATCTTCTCTCGTCGGGAACCTTCACATTTTTGCTCTCTTCCCTGTTTTCAAAAAACACATTCGGCTCTTTTTTCGGCAAGATCGGATTGATCACACTGGCCTTTATGACCGTCTTTGCTTCCGATTCCTTTTCTTTTTTCGGTTTTTCCGCCGCACCCGTATTGGGCACGCTCCTGCTTTTGCTCTTTTGCAGAGGAGAGCATCCCCTGTTTTGCGCCTTTGCCGGGGCGATCCTGGGGCTGGCTTGTGGGAGAAACTACGCACCGATCCTTGCGCTGACAGGCGTTGCGGATGCCGCTCTTTGGAGGATCAGCAAGCGTACCGCTCCTTGGCTCTCAGTGCTTGTGGGCTTTGCTTGGGCCTTTTATGCCGAAGGAAGCCGTTCCCTGCTTTACGTTTTGCCCGATATGGTCTGTGCGCTGATGCTTTACGTTCCTCTAAACAGCTATTTGGAAAAGCGAAAAAGCGAAGATGCGGTCAAGCAATCGCCCCTACCCAAAGAAGAGGATTCCTTGGAGGAATCCCTTCAAGGTCTTTCGGAAAAGCTGTCCGGTCTTTCCTCCGTTTTGCGTCTGCCCCAAAGGGAGCACACCGAGCATCTTTGCCGCCAAAGTGTCCAAAAGGTGTGCAATAGATGCGGCGGAAACTGTTTTTCCTCAAGCGCCGCCCTTTCCTCCCTTTCGGAAACGCTGTTTGAAACAGGCAGACTGATCTTTGAAAAGCCGCCGCAGGCACTGTCTTCGGGATGCATGCACTATCGGGAGCTGTGCGATGGGGTAAACGAGAGCTACGCCCTCTATCTTGAGGCTCTTTCTGCCAAGGATCCTGCCGCCTGCTATGCCAGCTGTTACAAAGGAATCGCCCAATTGATGGAGGATCGCAAGCAGACAGCCCGACAAGAGGAAGAGGAGGATGAAAAGAGCACAGAGCTTTTTTCCTCTGCGCTGGATCGGTTAAAGATCGGCTATGAAGCCGCTTCTGTTACGGGCAAAAGAGAATTGCTCCTAAAGGCAAGCGGGGTGAGCATTTCCGATCTTTCAAAGGGCGCATCGGATTTAAGAAGCCATTTTGAAAGAGCTTGCGGCATCAAGCTCTCCCTGCCCCGTCTCGTCCTCACCGAAAAGGAGCGCTCTCTCCTTTTTTATAGACGCACAGCGCTTTCTGCCACCTTTGGAAGCGCACGCACAAAAAAATCGGGAGAGGACTATTGCGGTGACACCCTTTGCTCCTTTGAAAAAAAGGGCTATCGGTATTTTCTTCTCTGCGACGGCATGGGAAGCGGTCGGGAGGCCGCCCTTTGCTCGGGAATCGCCTGCTATTTCATCGAACAGCTCAGCTCCTGCGGAGGCAGTCTTGAAACAGTGCTTAAAACGGTGAATGAGTTCTTGCTCAGCCAAAAATGCGAATGCTCCACCACGGTGGACCTGATGCGTCTTGATCTTTATGACGGACAATGCATCTTTATCAAAAGCGGTGCTTGCCCCAGCATTGTGCTTCGAGGGGGCAATCTCTTCAAGGTCTGCTCGGCCAGTATGCCCATCGGGGCGGTAAGAGAACCAAACTGCGAGCAGATCAGCCTGCAGTTAAAGGCAGGAGACAGAGTGATCATGGCAAGTGACGGAGTTGCCGCTGACATCGAGGGGTCGGTGTGGCTGAAGGAGCTACTGGCAGGACGGTTAAAAAGCGATTCTCAAGGTCTTGCCGAGGACATTCTTTCTCTTTGCAAGGAAGCAGATCCCCACCCGGATGATCGCAGTGTGATGGTGATTGACCTGTTTGGCACAGACGAACCCTCAAAATAAGTTGCTTCCGCAAAAGAAAACCGATCCTTCCGCTTAAAAAAGCAGGGGGATCGGTTTGGTGATGGTCATTTCTTCGGGGGTAACGGCACATTCTAAGGCGCAGATCTCCACCCCTGCCGCTCTTGCCGCCCGCAGCTCCCTTCCAAAATCGGGGTCGGTTTGGTCGTTGGGTAAAAAGCCCTTCATACCCGCCATCTGTATGATGAACAGCACCGAGGCGGAATAGCCCTCCCTTATGGCAAGAGTCAGCTCTCTTAAATGCTTGGCACCTCTTAAAGTGGGCGCATCGGGAAATCGGACGATGCCCCCTTCTTCAAGGGTCACCCCCTTTACCTCGATAAAGCGGCGTTCCTCGCCCTTTTCCACGTAAAAATCGAAGCGGGAGGAGCCGAAGGTGGTTTCGGGGCGGATGAGGGCGTCCTTGCCGTAAAGGGTGCGCAGATATTCAAAAGCCGCGGCGTTGGGGGCGTTGCTGTCGATGTTTACAAGCATTTCACCCTTTTTCACGGCGATGACGTCATATCCCGTTTTGCGGGTGCCTCCCTCGGGGGCTTTTTCAAGATAGATCTCCGCCCCGAACGTAAGCAGCTCCTTGCACCTGCCCGTGTTTTTCACGTGGCATTTTTCTTCCCTGCCGTCGATCTCCGCATAGGCGATAAAGCGGTTGGGACGGGACAAAAACCTGCCCTTCACAACGTTCTTATAGGTCATTTTTCCTCCGAAAAGAAGGGAGTTGCCCTCAAATGCAGGACAACTCCCCGTTTTTTTGCTTTTTTACAGCGGCTGCTCGAAGAAGATCACCTGCTTCTTCTCGATGCTCTCAAACGCCGCCTCGATCACCATCATATCACGAAGCATCTGCTCGTGGGTGACGATCTGAGTCGCCTTGCCGTCGATGGCATCGCAGAAGTTGCGATAGAAATCGTGCACGTCGGATGCGGGGCGCTCAATCTCGTAGGTATCGGTGGTCACCTCATCTCTGGGTGCCATGGTCTTTGTCAGACCCGCCGCAGTCTGCACGGGAACCACGTCGCTCTCGTGCCAAGCCTTGCAGTGCACCACCTTGGTCTTCTGCGTCCAGTCGGTGATGAGTGCGGTGCCCGAAAGACCTCTCATATAAAAACGAGGCATTGCAAGGAAATTTAACGTTCCTACCTCCACGTAGCCCTCGGCGCCGTTGTCGAAATAGAGGTGGAGCTTGAAGCCGTCGTCCACTTCCTTGTTGGTGATATTGTCTGCGGTGCAGTAAAGATGGGTGATCTTATGACCCTTAAAGAGCAGGAGCATCTGATCCATGGTGTGGATGCCCCAGTCGTAAAGCATTCCGCCGCCGTATTCCTTCTGACCTCTCCAGTCGCTGGGAATGCCTCTGCTGCCGTGGATTCTCGATTCCACGTTGATGATCTCGCCGATCTCGCCGCTGTCCACGATCTTCTGCATAGCAAGATAGTCCACGTCCCATCTTCTGTTCTGGTGGACGGTGAACAGCTTGCCCGTTTCTTCACTTACCGCAATCATTCTCTTCAACGACTCAACCCCAATGGTTACGGGTTTTTCGCAGATCACGTGCTTGCCTGCCTTTAACGCCTTGACCACCAGCTCCTCGTGCACGTCGTTGGGCACGGCGATGGTAACGAAATCCACGGTGGGATCGTTTAAAACAGCCTCGTAGCTGTCATAGGCGTAAATGCCGTTGTCTCTTGCCGCCTGCTGACGGTCTTCCTTGATATCGTAGGTGCCTGCCAGCTCCACCACGTCGCTCTTGAGTGCGTTTCTGGTGTGCCAACCGCCCATTCCGCCGTAGCCGATCACAACAACTCTCTTTTTCATCTTTATACTGCCTTTCTTTTTCATTAGACATTCCTATACGGATTTATTATACTACAATTCCTTTCATTTTTCAAGAGCATTTTTGCTTTTTTTCAAAAGATGGGGAGCTTTTGGCAAAAAGATACGCCGCACACCCGAAGGCGTGCGACGCATCAAGAAAGAGAGGAAACGATGAATATTCTTTTGCTTTTTCTTTTTATGCCCTTACCTTTGCTCATGCTCCTTTTTCTTTTTCAAGAACCGCAACGTCACGATGCCGATCCCCAAGCAAAGCCCCGAAACAAGCAGGTAAAGAGCGGTATTGTCACCCGTTTGCGGAGGATCGTCGTCAAAGTCGTCAAGGGGCTCGAGCATGGCGTTTTGCAGAGAATAAAGCTGTGCCTCAGCACCGTTTTGCAGATATTCAAACTCCTCCGCTGCCAAAAAGGCGTTTTCAAGGAAGCGGGCAAAGCCGATATTTTGCAGATCGCTGGTCAAAAGATGAGCAGCTACCGCACCCTGTTGATCGTGCATCAGATCGGCAAGGGTGACGATCTGTCCGTCCACCAGAGCGGCAAAGGGGTAAAGGCAAAGTGAGGTGACTTCATCACGGTCGGGCAGGTAGAGTGCATCCACGATATAGTCGTTTTCGGGAATGCAGGTGAGCAGGCCTCTCTTCTTCATTTGCTCAAATTCCTCGTCGGTGAACATCGAAAGCTTTTCTCTGATGGCATCGGGATCGCTTCTTGAAAGCTCATACGCCGCCAAAAGCTCCTCCTTGGTGATGTCGAATTCCTCGATGCATCCTCTAAGATAGGGCAGCACCTGCGTGCGCTCGCCGTCCTCGATCTCAATACAGCGTCTGTCAAGAATTTCGGAGAGCTGCTCGCTGAAGATATAGGATGTCCCTTCTCTGTAGCCGTGGTAAACGGTGGGCAGATAGAGCGTTTCTCTCTCGCAGGGGATCTGCCAGAAGGCACCCTGGGGAGCTTGTGCATTTTCAAAGATCCTTCTTTCAAAGGTCAGAGAGTCAAAGGCATCGGTATAAAGAAGGACGGTGAGATCGTTGCCCATAAAGGGACACAGGGGGATCATCCCCTCCATCAGACCGGTGCGCACCATTTCGCCCTCGGCTTCGTATTTTTTTGCCCATAGTGCTTCCAAGTCCTGCTCCTGCCACATCTCCCGGCCGTGAACCGAAGTGCCCGCAAACACGGAACCGAATATAAGCACTGTAAGAATGATCAAAAAGCATTTTTTTACCGTCATTTTTACCGTCTTTTTCATGTTCGTCTCCTTTCCGAGAATACATTTCTATCTCATACGTGCTTCGTTTTTGTCCTTTCACTATATATGTACGTTTTTTTTTCGATTCGTCACGCAAAAATCAAAAATTTTTTATAATTTTTTTCAGCTTCATCAAATTTGCTTTCTGTTCCTCAAAAAGCGGATCACATCCGCTTCCAAAAAACAAAGCGAAGCCGTCAGGCGCATTCTCTGCCCCACGGCTCCGTTGTCAGTTTTTACCGCCCATGAGCAGCAAACCGAGGATCAACAGCAGTTCGTTGTCGCTTTTGCCCTGACCGTCCTTTTCTCCCAGAAGCAAAAGGATCAGTCCTGCAAGAACGATATCCTCCATGGAAAAGCTTTTACCGGACAGGGAAAACAGTGAAGAAAGCAATCCCCCCGTTTTTTCGCTTCGCTCGTCTCTCTTTCGCTCCTCCCTCTCTCTTGGCGGTAGATCGTAGGGGGGCGCATAGCCTCCGTAAAGAGGATATTTTGGACGACGGTCCTCCTCTGCTCTAAAAGTCCCACCGTATTCCTCGCTAAAAGAGTCCTTGTGGGCAGCTCTTGAAAAGGCTTCTCGGGAGACTTCCTCCTGCCGCTCCTCCTGAAATCTGCGATGCTTGGCATCTGCTTCCTCTTTTCGCCCCCCCTGTCGTTCGTTTGCGGACGGAGGAATGGAAGACCGCTCCCTCGCCTCTGCCATCCCTTCAAGCTCCTCCGTCTCTTCGTTCTTGGAATTTGCCCGAAGGGCTACACCGCCGTATCCCGCAGGCAGATCCACGCCACCGCTGAATTTTCTGCTGTACATCATCTGCTCCCTTCCCACTCCCCACCTGCATTCAAGGCAGTTCCAAGCTGCTTTGCCATTTCCAAAAGTCCGAGGATCTTCAAAATACCATCCAGCCGCTCTCTGCGCTCTTTACAAAGATAGGGACGCAAGGCCAACAAAAGATCCCGCCTGCGATCTCCTTCTCCGTCTGCCTTCTTTGGCTGTGGCAGGGCAAACAAAGGAGGTGCAGACCGATTGGTAGTCGGCCCATCCTCGCTTTGCGTACCAGCTCCTTCGTGTGGCTCGTGTTGGTATCCGCCCCGTCCCTCATCTTTCTTATTCTCAGTATATGTCTTCCCGTCAGGGGAATATTCCTCCTCTTGCATCTGCTTTTTTTCCAAGGAGATCGTCCCCAATCCATCAAATATACCCGTATTCTTCAGTCCTGCCGCCATGCTCATCAAACCCTTCAATGCCTCAGGGTTTGACAAGATCCCTCCGATCATCCCCGAAAGATCGGGAAAACCGCCGTTATCCACTCTGCCCCTCTTTCTCTCTCAAGGCCTTTAAAATGCCCTCTGTGATCTTCGGGTCAAGTGCAGAGGCAAGTGCGGAAAGCTCCTTTTCATCTGCCGTGATGATCTTATTTTTGATCATGCGTGCGCTTCCCGCTGCCGCCATCGCCTGCGCTTGACTTCCACCCGATGCGAGGATCACACCGTATATCAATGCGGCAAACTGCTCGTCTGACAGCTCTGCCGCCTTTTTTACCTGCTTGAATTCCCGTTCCATACTAAAGCCCTACCTTTCCTTGAACATCGGGGCTACCCCTTTTTTATTCTATGCAGACCTCTTCAAAATTGCCCCATTCGCTCTTCACTCTTGACAGAACGGCTTTTTTTTAGTAAAATATAAAAAAAGCACAAATCCGAGCATCCAAAAGGAGTTTTCATGGAATACAACGTCAACCCAAATAAAAAAAAGCCCCTCCTCATCGTTCTAACCCTGTTTGCGGCAGGTCTTGCCGTTGCTCTTTTGCCTACGATATTCGATGATATTCCCCAATATGTCTGCCATCTTCCTGCGTTGGTGCTCTTTGGCATCTGCATTGCCTTGCTTTCCAGATTTGTTTTGACAGACTACACCTACCAGCTAAAGGACTCCCCCGACACCATGTCAAGCTATCCCAAATTCAATGTCTACCGCATCCGCAAGGCGGGAAGCCGAATGACCTATTGCATCCCCTTTAACAACATTCTGTCTGTAAAAAAAGTGGAGAAGGTCAAAAATCCCGGCTGTCCCCACGAAAATCTCTGCGCCTCCATGGCTCCCGATCAGGTCTATCTGCTCACCTATTTTGTGGACACCAGCAAGGAAGCGATCTTCATTGAGTGTAACGACCGCTTTGCCAAAGAGATCGATGCCCGCATCAGAACGTGGAGTCAGGTGCAGGACTTTGAGGATGAGAACTAAAAAAACACCAACGAAAGGAGTTGCCATGTATTACTGCGAAAATTGCAAGCATCTTTGCCACGAAAAGGTCTGCGAAAAATGCCAAAAGACCGATCTGCGCCCTCCCTTAAACGAGGACTTCTGCTATTTTACAGAATGCCCCGAAGATCAAGCAAAGATGCTCAAAGAATCCCTGAAAAGCGAGGGCATCCCCTGCGCACTGATCCCCAACGGTAGCGGTGTGCGCTCAGCGCTGGGATTAACTCTTGAAAACATGAAGGTCTTTCTGCCCTTCGGTTCGCTCGATAAAGCTCAGGAGCTTTTCGACGGCATCTTTCTTCCCCCTCTTGACGAAACAGAGGAGCTAAGAACGCTTCTGCTTGAAAACGAGGAAAAATGGCATATCACCGGATTTTTCAACAGCAGAAGTCTTAGACGAAAGCTGGGGTTACCCAAAGGGTACGATATTGCCCCCACTCTGCGCCCGTTGGTTCAAAGTGCCTCAAACATTCGGGACGAAGGACTCATTTCCTCCTCGGTGGTTGGTGGACACTATCTGATCGTCAAAACCGAAGAATACGATCTGACCTTTGATTCGATATCCTTTGAGCTTTTGTACGTGAAGAAAAAATGATCGCATACAAAAACGATCTCACCTGCCGATTGGTACAGTGTTGTGCCCCAAATTGTACGGACAGCACAAAAAAGCCCCTATGGAAGCACAACGCTTCGGATGACCGAAATGCCCTTTTTGAAAACCGATTCCCCTATTAAATTACAAAAGGTCTTTGCAGGAACGCTCCCGCAAAGACCTTTTTCATTGATTCGTTTGTTTTTTTACTCTTCACTTTTTGGCGGCGGCTCTCTGCCCTCGGACAGCGGAAAAAAGCCGTCGATCCTGCCCTTTTCCATGGCAGTAAAGACTCTGTGCTTCAGTCCCTTGTTTTCTCTGTCCATCTCGTCCACCATCCTCTTGAAGCGCTCTCGGTCGGTGTGCTTGTCCTCGGGACAGGTGGAGGTGACCAC
This sequence comes from Clostridia bacterium, assembly GCA_017935195.1. GTDB lineage: Bacteria > Bacillota > Clostridia > Oscillospirales > CAG-272 > UBA11512. The sequence continues at coordinate 22,239 of JAGBIB010000052.1, forward strand.
AGGAAGGTCGTTACTCTTCATAAAATAACGAATATCCCCCTCGTCGGCAAAAAGCAGAGGGCGGATCATGGTCAGATCCTTTCTTGATAGGTAGGTCACGGGCGAAAAACAGCCGATGCGCCCTTCGTTGAAGAGATTCATCAAAAAGGTGACCACCGCATCGTCGTAGTGGTGTCCCAGCGCCAGCTTGTTACACCCCATCTCCTTGGCGGTATCGTGCAAAAGTCCCCTTCTCATTCTGGCGCACAGCGAGCAGGGATTGCTTTCCTTGCGCACATCGAAAACGATTTTTGCAATATCCGAATCCACGATCCGATGCTCCACCCCCATCTGCCGACAAAGCTCGGTCAAGGGCGTGAAGTCCATTCCCTCAAAACCGGTATTCACGGTGATGGCGCAAAGCTCAAAATGCTTGGGGTAAAAGCGCTGTAACTCCTTTAGGATGCACAGCAGTGCCGTGCTGTCCTTGCCTCCCGAGATGCCCACCGCAATACGGTCACCCTCGTTGATCATTTCATATTGCTCCACCGCCCTGCGGGCGCAGGAGAGCAGTCTTCTTGCATTTATAAAATTCATAGAATATTCGGCTTGGCGCCGTCCTTTTTCAAAATATTTTCTTCATTTTCTCCCCTCCGCATATACTGTACTAACGCAATCAAACGGAGGTATTTATGGCGATCAAATTATACATCGATCAGGGACACAATCCGCAAAACCCCAATGCAGGAGCAGAGGGAAACGGACTGAGAGAACAAGATGTCACCTTCGAGGTGGGCAGACAGCTTGCATCCCTCCTTGAAGAAAGCGGCGACTATGAAATCCGCCTTTCCCGCCCTCTGCCCGACACCGTTCTTGGCACAAGCAACGCATCCTCCCTTGCGGCAAGGGTAAACGATGCCAATTCATGGGGCGCAGATTACTTTATCAGCATCCATGCAAACGCCTCCTCCATCTCCTCTGCCACGGGGTCAGAGGGCTACGTTTACTCTTTAAACAGCACCGCAGAGCCCCTTGCACTGCAAATGGTGGAGGGCATTTCAGAGATGACCGGTTTTCCCGCAAGAGGAGTCTTTGCCCGTCCCACCCTTTATGTTTTAAGAAGAACGGCCATGCCTGCCACCCTTATGGAGATCGGTTTCATTACCAATCCCGCCGAGGCGTACCTGATGCGCACCGACCCCTCAGCCTATGCCAAGGGGATGGCGCTGGGCATCAACCGTTTTTTCGGCTTTTCGTAGACCACCCTTCAAGGCAGTCGTCAAAAAAGCCTTCAAGGACGGTGGATACCCTTTTGGGATCCTCTAAATACGCTACCCCGTGTCCTGCATTCTCCACTAAGATCAGCTCCTTTTTGCCTTCAAAGGCCTCGTGCATCCACTCGGTGTGGCAGGGAGGTACGAAATCGTCGGCAAGTCCGTGGATGAAAAGTACCGGCACGGTGATGCCGTTGATCTCCTTGACCAGATCGCACTCGTTAAAGGAAAAGCCCGAGCGCGCCCTGCAGATCAGGTCGGCGATATGGTAAAGGGGGAAAACGGGCAGCTTCATATTGCTTTTTAAGACGTGGCAAACCTCTTTTCTGGGGTGGGAATAGCCGCAGTCGGCACTCACCCCCGCAAGGTTTTGGGGAACGTCGGGCAGTGCCGCCGTCATCAGGGCAATGGTCGCCCCCATGGAAATGCCCGAGATCAGCACGGGCAGGTGGGGGTGGCTTTCTTCAAGGGACTTCAGCCAATCCCGCATATCGTAGCGCTCCTTGACCCCGAAGCAGATGTCCTCTCCTTCACTTTTCCCATGGCCTCTGTGGTCTACGGCAAGCACGTGAAAGCCGAGCCCCAGATATTTCTTCAAAACGGGGGCAAAATCGTGGCGAGCGGCGCTTCTGTAGCCGTGGCTGATGATAATGATCCCTCGGGGCGCCGTGGGACACTCAAAAAAGAGGGCGTGGAGCCTCAGTCCGTCAAAGGAGGTGATATAGCGATGCTCGGCGTTTTTTGCCCTGCCGTTATAATCGGCTCTGCCTTCGTTTAATAGGGCAAGACATTCGCCCTTCCCCGCCCCTGTAAGCCAACGGTCAAATTGCTCGTCTGTAGGCTCGTCGTGTCTGCTTTTCACGGCGAATTTATAAAGATACCCCGATGCCGCAAGCAGAAGGCAGAGTAAAAGAAGCAATACGCCCAAAAGAATCAGGGCTGTAAGCAGATAGGGATTCACGGTAAATTCTCCTCTTGATTTTTTATAGTTTTACAAGGCGCACCCTGTATAAAGCACCGCCGTGGGCAGGCAGATCGGCTGAAAAATAATCCTTTCTGATATCGGATCTTTCGCCCGTGACCAGATCCTCAAAGACCATTCCGTAGCCCGAAAGATCTCCAAGACCCGCACTGTACAGATAAAAAGGCACCTCTCCGTCGCTGTCCGACAGATTAAAGAGCCCAAGGGCATATTCCCCATCCTCAAGGAAGCGGAAATACGCCTTTCTCCCCCCGATCCACGGGTGGGCGCTTGCTTCAAACGCCCCGCGGCATTCGGCATCCCTGTTGACGGCGATCAGCTTTTTATTGGTCAACAGCGAAAGAAGCTCGCCCGACAGCGTTCTGGGATCGCAGCCGAGCATCAGGGGCGTGCCGAACAGACACCACAGCAAAAACTGAGTCTTATATTCCTCGGTGGTGCATCCTCCGTCGCCCACGTTCCCTTTGCCGTACATACCCACCGTCAGCATATCAAGATCGTTAAAGCAGCCGGGAGCGGTGTAGCAAAGATTGCCCGCCTGACCCAAGGCGATATTCTTGAAGGAGTCAAAGCTGTCTGAAATATCAAGGGTGGAACGGTAAAGATGTCCGCCCACCGACCGCGCCCACCTTTCGGGATGGTCCATTCCTCCCGTGCAGACCGAAAAAACGATGTCTCTGCCCGTCTGCCGAAGCGCCATCCCCATACGGCGGTAAAGAAGCTTTGACTCCACGTTGTTCGGACGAAAGCAAAAATCGTATTTGAGCAGATCGCACCCGTAGGAGGCAAAGTCGGCGGCATCCTCAAACTCGTGTCCGAAGCTGCCGGGATAGCCTGCGCAGGTTCGGACTCCCGAGCAGGAATACATCCCGAATTTCAGCCCTCTTTCGTGAATATAGTCGCCCAGCGCCTTCATCCCCGAGGGAAATTTCCGTCTGTCGGCAACGATCTTCCCCGTTTTCGGATCTCTTTCCTTTTCCGACCAGCAATCGTCAATGACGATATATTCGTATCCCGCGTCCTTCAGTCCCTTCTCAATAAAGCAGTCTGCGATCCCGCGGATCAGCTCTTCGCTGATGTCCTTGCCAAAGGTGTTCCATGTGTTAAAGCCCATAGGGGGTCTTTGTGCGATCATATCGTGTACCTTCTTTCTATACCTTTCAGGCTATGCACCGCCCGATAAAGACAAAATGGCAGAGACCGTCAAGCAGTCTCTGCC
>JAGBIB010000053.1 GCA_017935195.1 Clostridia bacterium
AAAGGTCGAGATCTCGGAGGAATACGGAGTGAGAATGACATTGGAGTATGTGATGAATCGATCGGTACTTGATCGTGTCACTGTACAAACACCCGACGGATATAAAGAGATTTTCGATATGAACGATATCAATCAATGCCAAAGCGCAACGCTCTATGACGAAAAAGGTGTTGCGGTCTACGTGAGTGAATACGTGTATGAAAATTACGACGGGGGAGATCCGATCTTAAAAAAAATCGTGTTTAAGGATCAGGACGGAAATGATATCGAAAAAGAATACCGTTTTGAATACGACAGTATAGACAGTTACAGAGCCACTTATAAAGTCTATGACGAAATCGGGAATCCTGTTTCCGAAGACTTGGTAGGAAATGAATATTACAGGGGCTCCCACCGGTGGTTCTATATTCGTACACACGGTGAATAAAAACGCTTATTGTGAGAGAAAGGAAAAATATGACGGTATACGAAAAGCTTCACACGGGAGAACTTTATTTAGAAAACGATCCCGCTCTTGCAGAATTACAGCAGGCGTGCATCGCCAAGGTGCATGTGTATAATGCCATCACCCCCTGCGATCCCGAAAAGAGAATGGCGCAGCTAAAGGATATGTTTGCAGAGATTGGGGAGGGATGCTATATCGAGCCACCCTTTTATGCCAATTGGGGTGGAAAGCACGTGCATTTCGGCAAGAAGGTCTACGCCAATTTTCATTTAACCATGGTGGACGATACCCACATCTACGTGGGGGACAACACCTTGTTTGGTCCAAACGTTACGGTGGCAACGGCGGCACACCCCATTGATCCCGCCCTTCGAGCAAAGGGATATCAGTATAATCTGCCCGTGCACATCGGCAAAAACTGCTGGATCGGCGCAGGTGCGGTGATCCTGCCCGGCGTGACCATCGGCGACAACACCGTGGTGGGCGCGGGAAGCGTGGTGACAAAGGACCTGCCCGCAAACGTGGTTGCCGTGGGCAATCCCTGCAGAGTGATGCGCGAGATTTCACAGCAGGATGCCCTTTACTACAGAAAAGGGCACAAGGTCGATCCCTGCTGATCCTTGCCGACCTTGATCCAATACTGAAAACAAGGGCTTTACAAAGCAGAAAAGAGAGTTGATGGCAAATGCCGTTGACTCTCTTCTGTTTTGATCGGGGCTTTTCATCGGTATTCCGTAAGTGTAAAAAATCCACTTTTTAAAAAAATTAAAAAGGGTGCGACGATTTCAAAAAAAGAGTGTCTTAATAGGTGAAGGGGCAAAAAAGGCAGTCCTGCGCACCGTCTTTCCAAAAGAAGCAAGCAATTTTCCTTTTTTGGAAGATTGTTGACAATACAATGGGGTTGTGGTATACTGAGATCGGGAGTCAAAGAACCGCGAGTCCCTCGGCGTACGCTTGCTTTAAAAAGCCCCCGAAACCGAAGCTTGAAAGGACGTGTTTTTATGAAAATCAGAGCTTTCTTATCTCTTTTGCTTGCCCTGCTGTTTCTGCTGACGCTTTCCTGCTGTTATGACCGCGGCACGGACACCGATCCCGACTGGGATATGGACGCCGACAACGATGCCGATGAATACGACTTTTCCTCCCTTTCCGCCATGGAGGACTATCTGACGAGGGGACGTCTTCCCGACGGCATCCACAAAAAGCTGAACAGAGTCTTTCCTCTGCCCGTGGCAGGACTGGGGTACGTGCCCTTTGGAGAGCTGTTTGGAAAAACCGACGGCGTGACGGGGGGAACGGTAAGAAACGACCGACTGTGGTATGCCGATATAGACGCGCTGACCGAAACGGATCCCGCAACCTTTTCCGCCTGCGATTTTCAGTTTTATTACCATCTTGAGGGCGTACGGGTGATGGTGACCCGCAAAACGAGCTATGTGAATCAGTCTGCCGCCCGGCTGCTGGGGATCGCGCAGGTGAATGCCTTTAACGGCTTTGAAGGGGAGGACGATGCGCTTTTAAGAAGATGCGGCGACACGGACGTGGTCTATCTGATGTCCGACGGCGAAATTTCGGGCGCCTTCGTGGTGATCTGTGACCGCTACATTCGCATCGTTGCGGATGGAGAAGAGGGCTTTGACGCTCGGAATGAAACCATTGCGCCCCTCTTTTCCACCGATGACGCGGTCTTTGAAGGGGCGGTAGATCGAATGGTTCAGGCGGTGCGCCGTCACAGCGAGGTGGCAAAAAAGGGCGTTTCAAAGGGAATGAGCAAAGCCGAATACCTTAAAGCGGTGCATGGCGGAGCCTTTATTGCGGGAAATCGGTCGGCATTTTTAACTAAGGAAGGGGATGCCGCGGTGGTTTGCTTTGAAGAAGGAAGGATCTGCAGTATTGAAGGGGTCGCGCTTGCCGCAAAGCCTCTTGCAAGCGCCGATCTTGAGCAGATCGCCAAGGGAGAAGACTACCGTGATCTCCTTGAGGTGCTGGGACTGCCCCTTGGTGTGTGGGGTGCGGACAAGGATACCCTGATATGGCTTTCGGTGGAAAATGATCGTTGGCACGTGACCTTCGATGAAGACGGCAAGGTGAAAAAGACGGTCAATTGGAGCGCGCAATACGAGGACGGCTTTTATTGACGATACCGATGACAACGTTAAAAAGGTGTGTTTCAACTGAAACACACCTTTTTTGTGGAGTAATGTCCGTTTTATTGGACGAAAAGTCTGCTATACTGTAGACGGTGAAAGGAAAGGGGGCGGAGAAATGTCCTTAAAATCGATGGAAAGCAGATATCTATTTATGGAAATGGCATCCAAAAGATGCTACGATCAGCAGACGATGAGCCGTCTTTACGCCCTGATTGCAGGGGCTTCGGACAAGGATGCCGCCTGCAGGGACCTTGCCGCCCTGATGGAGAAATACCCGCGGGACGAGGATCTCCTTTTCGTGCTGAAAGGAAAAGGAGGAAAATAGGGGGGCGGGACGATCTTACGGCTCGTCGATGGCGACGTATGTTCCAAAAAACGCCTTTGCTTCGGAGGTGGCAAGCACCTTGAAGAGATAGCTGCCCTCTTGGTCCTTGAAAACGATGTACCACGCTTGATTGGTGTAGCGTAAGCCGGGCATCAAAAGAGAGTGCCCGTGGCGGATGGTTGCGCTTGAAAGATCGGAGAGCAGAAAGTGCTCCTCCTTTTTTCTGCCGAAACGGTAGCGCACCACCAGAATGCGCTCCTCTTTGATCTCGATATACGACCGCTCCATATTCCAAGTCAACAATAGGAGCGCCGCTGTGGCAGCCGATATGGGTAAAAGGATCAGCAAGGCGGGAAGGGGGCTTTTTGCCATGATGCTGCACGCAACGGCACCGAAGAGAATGTTGCCGTATAGCAAAACACCTGCGCAGGCAAGGAGTATTTTGAGGGACTTGGGCGTAGGGGTCTTTGGCGTTTGAGAATGGATGTAGAACTTTGTCATCGCTTGTCCTCCCGACCGACGGTGCTCTTCCATTTTGTTATTTTTACGAAATGATAGAGATGTGAGACAGCCAACGCCCCCGCAAGCAGTGCAAAGATGCCGAGCCATAAAGTCCCCCCGGTGCTCATTGCCGAAAGAAGCATCCACAAAACGGTTATAAGCAGTCCGATAAACAGAAGCAGGGTCAATATAAAATCGGCAAGCAGATAAGCAAGGATCTTCTTTTTATGCTGTTCTTCATAAAAGAACCTTGTTTCCCTTGAGATCTGTTTTGTGCTTTCATTTTCTTCCACGGCCTTGATGCCCTTTAGCGCAAAGCGCTTCCAAAAGCAGAAGAGAAAGAATAAAGAGACGCTGCTTGAGGTGAGGATCAAAGAGCGGCTGTCCGAGGCGTCATATAAAAGCCCTGTTGGGATCAGCGATTCGTTATAGATATTGAGGGTGACCGAATTTCTCACGCCCTTGCTCACGTCGACCACGGTGTCCTTGCGCTCTTTTTTCAAGGAAAAATACTTTATATCCAAAAGACGCTCCAAAGCAAGCTCTTCTTCGGAAAACACGCCGCTTGCTCCAATGGCGATCTCTTTTTGTGCATTTGCGCAGCGCACGACCACCACGTTTCCCGTATTGTTTTGAATCGTCAGCATAGAAGGATCTCCTTTTTGTGTTATAATGCATTATAACACGTTTTAAAAGATAAATCAAGGAGCAGTCTTGTATATTCAATGAAATCGTGCTTCGCACGATGAAATCCGAGCGGGCTCGGATGAAATCTTCAGCCTGCGGCTTCAGATGAAATTAAATCCGTCC
>JAGBIB010000054.1 GCA_017935195.1 Clostridia bacterium
ACCTATTTCCAGATCAACCATACCATGAAGACCCTTTTCTTGTCCTATCCCATTTCCTGGACGGTGACGGTGCTGGCACAGTTGATCTTCTTCCTCTACCTCAGGCGTAAGCTTTTGAAAAGAAAAGAACGGGAGCGGTTGCTTTCTTATGTTTAAGCGCGCCTATCTTGAAATCACCAACGTCTGTAACCGTGCCTGCGCCTTTTGTCCGGGATGCAAAAGGGAAAAGCGCTTCCTTTCTCCCTTGGAGTTTGCCCGACTTGCATCAAAACTTCGTCCCTATACAGACTATCTCTATCTGCACGTGATGGGAGAGCCCCTCTTTCACCCCCAATTTGCCGAGATTCTAAAAGAGGGCAGGGAGCAGGGCTTCAAGCTGACCATCACCACCAACGGCTCGCTTTTAAAGGACAGACTTGATCTGCTGCTTCTTGAAAAGCCCTATAAGGTGAATATTTCTCTTCATTCTTTTGAAGCCAACGGAAAAAGGGAGGAAGGCTATTTTGAAAACTGCTTTGAAGGGGCGAAATGCCTTGCAGAGGGGGGAACCATCACCGTTTTGCGCCTTTGGAATGCCGACGGCGACCTGCCCGGCATCAATGGTGAAAACGAGCGTATTCTCGCCCTGTTAAAGGACTATTTCCCCGAGGAGTGGAAAAAGAACAGCAAGGGCTATACCTTGGCAGACCATCTGTATCTGGAATTTGACCGCCGTTTTCTCTGGCCCTCAAAGGACGGACAGGAAATTCGCCAAAGGGGCAGATGCCACGGATTGATCGACCAGATCGCCGTTTTGTGTGATGGCACCGTGGTGCCCTGTTGCCTTGACGGGGAAGGAGAGATCGCTCTCGGAAACCTCTTTGAAAGCGATCTGGATGTCATCCTTGAAAGTCCCCGAGCGAAAAAGATGAGAGAAGGATTCCTTTGCGCAGGTGTGCTTCACGAGCATCTTTGCCGCACCTGCGGATACGCTTGCCGTTTTGACAAAGGCTGCCGTTTTGACAAAGGCTGATGCTTTGACAAAGGCTTCCGTTTTGACAAAGGCTGCCGTTTTGACAAAGGCTGATGCTTTGACAAAGGCTGATGCTTTGACAAAGGCTTCCTTTTTAAAGTGACTGATACTAAAATAACCTCTGAACAGCACGGTTCAGAGGTTATTTTTAATAAGTATTGTTTTTAAAGAAGAATTAAGCCTTCTTTTTCTTCAGAACAACAACTACGACCACCACGATTGCAATAACTGCGATCACAGCAACCACGATGCCGATGACCAGACCGATAGAGTTACCACCCTTGTCGTCATCGTTCTTGTCGCCGCCTGCAGGCTTGCTGGTCTCGGAGGTCTTGTCCTCGTCCTCGGAAACTGCGGGAGTAGACTCTTCTGCAGAAGCAGAGCTATCGTCACCCTTGGAGATCTCGGTAGAAGGCTCTTCGGAAGTGCTTGCGGAAGGTTCCTCGGAGGGGATCTCAGAAGGCTCTTCAGAGGGTTCTTCAGAGGGAGTAGGCTCCTCGGAGGGAGTGGGATCAACCACGGGAGGTTCGGGCTCTGCGGGAATCTCTGCGGTAACCATCACGTCAGCAAGGCACGCCCACTTGTCGCCCAGCCAGTCGGTGATGACGATCTTCACGCCGGTAGCCTCGGTAGCTTCGTCCAGCATGATGGTGTAGCCGCCGTCGTCAATGGTCAGAGCGGGAACGGGCTCTTCGTTGATCTTGGTTTCGGTATCACCATTGATCAGATAGATGTCATAAGAACCTCTGGTAATGCCGTCCTCATGGGTGGTGGTACCCTCGTTCTTGCACTGCACGTAAACGGAGGTGATCTTGGCAGCACCCTTGAAGGTAGCGGTAATGGACTGGGTCACATCGGGGTTCCAACCGCTTCCGCAAACGGAGCTCTGGTCACCGTCAAGAACGTTGGTGGGATCGTTGATGCCGCCGAAGGAGACAAAGCCTTCGCTGGTAGCACCGGAGAACTGAACGTAGCCCTCCTCGTCCACGATGGTGATTTCATCGTATGCAACCAGATATGCATCGAAGATGCTACCACCGTAAACATTGCTGAACTCAACGCAAAGAGTGTTTTCTCCTTCCTTCAGCAGGGAAATGCTGTCAGAAACGTTGTAAGTAACGTAATCTCTGTCCTGATAGCCGTCAGCGGACCACAGAACCTCACCGTTTAAGTAGATTGTGGGATTCTCGTCATAGATTACATTTAACTCCAGCTCCTTCACAGAAGACAGATCCTCAACGGTGAAGGTGGTACGCAGAAATGCGGAAAAGTTAGCGTATTCAAAGAAGGTAACTGCCAAACCGTTGCCGCCCTGACCTGCAAAAGGAGCGGTGCTTTCTTCCCAAGATGTTTCGGTGTCAGTGCCGGTCAACCAGCCTTCGGGAGCGGTTGCAGTTAGACCTGCAGCGGGGTCTTCCTCATAGACAAGGTAGTCCCAATCGGAAGCGGATTCCAGCAGATACACCTCTTCGGCAGAAGAGGAAACTGCAAAGACTGCCGCACCGCATAAAAGGAGAGCCAGTGCCATGAGAATTGATAAAAACTTTTTCATTCTTTTAATTCTCTCTTTCGTTTTTTTGTCGCATATACGACTGGGGATATCATATCATAGTTTTTGAAAAAAGGCAATAGATAAAGTGTGAATATTTTGCATTTTTCAGTATAAATACGGGAAAAAGGCGCTTGTTTTTAAAAAAAGGAAAAGATGCCTGCGGTTGCCCGCAAGCATCTTCGTCCGATAGAAAAGTATTAAATTACTTCACGAAAACCTTCTTGGTCACAACAGCTGCGCCGAAGAGTGCAACGATCGCCAGAACAGCGATGATTGCGGTAGCGTCGCCTGCCTGAGGAGGATCGATGGGATCAACGGGAGGATCAACGGGCTGAGCCTCATCGTAGAGATAAGGAGGATTCTCCAGAACGATCGCGCCGCTTTCCTGCCATGCAACAGAGTTGCCGTTGTCGGGGTTCACGCCGAATGCACCATCCGCAGAGGTGCCTGCGTGCTTCAGGGTCTCACCCTCGTAGATCTCGAAGGTTACGGTGTAAACGTGATCTGCAGAAGGAGCGATGCCGTAGTCGGAAGCGCAGATTCTCAGATAAGAACCGTCGTGGCCCCAGTGGGTTGCGCCAACTGCACCCCAATCCTCGTCTACGTGATCAAACGCATACTTGGAAATGGTGTGGGTCTTGCCGGTCTCGTCGGTGATGACAACCTTCAGGGTGTAGGTGCCGTCCTTCAGCTTATTGTTGATGTCGGCATTTGCCTCTGCATCGGAGGAGTAGCCAACGATGAACCAGGTGTAGTTTCTCCAGTTACCGATGGAATCGTACTTGGGAGCGATGGTCAGAGTGCCAACGGTGGGCTCTACGGGAGGATCAACGGGAGGATCAACGGGCTCTTCTTCGGGAACCACGGGATCCATAGTGCAAACGAATCCGGAAGCAGCTTCGCTCTTGTAAAGCTCTGCGCCGTCCTCACCGTAAACGGTGATCTGTACGGTGTAGTCGGTATCCTTCACGGGAACGAACTGATTGTCGCCCTCGCCCAAGCAGGTCTCGAATCTGTACAGGTTGTAGTCCAGAGCCTTGGTAGCGGGATCCATCTCAATGGTCTTGCTCTCGTCGCCTGCGGAAATGGTGATCTTCCAAGTGGTGGTTTCGGGATCGATATCGATCTTAGCGCCGTTTGCATCGGTAATTTCAACCAGCAGCTGAGTTACGCCGGGCTGCTTCTCTTCATCAGTAGCGTCGGGAACGTTGTTGGGGTTGTTGGGGGAGTTGATCCAGTTTTCCCAACCGATGTTCCACCAGGATGCGATCTTGATTACTGCGGGTCCTTCGGGAGCGG
>JAGBIB010000055.1 GCA_017935195.1 Clostridia bacterium
GCTTTTTTTGCGAAAATTTTTAAGCTTTTCAAAAATTTTTCCAAAAAATTTTTATTTTTTTCAAGAGCCCTTTTGCACCCTGCGGTATGCGGTGGGAAAGAGCCTTTCACCTATATAGTCGTGTTTTTTCGATTTGTCACGGCTTTTTGAAAAATATTCTCGATTTTTTTATTTTTTCGGAAGAACCCTTTTGCACCCGTGCGCCGCACCCTCGTCCGACTGCCTTCGCTACAGAGCAGCGCACTCCTTGCCGCATTTGCCCTTGACAAAAGAGGAAAAAAGAGGTACAATATAAAAAATGAACACAAAAGGAGAGATCCCTTATGAATATCACTTCCCGTATTTTCGGAAAGCTTCCCGACGGCAGAAAGGTGGTCGCCTACACCATCGAAAACGAAATGGGCGCATCGGTTACCCTGCTCAACTACGGCGGCACCATTCAGTCGCTGGTTATGCCCGACCGTGAGGGCAATATGAAGGACATCGTCTGCGGATACGACAACATTGAAAGCTATCTTTCCGCCGCAGGCTATCAGGGCGCCCTCATCGGCAGATTCAGCAACCGCATCGGCGGTGCAAAATTCTCCCTTGACGGCAAGGAATACACTCTTTACGTCAACTCCTGCAAGGAGGACTCGCTCCACGGCGGCAAGGAAGGCTTTGACAAGAAGATCTGGGACGCTGTGACCTTTGAAAACGAAACGGGTGCGGGCGTGCGCTTTGCCTACACCTCTCCCGACGGTGAGGAGGGTTATCCCGGCACGCTGAAGGTGGAGGTGACCTACACCTTTACCGAGGACAACCGCCTGATCCTTTCCTATATGGCAGGAACCGACAAGCCCACCGTGTGCAACCTGACCAACCACGTATATTTCAACCTGCGCGGTGTGGACGGTCCCTCCGTGATGGATCACGAGATGTGGATCAACTCCGATTACTATACCCCTGTGGACGAGAATCAGATCCCTCTGCCCGAGGCGTTTGCTCCCGTGGAGGGCACGATGTTTGACTTCAGAGAGTTAAAGCCCATCGAGAACCCCATCGACCACAACTTCAAGCTGAGAGCAAACGGGATGATCTGCCGTGCCGCCTTCATCTGCGACAGAGAAGAGGGCAGAAGCCTGACGGTCTACACCAATATGCCCAACCTCCAGATCTACACCGGCTGTGTGATGAACGGTCCGGAACTCTTTAAGGGCGGCGTTCCCCAAAGACCTCTGCACGCCGTATGCACCGAGACTCAGTTCGGGCCCAACTCCCCCAACAACGACAAGTTCACCTCTTGCGTGCTTCGTCCCGGCGAGATCTACGATTTCACCACCATTTTCGAGTTTGATACCGTGCTTTGATTTCATTGATCCAACAAAAAACTCTTGCACGCGGTGCAAGAGTTTTTTTAATTATGATCGCCCAAATGCAATTTTTCCCGTTCCTTTTTCCGTTTCTTTGCACCGAGGTGTTCACCTATAAGTGCTACGCCCACGCAAAGAGGAATGATAGGAAGCATACACAAGAAAACGTAAAGATTCGGTGTCCCGACGGGAGAAGGACAGCCGTTTACTGCTCGGTAAAGCAGCTCGCCAAGAGGGTACGCCGGACCTGCGGCATAGATGGCAAAGGAAAAGGGAACACAAATCGCCACTTGAATAAAACAAGCAGCCAAAACCGAAAAAATGATGTTTTTCCCTTGAGGCTCGGCGCTTTTATAGCCGTTTTGAAAAGCCACGGCAAACAAATTCCCGAAAAAGCCCAGCGCCATAACCAGTGCGCTCAGTGCCACTTCTGCCACCGAACCCTTTTCAAAAAAGAATCTTGACAAAAAGCTCACGGCAAGAACGAGAAGCATTGCTACGAAAAGTCCACCCAAAATGCCTATGAAATATTTTCCCGTGTGCTTTAAATACCTTTTCATCGGCGCCTCCTCGTTTTTATTTCATTATAATATGCAAAAGCGACACTGTCAATCAACCATTGGTTGAAACGGCAAAACTTCCTTATGCAAAAACAGGCACTGCCCAAAGCAACGCCCGTTCTTAAAATTACTTCTTCGCAAGGCGCTCAAGCTGAATGAGTCCTGCGGTGAACGCTTCATACAGATCGTTTCTGTCAAACTGCTTCACCATTCTCTCAAAGGGAGAGCCCGAGGGGTCGCTCTTGATGATCTGACCCAGCACCTTTGCGGGTACCTCCACCTCTTTATCGCCCACCTTTACGGTCTTATTGGCGATGATCATTAAATAAAGAACGTATTCATCCTTCTGCAGATCGCCGTAGCAGATCTGATTGCCTTCTCTTACCAAGGGCTTGCCCTTGAACATCAGGTACTTGCCCTTTACGGTGCTTTCGATTGCCATCTATTTCTTCCTCCTTCAGAGTATTTTATATCCATTCAGTTCATTATACTACACTTTTCCCTTTTGCGCAAGGGCTTTTTTAAAAAAGTTTGCTTTTTCGGGTCTGACCGCAGGATGCGCTTTTTAAAGGATCACCGGTCTTTTTTCAAAAAGAAAGTTTGCGCGGGGCTGATCCTTTAAGAAAAGGGCGTAAAGCCGCTGCAGGCGCAGATAGTCTTCAAAGGGGGCACCGATCTCCTTTCCCCCTGCCGACTGCTTTGACACCACAGGGATGCTTCCCTTTTTTCCAATCTCCGAAAGCAAGGCTCTTCCCCGTTCGTTTGCACCCAGCAGGACGGTAAAGGCAGGGGGCGTTTTTTCATATCCCTCGGGCAGGTCAAAAAGGGTGAAGAGCAACTCTCTTTTCAGTCTGGCATCGGTATCGTTGGCAGTACGTACCCTTTCAAAAAGTTGCTTCAGGCTTTCGCAGTAGCGTGCATTCCTTGAAAAACGGTCGTCCTTCCCCCAAAGATCCAGCATAGCAAGGATGGCGCATTCTCCTCTTTCAAGGGTCGCCACGGGGGCTTGCTCCTCCCGCAGGCTCTGTCTGATCCTTGAGGCGCACACCCTTTCAAGCATGGGCAGAGCGTGGGGGGTGATGGAAGCCCCCTCCTTTTTCAGAGAGGTGAGGTATCTTACCCCCAAAATTTCGTTGGAGGATAGCGCCAACGGCTGTCCGTAAAGGGCAAGATAGGCGCTGTCAAGGCGCTTGGGGTAGGAAAGGGCTCTGTCCCTTTGCCGCTCCTTTTCAAGGGCTTGGGCAAACGCGGGGCTTTCAAGGCGGAGGGCAATATCAGAAAGGGCTTTCTCGTCCTTCCCTTCACTGCCGAAGCACAGCTCGTCCACCACTCCAAGGCGGTGGGCGATAGACACCCCCGCGGCGGCAAAATGCTCTGCCACCGAGCAGCTGTAGGGGGCGGGCAGCTCCAAAACCAGATCCGCCCCGCCCTCAAGGGCGCTCTTGGCACGGGCGTATTTGTCAAAGACGGCAGGCTCGCCCCGCTGGACGAAATCGCCGCTCATAATGCATACAAGAGCGGTCTGCTCTCCCTCAAAAAGGGCGCGCGCCTGCTTTAGCAGATATTGATGACCCTCGTGAAAGGGATTGTATTCGCAAATAACGGCAATGACCCGCATTTTTCTTCCTCCGACCGCTCTTTTTATAAAAAACTATTGAAATTTTGAAAGTTTTGTACTATAATAGATGTGTATGTGGATATTCTATCACAAAATTTTCAGTTTGTCAAATTTCAGGAGGTAACAATGATCGTACTGGTAGTAAACGCCGGAAGCTCTTCCTTAAAGTATCAGCTTTTCGACACAAACAAGAATTACGAAGTGCTTGCAAAGGGTCTTTGCGACTGCATTGGTTTAACCGAGGGCGGCAAGATCAAGCACAAGGTTGCAGGCAAGGAATATGAAACCGTGGTCTTCATCCCCGACCATGCATTTGCCGTTCGTCTGGTAGTGGACGCACTGACCAACAGCGAATACGGCGTGATCTCCTCTATGGACGAGATCGAGGCAGTAGGTCACCGCATCGTGCACGGCGGCCCTTACTTTTCCGAATCGGTGCTGGTTACCGAGCAGGTACTGGCTGACCTTGAAAAGTGCAGACCTCTCGCTCCCCTGCACACCGGCGCTCACATTCAGGGCATTCAGGGCATCACCGCAGTGCTTGCAAACGTTCCCCAGGTTCTGGTTATGGACACCGCCTTCCATTCCTCCATGTCCGAGGTTGCCAAGACCTATCCCCTGCCCAAGAAGGTTTCCGAGGCACTCGCCATCCGCCGCTACGGCGCACACGGCACCTCCCACCGCTACATCGCAGGTGAGATGTGCAAGATCCTTGGCAAGACCGAGGGCAGCAAGATCGTGACCTGCCACCTTGGAAACGGCTCCTCCATCTCTGCCGTCAAGGACGGTAAGTGCGTGGACACCAGCATGGGTCTGACCCCCCTTGCAGGCATCATCATGGGCTCCCGTACCGGTGATATGGACCCCGCAGTGGTTCCCTTCCTCATTGAAAACTACGAGAGAATCCCCGTTGAGGATAGACCCGAGGGCTACAAGGAGCTGAACGCCGCAAACGTGAACAACTTTATGAACAAGGCTTGCGGCTTAAAGGGCGTTTCCGAGGTTTCCTCCGATATGAGAAGCGTGATAGGCGAGATCGAGACCAATGAAAACGGCCACGGTGCTGATGCAAAGCTGGCTTACGATATCCTCATCTACGGCATCAAGAAGTACATCGGTGCATACGCCGCCGCTATGAACGGCGTGGATGCCATCGTTTTCACCGCAGGTATCGGTGAAAACAACTCCTCCATCCGCCGCGACGTTTGCAGCAATATGGACTATCTGGGCATCAAGATCGACGAGGAAGCAAACGCTAAGGCAAGAGGATGCGTTGCAAAGCTGAGCGCCGACGATTCCAAGGTTGCCGTTTACCTCATCCCCACCGACGAGGAGCTGGTGATCGCAAAGGATA
>JAGBIB010000056.1 GCA_017935195.1 Clostridia bacterium
CTTGTGCATACCACCCGTTTGACGGGTGGTTATGATTCACTGCTTTTTCATCTGTTTAAGAAACAACGTCACCGCCGCAAAAAGCAATAGTGCATCATAAAACAGCACCCAAAGCAGATGCGGAAGTGTTGCACCGAATGCACCTCCAATAACCGCCCTTTGCAGCTCTACTGCGTGAACGAAGGGCAACAAACGGGAAAGTTTTCCAAAGGTCTGCCCCAGCAGATCCAAATCGAACCAAATGCCCGACAGCCACGCCGAAAGGTTTGTAAGAAGCGCACCACACACACCGCCCACCTGCTTTTCATTCAATACACTTCCGCAAAGAAGCCCTAACGCAATATAAAGCACCGAAACGGGCACCTCTAAAAAGAGTGCATAAAGTATATTAACAGAAGGCTCCAATCCCAAAAGCAGCGCGGCAACGCAGCACGCGGCGCTTTGTGCCAAGGCGATGGGCAACAGCGGAAGGGTGTAGCCGAAAATAAAGTTCACACCCGTCATCGGCGTAGTATAAAGACGCCACAAAAACGCGCTTGACCGATCCTTTGCAATCATCGTTGCAGAAAAAAGAGTGATAAAGGAAAGTCCAAACACCATCACGCCCGGTGCCAACGAGTTGATCTCAAAAAGGGATGCCGGTATGTTTGCCTGTATTGCACTCAATAAAACAAGCAAAACGAGAGGAAAGCCCAACCCAAACGCCAAGTTCAAAGGATCGCGCAAAATTTCCTTAGCGTTTCTTACTGCAAAAGCCATTGTTTTCATCACACTTCCCCCTTCACGATGCGCACGAACGCCTGCTCAAAACGGTCGGTCTTTGCCTGTTTTTTAAGTTCATCCACGCTTCGACACACCAAAAGCCGACCGTCCTTCATAATGGCAACCCGATCAGCAAGCGCCTCCGCCTCCTCCATATAATGGGTGGTCAGCACCACCGTGACTCGTCCCTTCAGCGATCCGATCAGCTCCCAAAGTTCCCCGCGGGCAAGAACGTCCAAGCCAAGCGTGGGCTCGTCAAGAAAGAGAATCTGCGGATCTGCGATCAAAGCCATTGCGATACTCAGCCTGCGTTGCCATCCGCCCGACAAGCTACCCGCCTTTTTTAAAAGCACCTCCGCTAATCCCAAATTCTCTGCAAGCTCTGCTATGCGCTCCTCCCGTTCTTCTTTTTTCAGTCGGTAAACGGCGCCCATCAGCTCCAAATTTTCTTTCACCGACAACCGCTGAGCGATCGCCGTTTCCTGGGGGGAAAGGGCAATCGTTTCCTTTACCACCGAAGCCTGCGTGCGTATACTCTTTCCCAAAAGAAAGGCGTCTCCGCTCGTTGGACTTGTAAGGCAAGACAGCATTTTAACCGTAGTGGTCTTGCCCGCGCCGTTGACCCCCAAAAGCGCGCAAAGCTCTCCTTGTTCGATCGTCAGATTCAGTTGGTCAACCGCCACCACGTCTTTATACTTTTTGGTCAAATTCACCGTTTTGATTGCTTCCATAACACCATCATCCTTTCCTTTTGGGCTCTGAGGTATTATAGCATCTTTTTCATCAAAAATCCCGTTTTTTGCCTCTTCGGTCGTTTTTTGAATACAAGCGGTGTTTTTTCGTCCCGGATCCGCAAACAATAAAAAAGCGACCGCTTCAACTATTGTTGAAACGGTCGTTTTATTCCTTTTAAAGCTGTCCAGAAAGGCTTAAATAGACCATAAAGCCTGCGATGGCAAGGGCGGCAACCGCCGTGCCCACGCAGGCAAGGATGAGCGTCTTTTTCCGATCTTCCTTGATCTTTTCAAGCTCCTCGATCTGTCTTTGGCGCTTGATCTCGGCCCGTTGCTCGTCGCTGAGGCTCTCATCAAGATCCTCCGGGGCAAGCTCCTCCACGTTTTCAATATCCTCGATGTCCTCTACGAACTCGTAGTCCTCCTCATTTTCGGGAGTCTCTTCGGGATCCTCCCCGTCCTCAAGCTCCTCAGAGTCCTCGTCCCCCTCTTCAAGCTCCTCAAGCTCCTCGGCGGTGGGAAGAGGTTCGTCTCCCTGCTCTTCTCTGCGCTTTAATTCCTCCACCATCATAAAGGCGGTGTAGTCGGAAAGGGTGTCTCGCTCCTCGGTGAGCACTCTTTTGATCTCCTCTTCGCTCATGGACATAATGGTCATTCTGCTATAGCCTGCCATAACTCCTCCTTGTCGCTCTCGTTAGCGATCATTTCTGCTCAAAGAAACGGATCTCTCCGATATTTTCAGCGTATGCAAAGCCGCTAAAACCGCTCTTTTCAAGATTTGAAAGGAGCTTACCCACCTTTTTGGGCTTTAAATAGAGAGCGCAATCGTAATCCTCTCTCAGACCTTCCGCTGCCTCATAGGCATCGGCAAAGGACCCCTCATAGACGATCGCCAACTTCTTTTTGCCACCGAGAGATACACTCATGCCCTGCTCCTGCAGAATGCCGAAGATGCGCTCAAAGCCGATGGAGAAGCCCACTGCAGGCACCTGCTCACCGATAAACTTGCCCACCAGATTGTCGTATCTGCCGCCTCCTGCGATGGCACCGGGGTACCCGGGCAAAGCCACCTCGAAAACGGTACCGGTATAGTAGCCCTGTCCGCGGATCAGGGTCAGGTCAAAGACCACGTTATATCTGTCCTTTGCAAGGCACAGACTGCTTTCAAGGATGCCCTGCAGTCTTACGCCCGCCTCACATTCTTTGCCGATAAATTCCAGGGCTCTGTTCAGGGTGACCTGCTCTTCAAAGAGGGTCAGCAGCTTGGCAGCGGATTCCTCGGTGCAGCCCTTTTCAAGCAGCTCCTTTTTCACGCCCTCTGCCCCGATCTTGTCAAGCTTATCAAGGCTGATGCAGACACTGTCAAATTTTTCTTCCTCAAAGCCGCAAACGGTCAGCACGGCGCGCAGCACCCTTCTGTCGTTGACCTTTACGGTAAAGCCCTCAAAGCCCACCTTCAAAAGAGCTTTGGCGGTGGTGGCGATCAGCTCGATCTCGCAGTCGCTTCCGCTATCGCCCAGCACGTCGATGTCGCACTGCACAAACTCACGGAGTCTGCCCTTCTGGGGTCTTTCGGCTCTGTAGACACGGTCGGTCTGGATGCACTTGAAGGGCGTGGGCAGATGTGCGCGGTTTGCCGCATAGTAGCGGCAAAGAGGCAGGGTCAGATCGTAGCGCAGACCCATATCCGCCAGATTCTTGTAGTCGCCCTTTTCCAGCGCACTTTCAAGCTTTTCCCCTCTCTTCATCACCTTGAAGATCAGGTTCAAGTTCTCGCCACCCTCGCTCTTGTCAAGGTTTTCGATATCCTCTAAAATGGGAGTGGTGATGCGGTTGTAGCCTGCGGCTCTGTACACCGACAGGATGGTCTCCTGCAAACGGTCACGTAAAGCCGTTTGCTCGGGCAAATAGTCGTTTGTGCCCTTAACGGGATTGATCTTCATATTCTTCTTCCTTTCTGTTGTAAGGTCGTTTTTTGTCTTATAGCAGTCTTTCAAGACGGTGGATATCCACCTGCTCGGTGCGCTCGATACCGTACTTTTCAAGCAATTCAAAGGCTTTTTTTAGCGTGGGCTCGTCGTATACGTCCTGCGGACGATGAGCGTCGCACCCCACGATCATCTTTCCGCCGTGCTTGGAAACCAAGGCAAGAAAGTCTTCTCTTGGATAGTGGCGTCCCTCTCTCAACCCCAGAATGTTCATCTCGAGGGGAAGATCTTCCTTCACAATGCCCTCTACAAGACGATCCATCTCGCTGATGAACAGTCGGTAGTCACCGGTGAAATTCAGAATGTCAGGATGGGCAATATAGGAATAAAAGCCACTCCTTGCCCCCTCAAGCACCGAGTCTACATACAAGTGCAGACGCTCTTCATCGTCATCTGCCCTGCCCGAATAGCGCTTTGAGGGCTCCTTGCCCGCATAATGCTGCCCGAGGATCAGGTATTCCACCCCGCTATCTCTGATCAGCTCCTTGTAGTCCTCGAAAACGTCGGGGTAATATTCTGCCTCCAGACCGATGTGGATCTCGATCTCCTTTTCGTATTCCTTCTTTAACGCCTGCAGCTCCCCCACGTAAGAGGAGAGCTCCTGCGGGCGCATTCTGAAGGAGGAATAATAGTCGCCCTGAAAGATGTACGGGCTATGGTCGGCAAAGCCGAGGACCTTCAAGCCTGCGGCAATCGCCTCCTCCACATATTCCCGTTCGCTGCCCGACGCATGGTTGCAACGAACGGTGTGGGTGTGATAATTTGCGTAAATCAGTGGTTGTTTGTTCATGGTTTCAGCCTTTAGTTGTTTTTTCCTTCCGTGCCCTTCTTTTTTCAAGTGCATTTTGTCCGGTGTGTCGCCAGATCTGACCGACGACCGACATCACCACGATGCCCGCAGAAATGCCCAAGCACACGCACAACGTATCGATCCCCTTTTGTGCGGCAGTAGCCTGATCGCCCTGCACAAGGAAGGCCATGGTATAGTAAAGCGATCCTCCCGGCACCATGGGAATCAGTCCGGGGATCAGGAAGACGGTGGCAGGAGTTTTCAACACTCTTGCCATCACCTCGGAATAGAGGGTGCAAGCCGCACCGCCCGCAAAGCTGGCAAGGAACAGCCACCCAAAGCCCGTAGTGGGAGCAAGATCCTCCACCAGCATATAGGAAGAGGTACAGATCATGCCCGCAAGGGTGGCATAGATCAAGCGCTTGGGATGCGCTCCGAACAACACCGAGAAGCCAATGGCGCCCACGCCACCGTTGATGATCATGGAGAAGGGATTTGTTGCTCCAAGATAAGTGGAGGTGTCGCCCTCAAAAAAGAGAAGGACGCAGGTAAAGCCCGTGGCGATGGAGGCGGCGATCAGAATGCACTGCAGCATCTTCACCGCACCCGACACCAGCTCTCCGCACAGCAGATCTCTGACCGCATTGCCCAGTGCAAGCCCGGGAATGAGCAGCATAATGATACTGATGTTGATGGTGGACAAATGCACATCGATGTATCCGGTGCAAAGCGAGGTGACCAGCCAGCTGAGAAAGCTGGCAACCGCCGAAACAAAGACGGTGTAAACGATCTGATTGATGTATTTGGGGCGGTTGAAGTCCAGGAGACAGACGATCAACCCGATCAATCCGCAAAGCAGGGCATCCCACAGGTTGCCGCCAAAAAAGAGGGAGAAGCCCACCGTTCCCACAAATCCCCCCACATAGCGAAGCCACGTGGGGTAGGTCTGCTTTCTCTTGATGCCGGCGATCTGACCAAGGATCCTTGAAGGCTTTGGGGTATCGCGGCAGATGGTTCTTGAAAGAGCATTGAGCTTCTCAATCTTATAAAGCTCGTTGGCACTGGCGTACACCCGTCTGACCTGAGTGCTCTTCTTGCCGTTTTCCATCACGATGGTAGCGGTGATCAGCGTGGTCATTGCAAAGATCTCCACTCTTTTTGCCCCATACGCCCGACAAATGCGCTCAGCGGTATCCTCCACTCTGTGCACCTCCGCACCGCATTCCAGCATACACTCGCAAAGATCCATCGCAAGAGTCAACACTTCTTCCGGATCAAAGCAGTCATCCTCTTCCCGTTCCTCAAGAAGAAGCGCCGAATTATTGAATTCCAATTCCATAAAAGCCGTCCCTTCTCAGTTGTCCTTTTTTCTAAGCTTCAATTGCTCCTTGATATGGGCAAAGGTCTCTTTTTCACCCTTATCCCTCAGCATGGTCAAAAGCTCCTCTAATTCCCTTGCCGTTTCGGGGTGCATTTGCTTTCTGCCGCTACCCCTGAGGAAATATTCAAGTGCCGCCGCATCGGTATAGTCCTTGCCCTTGTAGATCTTGCTGGCAGCAATGCGGTCACACACCATCTCCACCAGATACCGATAGGGCATCTTCACAGGCTCGTATAACTTGCTGACAGGTGAAACATCGGTCCAATACTCAAAGTGGTGCTTGTTGCGTCCCTTGTGGTGCATCCACGCCGAGGAATAGCCCTTCTCCGCCCGCTCGCCCTCGTTGGGAGAACGGGTACCCGTGTAATGCTTGCTCCCCACGAAAAACTCGCAAGGGTGATATTTTGAAAGATCGTGGGTCAATCCCTGAAAGGGGATGCCGCACTTGAAGCAATGCACCATCACCTTGTGGCGGTGCGCCGTAATGGTTCTGAAGTGTTTGAAAGGATGCATTTTCAGTTCTCTTTTCCGATGATACAAAAATAGTCGCTGGGGTCTCTTCCTCCTGCGGGGGTATTTACATACTTGCCGTTATAGTACATCATGGCAGAGCCGCCACCATCCAGATTGTAGGCTACGGCAGAGCCCTCCTCATACATCAGATGGGAAAGCTCGGGAAAGGTCATTCCCCTTGAAACGTCCTCATTTCTGCCGTCCACCACGCAAAAGATATAGTGTCCGTCTGCCGCCTGCCCCATGGCAGTGCGGGGATTGGGGCTCAAAAAGCCGTAATAGGAGGTGTCGTCATTCCACCCCTGATAGTTGTCGTTGATGCGAAATCCTTCATTTTCACTTCTGGGCGAGCCGTCTTCGTTCAAGAGAGAGGGGCCGAAGGTCAGCACGTGCCAAATGTCCCCCTGTGCAAGAAGAGCCTTGCTGTCAAGAGTATCCCCGTCAAGGATCTCCATCCTTCCGTCGGTGCGCAGACAGCAAACGTCGATCCCCTTGGTGGACTTATCCCGAAAGATGTGTCCTCCTCTGATGTAAAGTCCCCAGGAGCGGCCGCGCATGAAGTCGGTGTTGACAATAAAGATCGCACCCAATTGCTCTGCCACGTACTGAGGAGAGCCCTTCACAACACCGCCGTCCTCGTCCATAAAGACGCATCCTACCAGATCTTTGATATTGTCAAGATACAAATCTGCGATATAGCAAACGTTTCGATCCTCTTTTTCACCCACCACGATCTCACGGATAAGCAGGGCCTTGCCATCTTCAAAATAAGAGGCGACCACCTTTTCGCTCTTGCGATCAAAATAGGAGCCTCCGCTCTTTCTTCCCTCATTTACCGCAGCGATCAGATCTTCCTCATTTTGCGGGATAGAAGGCTCCTGTGCGGGAGAGGACGGTTGCTTGCTTTCTTCCGAAGGGGGAGAAGGAACAGCGCTTTCCTCTGCGCTTTTTGTGGCTTCCGTAACCGAAGAAGGCCGATTTGCGGGAGAGTGTGCGGGACTGCTTTCTTCAAGACCCGGTGCCACGATCTGACCCTTGAATTCGGTTGTGGTCTTTGCTCCGCCCGTACTGCAGGCACATAAGAGCATTGAAAAGATCAAAAAGGTTGCAACAAAAACGTTGTTTTTCATACCTGCAGTGGCTTTCTTCCGAAAAGCCGTCCTTTGCTCAGTTTTCTTTTTTGAGGATCACGAAGTAGTCACTGGGACTTCTGCCGCCGGTGTTGGAATTGACGGGCTTGCCGTCGTAGTACATAAAGACCGATCCGCCGCCATCCAGATTGTAGGCAACCGAGGCACCCTCCTCGTACATCAGATGGGAAAGCTCGGGAAAGCGCATCCCGCGGCTATACCATTTATCTCTGCCGTCCACCGAAACAAGAATGTAGTGTCCGTCCTCCGCCTGTCCGATGGCGGTGCGAGGGTTGGGGGCAAGGAAGCCCACAGAGGAAACTGTTTCGTCCTCGTCGTGACGGCTGTAATTGTCGTTGATGCGGAATTCTTCGTTGCTGTTTCTGGGCGTGCCGTCCTCGTTTAAAAGAGAGGGCCCGAAGGTCAGCACGTGCCAGACGCTTCCCTCCTCCATCAGCTTTTCGGCATCCAGCGTGTCACCGTCAAGGATCTCCATTTTGCCGTCCGTGCCTATGGCACAGATATCGATGCCCGCCGTGGGCTTGCTTCGATAGACCTTTCCTCCTCTGACGTACAGTCCCCAGGAGCGGCTGCGCATAAAGTCGGTGTTCACAATGAACAACGCATCCTCCACCGTGTTCATCACGTCCTCGGGCGTACCCTTGGAGATAGAGCCTTCCTCGTCAAAAAGCACGCATCCGATCAAATCACGGATGTCCTCAAGATAAATATCGGCAACATAGGCGGTCACCTTGTCGGGTCCGAAGCCAAAGGACACCTTTCTTATAAGGATCGCCCGATCGCTTGCCACATAGCAGGCAACCTGCTTGGTATCCCTGCCCGAAAGGTAACTTGTTTCATATTTTTTGGAAGCGGTCACCCACTCCTTGAGCTGCTCTTCACTTTCGGGTATGCCGCTCACCTCTCCAAAGGAGGTATCACCCGACACACTCTGCTGGGGCACATCCACATTGATCTGCCCCTTGGTGCCCGTACTTTCGATTCCACCATCGGAGCAGGAGGTGCTCCCTATCAGAGCGGCTGCGGAAAGTGTCAGCGCAAGAGCACATTTCAGTCCCTTTAAAATCAATTCTCTCATTTTTCTATCCCATTTCTCTTTTCCGATCTGTTGTCGGCGTCCTTTAAAAGTCTGTTTTCCATACATAGTTATAGTATCACCAAATGACGTTTTTGTCAAGAGAGGAGAAAAGAGTACAAATAATTTTACATTTTCAAAAAAATATGCTATACTGTTTTCATCCCCCGATAAATCGACAGATAAAAAGCTACTATATAGGTGAAGAAACGATTTGACACATGAAAGGAGGTGATCATCTTGGATGATCGCCGTATCATAGAGCTGTTTTTTTCGCGTAAAGACAGCGCAATCACCGAGCTGTCCAAACAGTACGCTCCCATGATGCTCACCATTTGCAGTAATATCCTTCAAAATCAAGAGGATGCCAAGGAGTGCTTCAACAGCGCATTGCTTGCCCTTTGGGACACCATCCCGCCGCAACGCCCGCAAAGCCTGTCTGCCTATTGCGCACGCATTTGCCGCAATACCGCTTTAACACGATACAAGAAAAACAAGGCCGAAAAGCGTAACGATCAAAAAAGCGTCAGCCTTGAGGAGATCGGGGACATTCTGCCCTCAGAGCAAAGCATTGAGCTAACCCTTGAGCGGCAGGAGCTGACGAAAGCAATTGAAGAATGGCTTTCGGGACTGGAGCAAAAAAACCGCTATCTGTTCATTCGAAAGTATTGGTACATGGACGACGCAAAAACATTGGCCCAAAACACAGGCCTTTCCACAAGCGCTGTATATCTGCGCATCGACCGCATGAAGAAAAGCCTTCTTACCCACTTAAAAACGAAAGGAGTATTGCAATGAGCTCAAAAGAAAAGTTAAACGATGCCTTTTCCACGATTTCCGACTCATTTCTCACCGAATGCGCCCGTCCCCTCAAAAAAACAGTTTTTCAAAAAAGAATCTGCCGTCTTCTGCCCCTTGTTGCCGTTTTGGTCAGTATAGCCATTCTGCTCCCTATAGCCGTTTTTCGGCATAAGAGCGATCTCATTCCCGGAAGATGGACGCTGATCAGCCATGCGGATGAAACGGTTCGGAAGGAAATGCTTGTAGAAAGTGCCCATAAGCCTACCGTCTCCATGTCGATGAACTATAATAAGCTTCCTGCGGAGCAAGCAGAAGCCGTGGGCTTTTCACCCGAAAAAGACCCCTGCGTCGAGTTGTTTGCCCAGTGGTTCTACTCACAGATCACCTATGACTACCGTATGCACTTTTCCCTTTTTCAAAAGGAAGCGGTGGACTATTCCTTCACCTCCGAGGCAATTGAACGAGGCTTCACCTTTGAAAGCGCTCTTGATAAGCTGGACACAGTCACCTCCCATTTCTATAACGGTATTAAATATGACCTTTTCTACTCCCTTGTCTCCTGTAAAGACCTTACTGCGGAGTTGGAGAACACACAAGGGCAATTCTATAAAAGCATCGTCAGATGCGGTGCCGATCCCGCAAAGATCTCCATGATCGTGGAATACACCTTCGATGACATAAAACTGATCATGAATGAGCGTTTTTTGAATACCTCCCCCGACGGAGAACGCTTTAACTTCATGTTCTACTGCTATGATGGACACTGGTATATCTTTGAGACAGAGATGGAAAACGACTTTTCCATTGATGTTTTGGGAAAAGATGAGGACTGGCTTTCCATCCTCATTGTGCCTCAAGAATGCTATGGCAGGGTGGTTGCCGTAGGTAGAGGCTATCTGCTTCTTGATAACGGTGAGTATTTCATGACCTTAGACGAGCTTGATTTGAAGGTTGGCGATTACGTGCACGTTTCCTTTACCGGCTTCCAAACAAAGGGACGGTTCATTGCAGATGACGGCAGCACAGAGCAAAAGGTGACCTGCAATAATCTGCTGACTGTAAAGCTTGCTGAACCTTCCACACCCTCCGAAGAAGAAAGGTCTAACGAATAAGCTTCGCTCTTCATGACACATAAGCAGACAAAACAACAAAAAAGCACCGAATTGGCACAAAAATCTGTGCCAATTCGGTGCTTTTTCACGATTTAAAAAACTATAGCAATGCAGTCGATGACAGAGCCGAGGTCAGCGCCGAAGATGCCGCCGAGGAAAGCTGTTCTCCCACTTCGGGCTCTGCAGGCTGTGCTCCGCCCGACAAAAGAAGGTACACGAAGTAGCCTACGTAGCACAAAAGCATCACGATACCCGCAAATCTGTTTAACTTCTTGAATGCAAGACAGAAAATCATCAGAAGCACCATGGTGAGCAGAGCCACAATGGCATCAATGATGAAGGGCTTGTCAAAGGGCACGGGGGTGATGGCAGCAGATACACCTACCACGATCAGGATGTTGAAGATGTTGCTACCCACGATGTTGCCCACGGCAATGTCACTGTTTTTCTTCATAGCAGCCGCAACCGAGGTGAAGAGCTCGGGCAGCGATGTACCCAGTGCGATGATGGTCAGGCCGATCACTCTGTCGCTGACACCGAAGGCCTTGGCAAGAGCGGTGGCACCGTCTACAGACAAGTCACTACCCCAAACGATGGCGGCAAGTCCCACCACCGTCATCGCCAGCGATTTCAGCAGGAAATGCTTCTTGTTGACATCGACCGAAGGGGTCTCGTTCTCTGCGGGCGGGTTTTTCTTGGTCATAATGAACAGGTAGGTCAGATATGCGATGAAGCATACGATCATGATGATGCCATCGACAAGCGAGATCTCACCGTCAAGTCCCATTAGCAGAAGGATGACCGTTGCCCCGATGGTCACGGGAATATCTACCCATGTGGTAGACTTTGGCACCGCAAGAATGGCGATCACCGAGGAAATACCCAAAATGATCAAAACATTCAAGATGTTACTGCCCACAACGTTGCCAATGGTGATGTCGGCATTGCCCTTGAGGGCAGAACTGATGCTCACCGCAGCCTCGGGAGCACTTGTGCCCATGGCCACGATGGTCAGACCGATGACGATCTGGGGGATCTTTAATTTGGTTGCAATACCGCTGGCTCCGTCAACGAACCAATCGGCACCCTTGGCAAGAAGTACGAAGCCAAAGGCGAGAAGTGCGATGCTGGTACTTAAATCCATTTTTTCCTCCAAAATACGGGAGCCTCAAGCCATGCGCCCTTTTCCCTGCATAAAAAAACAGACCCACCCGCAAAAAAGCGGATAAGTCTTGCCATTTGATCACGAACCGGATCATTTCTGATCGGGATGACGGTAGGGTGAACGGACGATTGCCCGTCGGCTACTCCTTTATCTGTGTCGATTATAGCACATAATGTGCCTATTGTCAACAGTTTTTTATCGAATGATACATTTTCTGTCTCATTTTATCAAAAAATGGTCGGGTACAATATCCGCATCGCAAAAACGCTCCGTCTTCTTTTCAAAGAAGACGGAGCGTTTTCCTGTTTAACGGTCAGCCGACCATGGAAGTAAGAGCGGATGCGATAGAGCTTGCCGCCGAGGAGAGCTGCTCCCCCGCCTCGGGTGTGGGCTCTGTCTCGCTGCCGGTCATCAGCAGATAAACGAAATATACGGCATACAAAACCAGCATCACGATACCGGTGATCCTGCCAACCTTCTTGAAAACGATGCAGGAAAGGAACAAAATGAGCATGGCACCGATGGCAAAAAGTATGTCCACGATGAATTTGGAATCAAAGGGTACGGTGGTGATCACCGAGGAAAGACCCACCACCATCAGAATGTTAAAGAGGTTGCTGCCCACGATGTTGCCGATGGCAATATCGCTGTTCTTTTTGAGCGCTGCGGTAACCGAAGTGAACAGCTCAGGCAAGGAGGTGCCCAAAGCGATCACCGTCAGACCGATGATGCGGTCACTGACGCCAAAGAAGGTGGCTATGCCGGTGGCACCGTCCACAGCGCAGTTGCTACCCAAAACAATGGCCGCAAGACCCACCACGGACATCAAGATCGCCTTCAGCAAGAAATGCTTTTTGTTAGAATCTGCGGGAAGCGCGGCCTCCTCTGCCTGCTCGGGATGCTTTTTTGTCATCACGAACAGATAGGTCAGATACGCTACAAAGCAAACGAGCAAAATGATACCGTCGATCAAGGTGATGTTGCCGTCAAGTCCCATCAAAAGAAGGAGCACAGTCAAACCGATGGTTACGGGAATATCCACCCATTTTGTGGACTTTTGCACCGCAAGAGCGGTGATCACACCCGAAACACCGAGAATGATCAGCACGTTTATAATATTACTGCCCACCACGTTGCCGATGGTGATCTCTGCACTTCCCTTAAGGGCAGAGCTGATACTCACCGCTGCCTCGGGGGCGCTGGTTCCCATGGCCACAATGGTCAGTCCGATGACGATCTGAGGGATCTTTAATTTGGTTGCAATGCCCGCTGCACCATCTACAAACCAATCGGCACCCTTAGACAGCAAAACGAAGCCCAAAACCAACCAAAATAAGTTGATTAAAAAATCCATAGCATATTCCTCCAAATTCTTCAGGATACCGCCCACCTCAGGGACAGATCCGCAAAAGAAAGGGTGTCTTTTTGTGACACCCTCAAGACCAAAAAATTGTATCACAAAAACATCGGTTTGTCAAGTTTTTTCGACAAACCGAGCCGCACGGTCGCTTTCGGTATACCATGCTTGTTTGGGAAGAGTAACAAGAATTGTGCATTCAAACTTTTCCGAACAAAAAACAGCGATATCTCAAAATTCTCCGATTCGGAGAATTTATAAATTTTCCCGCTCTTGACTCTACCACAGGTTTCGTGTATACTGTGTTCACAAGGACCGGAACTTGAAAACGAAAACCAGAAAGGACTCCGTTATGAGCACTCTGACCTTCGGTCAAAGATTGACCGCCCTGCGTACGGCAAAGGGGATCACACAGCAAGAGCTTGCAGAGGGGCTTGCCGTCTCAAACAAAACGATCTCCAAATGGGAAAACGACGCCTCCTCTCCCGACCTGCCCATGCTCGTTAGCCTCGCCCGCTATTTTAACATCAGTACAGATGCCCTTTTGGGCGTGGACTCTCCCGAACCGCGGGATGCGTCCACCCTTGTTTCCAAATTTCTTCAGAAAAACTCACGAAAGCAGGCAGTTCAAAAGGCATTTTCGCTGAACTGCGCCCTTATTTCCCAAGGATATCCACGTCTTTGCGCACCCAAAAGCGAGCAGGAGACGCCCGCCTTTATCCAAAAAAGCTTTCGCGGCTTGATTGCATCAGACGATTATTTCCAGTGTACCGTCAGCTCTCAAAGCCTGAACGTCTCGGTTCAGCTTCTTCCAAACGAATCGGGCTTTTGCTGGCTAAACGACCCTGATGCAAAAGAACGGATCGGCAGATTGTTTGCCTTTCTTGCAAAGGAGGATGCCCTGCCCTTGCTTTATTTTCTCCATCAGCCTGCCTGCTCGGAAAGCTTTACCGCCGATTATCTTTCAAAAAACACGGGCATTTCCCCAAGCAGGGCGGCTCTTCTGATGGATAAACTGTGCGCACTTGACTGCTGTCAAGGCAGAATTGCCCATCTTGAAAACCAAACCGTGAAGGTTTATCGCTTTGCAGGGGACGGGTTGCTTCTCTCCATACTCGCTCTTGCTTACGAACGCTCCTGCAACGAAAGCTATTATAATTACAATTTAAACAGCGGTATCAAAATGACGGGAGGAGACAACCAATGAGCTTTTCCGAAAACGTAAAAAAGCTGCGCCTTCAAAAGGGCATCACCCAAGAAGATCTGGCATCGGCTCTCGGAGTCTGCCCGCAAGCGGTCTCCAAATGGGAAAACGGCAACACCTATCCCGATGGCCCGTTGCTTTTGCCCCTTTCAAAACAGCTTGGTGTCTCCCTTGACACTCTTTTTGCAAACGAGGAGGTCTATACTTCAGACGTGGCAGAAAAGATCACCCGTCTGCTTTCAAAAGCCGACGAGCAGGACGGCTTCTCACTTGCCCGCACCCTTTGCTGGCAGATGCAGAAGGGGCTCTTTTACCATCGGATGCCCATCGACCTCACCTTCCTTGAAAATGAGCTTACAACGCTGAAATACGACTCCTATATCTTGACTGAGGGAGGCTTTACCCTTGTCTGCAACCAAGAGACCCCCTTCTTCTCGGTGTTTCCAAGGTCCGAAGACGGCTATAGCGGCATTCTGAAAAACGCCGAGGAGTACCCCCGCATTTTTAAAGCACTCTCCTCGGAAGACACCCTGCACGCCTTATTCTACCTTATGACCAAGGAATATGGCTATCTTTTGGAGGATGCGCTTTTAATGAAGGAGTGCGGGATCGACGGGGAGCGGATCGATGGCGTCATCGACGACCTGTGCATATTGGGAATGGGACATCCACAGAATCTGCGTATCAACGACGAACCTCACAGACTGTTTTTATCCACCCCAAGCTGCACCGTAATCGCCCTCCTTTTAATGGCAAAGCAAATCGGTTATAAAGGCGCCCACTGCCTGACAACCAGAGCGACGGATGTACCCTTTTTAAAAGAACGTAGCGGACCAACTACCTAAATATCCAAATTTACAGGAGATCGAACAGTGAACAAGATTTCAAAGAATACCCAAAGCAGCACCTCCGTCAAGTCACTGACGAAAGAACAGATCTATCTACAAATCGCAGAATTGCAGGGAGATCTCAGCTCGATGGAAGATGCACTTGAAAAGCTTCAATGCGTCAGCGAATCCGCACAGACCGTCAAGATCGCCGACGGAAACGTTCTCGCCCTTGAGTATTTTCCCGACGTAGCCCTTGAAAAGATCAAAAGCATCAAGGAGCTGTTGCTGACAAGAGAGCGCACCCTTCAAATGATGATTGATTTCTATTTGCGCATTTACGGCACTATTGAAAATGCCGGATGATCTTCCTTGGCTATATCCGCAAGATTTACGTCCCGGCAAAAATCAAAAGAGAATCGGTGAGCGTGCCGCCCCCTTTTTAAAAGAAAATCGGGGGGTAAATCCACCCATTCTCCCAAAGTTTTTGAGGGTTTTTAGGGGACTTTTTAAAAAAAGTCCCCTAAATGGGGTTTGGGGCAACGCCCCAAATAGCTACATGAGAAAACAGCAGTACGGGAATCCGCCCTCCGCTTCGCTTCGGCGGCGGGCTCTGCTAAGTCTCCGTGAGCGAGCTCCCGCGGC
>JAGBIB010000004.1 GCA_017935195.1 Clostridia bacterium
CCCAATATTCTCCGCAGTTCGTTAAATAAGAGTGATGGTATATTTCATATTCACCGTTTCGTAGCCCAGCGCCCTCGCGTTTTGCTCCTCTGCCTCCTCTTCAAAGGGCAGAACGTTAAAATGCTCGTCACAGATCCCGCAATCGGCGGCGGTGATCCCGCCGCAAAGATAGCAAAAGGCGTAAGGAAGGATCCCCTCCTCCAAAAGCCGCGCCGCCACAAAGGAAAGCAAGGCTCTTGTAAAGGTCTCTTCGTGCCGCCCTTGAAGCATCGAAACGTCCAGCTGAGTATTCATCCGCATCTCGCCCACCCGGGCAAGATGTCCCCGCACCTGCCCCGCGATCCGCCCATCCTTGAAGATGCCGTAGTGTAATTCCGATTTTAAGCCAAGGCTTCGGTAGTAGTTTTCCTTTGCCCCCTCGCTTGCCCCTATAGCTTGAAGATACTCCTCGTAAACCGCCCGATCCTTCACGGGGTGCAGGCGTTTTACGGTATAGCCCGCGGGCAAGGGCAGATCGGGGGCTTTTTTGCACACCCTGCGGGGGACACGCTCCAAGGTCCCAAAGAATATGCCCCGCGCCTCCAGCTCTTTTTTGACGGTAGCCTTGTCATCAAGGGTAAAAAAGGAAAATTCTCTTCCGCGGTCGCTAAAGGTCTTAACGTAGTCTGCAACAGTATCGTAGTCGTCGGCAAAGACCGTTGCCCATTCAAGCTTTCCGTCATATTCGGTACACCACAAAAAGCCCTCCGAGGGGGTGCTTTTGGTCATCACGGCACCGCCAAAGCTCTGCATACGCATGGCGTCAAAGCCATATGCGACGGCGTTTTTTAAAAGAAGCACGTCCACCGCTTCACCAATTCTTGCCTGTCTGAAATCGGGGTACGATCGCTCCAAACGCCGTCCGAGCGTGGCGTTCAGTCCGAAATCCTTATGGGGCAGACCCTCATGGACTGCCCGTTCTCTATATGCGGAGGGCGTCATCCCGCATTCCTTACGAAAGGCTCTTGAAAAGCTTTCGGCAGAGCTGTAGCCGCACTCCAGCGCGATTTGAAGAATGCTCATCTTCGGTCTGTTTCTCAAATACACCCTTGCCCGCCAATTGAGGCGCAGATAGCGGATATACGCCATTAACGTAAAGCCGGTATGCTCCAAAAACAAGCGGTTGAAATGGTCAACAGACAGCCCGCAATGCGCCGCCACCCGATGGGCGCTCAGATCCTCGTCCTCTAAATGGGCGTGGATATAGCTAACGGCGGCGGTGATCTGATCGCTATGATTCATATGCTTGCTCCTTTCTCTTTTTTGCATCTGCAGTATACCATAAAAACGCCCTTTTGTCTTGACTTTCAGCGTGATTTTTCAGCTTTTTCTTGACTTCTTCTCTTTTGTGTGCTACCATAGGGGCAGTTTTGAAAACCGAGGTGTCTTATGCTTGTCTTTCATACCGACCTTGCGGGAGCGATCTCCCAAAAGGAGCTTTTATATTTTGCCGAAACAAGGGCGGTGAGCCGTCAGGTGGAAAAGGAATACCTGATCACTTCCCTTTTAGAGGAGGAAAACCTCCTTTCTTCGCTGATTGCCGAGGGGCAGCCCCCGGGAGAAAGCCTGAAAAGGCTGGCGCGCTCCGATCTGTCCGCCCTTTTTGCCCGCACACCCGATCCTCTTTTTGAGGGGTATGCCCCCTCTGCTCTGCGCACGGCAGGCTTTGCCGAATACGACGCCTCCCTGAAAATGCTTTTGGAAAAAAAGGACGAAAGTGCCCTGCTTGAAGGGTTGCTTGACCACTATCGCGCCTTCGGCGGAGGAAAAGAGGCACGCTTTCTTGCCTGCAAATGGCAAAAAGGGGCGCTTCGGGGCATTTCCAAACCCGACTTTGCCGATCTTTCAAGCCTCTTTTGCTTGGAGCGGCAAAAAGAAGAGCTGCAGGCAAATGTGGAAGCCTTCCTTGAAAAAAAGCCCTTCCGCAACGTGTTGCTTTACGGCAACAGCGGCTGCGGAAAGTCCTCCATGACCAAGGCCCTCCTTTTTAAATACTACCGCCGCGGACTTCGTCTGGTGCAAATCTCCAAGGAGGATTTGGAGGAGCTTCCCGCCCTTTTGGAGGTGCTTTCCTCAAAGCAGTTTTTCTATCTGGTCTTTATGGACGATCTGTCCTTTGAGGAGGGCGACGGGGGCTACAAGTCGCTGAAGGTGGTCCTTGAGGGCGGAGCAGCGGGACAAAGCCCAAACATCCTTTTCTGCGCCACCTCCAACCGCCGCCATCTTGTCAGCGAAAGCTTTGCCGAAAGACAAGGCAGCGACGTGCACGCCGCCGACACCATGAACGAAAAGCTCTCCCTTGCCGAGCGCTTCGGTCTGCGCATCGCCTTTTTCACCCCAAGCCAAAACGATTATCTGAAGATCGTCTCCTCCCTGCTTGAAAAGGAGGGACTTCCCTTTAACGAGCAGACAAAGCAGGGCGCTTTGCACTTTGCCACCCTTGCAGGAGGCAGATCGGGCAGAACGGCAAGACAGTTCGTTTCTTCCCTTCTTGCAAAGAAATGACCTCTATCCCCTCTTCCAATAAATCAAACGGGACTTTTCCAAAAGGAAAAGTCCCGTTTTGCGTGTCAATAAACCCTTTTTCAAAAAACATCTTCCAAAGTTTTTGAGGGTTTTCAGGGGACTTTTTACAAAAAGTCCCCTGAATGGGGGTTGGGGCAAAGCCCCAAATAACTTTTTCTTATAAAAGCCGTTTTTATTTCACCGTGCCGTACTGCCAATCGATGATGCCGCCGAATTCCTTCACGTTGGTATATCCAAGATCTGCAAGGCTTTGCGCACCGATCTTGCTTCTCCTGCCCGAGCGACAGTACACAAGGATCAGGGCATCTTTGTCTGGGAGCACCTGCTCTGCCCTTTGCTCGATCTCCGTATAGGGCAAAAGGATGGCGTGTTCAATGTGCCCTTCGTCGTATTCACTCTGCTCTCTCACGTCAAGAATAATGCAGTTTCCTTCGTCCATCAGCCTTTTTGCCTCATCCTGAGAAATACACTCGTAGCTCACCTTCATCTGTCCGTCCTCGC
The DNA here is from genome assembly GCA_017935195.1 of Clostridia bacterium. Lineage (GTDB taxonomy): Bacteria > Bacillota > Clostridia > Oscillospirales > CAG-272 > UBA11512. The sequence continues at coordinate 3,067 of JAGBIB010000004.1, forward strand.
TTTCCTTGCTTCCCATACTTTCTTCGTCCGACACCCCTGAGGGCGTGTTTTCTTCCGCCGCACTCCGCTCTGACAGAGGACTGTCATGGGATGGCTGATCCTCTGTTTTTTTCTGCCCGCAAGCAGCAAGAAGGATCAAAAGGGTCAGCAGGGCAAGAAGAAGGCCTAACGCCTTTTTTGCCGAAAATGCATCCGTTTTCACTTCTTTTTCCCCCTTTTTTTAGTTAAAAGATAGCTTTTGGCGACCATTCTGTTGACAAAGGGCTGCGGCACGCTGCCATCAAGCACCACGGTGATCCAGTGGGTCTTGTTCATATGATAGGCAGGCAAGATCGCCTCGAAAAGCTCTCTTGCCACCATTCCGTCCTCGGGATCTGCCTTTAAATTGAGTAGCTCCAAAGGCTCTTCCCCCTGTCTGCCTACCTTTTTTGGATGCACCTTCATCAACAGCCCGAACCACTTGCCGCTGTCGCTATGCCGAAGGACGGTGGTGATGAAATCCTCTTCAAAGGGTTGATCGCTTGTGGCACCCTCAAGAGACAGGGCGTAGTCAAGCACCGCCTGCCACTCCTTTGAAAAACGCTCCTCCATTTCAAAGCTCCTCAAGCTCGTATTCCACCGAGCCGTAGCCGAGCTCCAAAGCGCAGTCGATGGTGTACGCACCGTTTCTTGACTCAATACGCCTGATAAGATGCTCCTTGCCCGGATCGTCCGAGGCATAGACCAGATCAAGGCAGGCACGGTCGATGGCGATCGGGTCGGTGCTTGCCAGCACCCCGATATCACCCATGCAGGGATCCTCCGCCACCGCACAGCAGTCGCAGTCCACCGACATATTCTTCATTACGTTGATATAAAGGATCCTGCCGTCAAAATAGTCGATCACAGAGCCTGCCGCGTCTGCCATTGAG
>JAGBIB010000057.1 GCA_017935195.1 Clostridia bacterium
AAGAGAGATCCTGCCCTCTTACGAAAAACAGCCCACTTGGGAATGCTATGCAAAGGAGCTTGACGTAGAGATCAAGCAGTCCATTGAGGAAGGCAAGGACATCGAGCAGTATAAGGACCTGTTTGAAACAGTGTTCCGTATGCCCGAAAACAAGTATAAGAACGAGATCGCAGACGTGCTTTTCAAGCTGGTGCAAGAGGCTCCTTTGAAGGAGGGCTACCCCTACGTTGAGCCCAGCGATATCGAGAGCATCCGTGCCGAGCGTGCCTCCTTTGAGCTGCTTGATCTGACCATGCCCGATGACGATACCCTCTTTGACAAGCTTCTTGGAGGTTGGTACGGCAGAATCTGCGGCTGTCTGCTGGGTAAGCCCGTGGAAGGCATCATGTCCGACGAGTTAAAGAAGATTTTAGAGAGAACCAACAACTACCCCATGACCCGCTACATCGACAAGGAAGAGATCACCGACGAGGTGGCAGAGGGCATCTCCTACCCCATTCAGGGTTGTGCTTATCCCAGAGATTTTGGCAGAATGCCCTGTGATGACGACACCAACTACATGATCGTGGGACTTCGTCTGCTTCAGTGGCACGGCAGAGACTTCACCTCCGAAAAGGTTGCCCACACCTGGCTTGGAACTCAGGTCAAGAACGCCTACTGCACCGCAGAGCGTATCGCATACCGCAACTTCGTGATGGGTTATATGCCTCCCGAATCCGCAGAATACAAGAATCCCTACAGAGAGTGGATCGGTGCGCAGATCCGTGCCGACTTCTTCGGCTACATCAACCCCTGCGATCCCGAGACCGCCGCTGATATGGCCCACAGAGATGCCGCCATTTCTCACATCAAGAACGGTATCTACGGTGAAATGTGGGTGGCCGCAATGCTCGCTGCCGCATACGGCTGTGACGATGTGGAAAAGGTCATCCGCCGCGGTATGGCAGAGCTACCCAAGAATTCCAGAATCGTGGAAGCTCTTGAAAAGACCATTGAAAAATACAACAGCGGTGTTTCCATGGAAGACTGCTTTGCAGACATCCACGCAAGATGGGATGAGCACAACGGTCACGACTGGACTCATACCGTCTCCAACGCTGAGATCGTTGCCGCATCTCTGCTTTACGGTGAAAAGGACTATGCAAAATCCGTTGGTATGTCGGTAATGACCGGCTTCGATACCGACTGCAACGGTGCAACCGTCGGCTCCATCCTTGGTGTGATGCTGGGACGCAAGGCCCTGCCCGCTGCCTTCACCGATCGCGTTTGCGACACGCTGGAGAGCAACATCATGGGCTTTAACCGGGTTTCCATCACCGAAATGGCAAAGAAGACCCTGCCCTTCGTAAAGAAAGAAGTATAAAAAAACAAACAAGGAGTTTGCTATGAAAAAATCTTTAAAAGTATTCGCATGGCTCTGTCTTGCGGCACTGTGTCTGCAGGGATGCAGCAACGCACCCACAACCACCGATCTGCCCGAAAGCGAAGGCTCCTCTGTCTCCGTTTCGGTCTCCTCCGGTAAGACCTCCTCTACCGATCCCTCTACTCCTACCCCCTCTCCCTCCACCCCTGCTCCCGAATCCTCCTCTCCCTCCGAAAACGAGGACGATCTGCCTCCTACTACCGAGGTCACCCTCACCGAAGCAGAGATCCTCGATAAGATGAAGGGCGGTTGGATCGGTCAGATGGTAGGCGTTGCATGGGCGGCACCCACCGAGTTCCGTTGGGCAGGTCAGCTGATGCCCCGTTCGAATATGCCCGGCTGGAAGCCCGCCACCATCAACGATGCTTTCGGTCAGGACGACCTTTACGTGGAGGTTCCCTTCCTTGATACCATGCAGCGTCATGGCTACGACTGCAATCCCAAGCTTATTGCGCAGGCCTTCAGAAAGACTACCTTCTTCATGGACCACGCCAATATGCAGGCAAGAGACAACCTGAACAACGGTATCAACTACCCTGATTCGGGCAACTATCTTTACAACTACCATTCCGATGACATCGACTGGCAGATCGAGTGCGACTTTCTTGGCATGATGTATCCCGGTATGGTCAACAAGGCCGCAGAGCACGCCTTTGAGCTTGGCCACATCATGAACTACGGTGACGGTGTGTACGGCGGTGTGTTCGTGTCCGCTATGCACGCAGCAGCCTTCACCGCCACCTCTGTTGAGGACATTGTGAAGGCCGGTATAAAGGTCATCCCCGAGGGCACGCAGTTCAGAATGCTCATCGATGACGTGATGGCAAGCTACAAGGCAGGCGACAGCTTTGAAAAGAACTGGGCAATGCTTGAAGAAAAGTGGGCGCCCAACGATCTGTGTGCCCGTCTGCAGGGCCCCAGTAACATCGACGCAAAGCTGAATTCCGGCTACATCATGCTGGGTCTGCTTTACGGTAAGGGCGACTTTGCCGAAACCATCATTCTGTCCACCCGTTGCGGTCAGGACAGTGACTGCAACCCCTCCAGCGCAGCCTCCATTCTGGGCAACTTCTACGGTGCATCGGGTCTTCCCGAGGCATACACCAAGGGCCTTGATGCAGACGGCACCAAGTTTGCCACCACCAACTACACCTTCAACGATATCGTGGAGCTCAACTACTCCATCATGAAGGAAGCCATCCTTGATAACGGAGCCAAGGAATCCGAGGGAAGCTTTGTGATCCCTAAGGACAACAAGTACACCCCCGTGAAGTTTGAGCAATGGCCCGATGGCGTATATGTTTTCCTCAACGCCTCCATCGCAGGCAACGTGGTCACCTTCAGAGAGCTGACCCCCTACCACAAAGGCGAAAACGTGGTCTCCTTCAAGATCGAGATGGGCGACGGTCAGGTATTCTATGACGTGATCCCCGTAAACTACGCCTACAGCAAGGCAGGAAACTACACAGTTAAGGTTACCGTGACCGGTGATAAGGGCTCTGAGGCCGTGGCAGAAAAAACCTTCAAGGTAACGGGAACTCCCGTGAATCCCACAGGCCGCACGGTCATCTGCTATGTTTCAATGCCCGGAGGCGGCGGATCCAAGGATATCGGTGTCATCTATGACGGTGTAGCACCCGATGCCAAGACCGGCAAGGACAATCTGCAGTACGACACCTATAAGGTGCTTGACCCTGTGAAGAATCCCGATCTCACCGCATATATCGGCTATGTGTACGATGAGGACACCACTGTTTCCAAGGTGGTCTTCACCGAGGGCGGTCACTTCGGCAACGGCGGTTGGTTCAAAAACGGTACTCTGAAGATCCAGCTGCTCATTGACGGAAAGTGGACTGATGCCGGCTACACCTCCGACAAGGACTATCCCGTTTCGGACAAGCGTTCCGACTTCGGTGATCCCTTTGAGACCTTCACCTTCACCCTTGATAAAGCAACCCAGTGTCAGGGCATCAGACTTTACGGTCTTGCAGGCGGCGACGCAAGCTTCATCAGTGTTTCCGAGCTGGAGATCAAATGATCCTCCTTTTGTTTGAAGGATGAATAAATTCTCTTTTCCGGTATGCCTCTGCTTTGGCAGGGGCATACCGTTTTTTTGGCTCCACTTCTTGCTGTTTTGGCAGACCTAAACACTCGAAGTGCGATCTGCACATGAATAAACATACGGTATTCAAGAAGAATTGGTGAATATTTTTTGAAAAAATTTCAAAAAAGCTCTTGACAAAATAAAAAAACGGTGCTAAAATGCTCCCATCTTGTTAATTGAATAGACCGTCAAATGCGTTTGAGCAGAAAGAGTAGATGGGTGAAAAAGCCTACAGAGAGGCGCCGGTTGGTGAAAGGCGTTGGTAAGATCCCGTTGAAGTTCCCTCTGCGAGCAGTGTGTTGAAAAGTGCAGTAGACACAACGGGTACGACCGTTACATCGTTAAGACTTTTAAGCCTACCAAGGTTTTGACCGAGAGGTCAATATGAAAGCAGAGTGGTACCGCGAAATAATTTTTTCGCCCCTGTTATATACAGGGGCGTTTTTTATTTTCCAAAAGGACGGACTATTCGTAAACGAGACGTATCCTATCGATTTTTATCCTGCGAGTAGGATCCCCCGCAGGATGGAAATACATTTTCAGCGTTTGATCACAAAAGGAGGAGATATGAAAAAACTCTTATCCCTGATCCTGGCGGCGGCACTGCTTCTGTCCTGCCTGATCCTGTCTTCCTGTGAAGAAAAGACCGAAGGCAAATACGTGGTCGGGATCTGTCAACAGATGCCCCACGACGCACTTGACTTTGCCACGGAAGGCTTTATGGATGCCTTGAAAGAGGAATTGGGCGAGGATAACGTGGAATTCTTGGTGCAAAACGCCAACGGCGACACCACCATTTGCACCACCATTGCAAACAACTTTGTAAACAAACGGGTAGATCTGATGCTTGGAAACGGCACCACGGCTCTTCAAGCCTGCGCCAACTCCTCAGACACCATTCCGGTGCTCGGTACCTCTATTACCGCCTATGAAGCAGCTTTATCCTTGGAGGATTTCGACGGGCTTGTGGGCTATAACGTCTCGGGAACCTCCGACATTGCTCCTTTAGACGAGCAGGCGGCGATGATCACCTCTTTTTTTCCAAAGGCTGAAAAAATCGGGCTTCTTTACTGCTCAGCAGAGCCCAACTCCGATTACCAGATCAAAAAGGTGAAGGAACACCTTGAAAAGGCAGGACTGAACTGCACAGAATTCCCCTTCACCGACTCGGGTGACGTGGCCACCGTTGCCGCCGCTGCTGCGGCTGCCTCGGATCTGATCTACGTGCCCACCGACAATACCGTTGCAAGCTGCACGGAAGCCATCAACAATGTGGTGCTTCCCACGGCAACCCCCATTGTGGGAGGAGATGCAGGCATCTGCGGCGGTTGCGGAGTGATCGCACTTTGTGTGGATTACTATAAGCTGGGACAGACCACCGGTAAAATGGCGGCAGCCATCCTCAAGGGAGAACAAAAGGTCGATGAAATGAAGATCTACATCCCAGAGGAGTGCATCAAGGTTTATAACGCATCCCACTGCGCTGAGTTGGGCATGGACATCGAGGCGCTCAAGGCGGCAGGCTACACCGCTTTGGAAAACTGATCGGCACGCTTCCGATCAAAACGTATTATCTATGAAATCAGAAAGGATTTTCAAAAATGAAAAAGATTGTTTCTCTTATCCTGATGACCACTATGGTCCTCACCGCTTGCATCGGCTTCTCCTCTTGTAACGAACAGAAGACCTACACCATCGGTATCTGCCAGATCCAGCCCCACGTGGCACTGGATGCCGCTACCCAAGGCTTCAAGGATGCACTCATCAAAGAGTTCGGTGAAGAAAACATCACCTTTATTGAGCAAAACGCACAGGGCGACACCAACGCCTGCGCAACCATCATTAACGATTTCGTGACCAAGAACGTCAACCTGATCCTTGCAAACGCCACCCCCGCTCTGCAGGCTGCTGCAAACGGTACAGAAAAGATCCCCGTGCTCGGCACCTCCGTTACCGAATACGGTGTAGCTCTGGACATTGACAACTTCTCGGGTCTTGTAGGCACCAACGTATCCGGTACCTCCGATCTCGCTCCCCTTGATCAGCAGGCACAGATGATCCTTGATCTCTTCCCTGAGGCAAAGACCGTTGGTATGCTCTACTGCTCCTCCGAGGCAAACTCCGCTTACCAGGTTGCAGAGGTCAAGAAGTATCTGGAGCAAAAGGGCATCACCTGCAAGGACTTCCCCTTCTCCGACTCCAACGACGTATCGGTTGTTTCGGCAGCGGCTGCCGCAGGCTCCGACGTGATCTACATCCCCACCGATAACACCGCAGCAACCTGCACCGAGGCGATCAACGGTGCGGTTCTGCCCACCAAGACACCCATCATCGCAGGCGAAGAAGGTATCTGCGGCGGTTGCGGCGTGGCAACCCTGAGCATCAGCTACTACGATCTGGGTTATAAGACCGGTGAGATGGCTGTCAAGATCTTAAAGGGTGAGGCTGATGTTTCCGAAATGCCCATCTCCTATGTTGACACCTTCACCAAGAAGTATAACAAGGCAAACTGCGAGGAGCTGGGTATCGATACCGCAAAGCTTGAGGAAGCAGGCTACGTTGCCATCGAGAACTAATTCTCACAAAACACAGGAAAAGAGGCGTAACACCCTCTTTTCCTGCATCATTTCCCTATAACGAAAGGTTTTCATCATGTTTTTAAATTGGCTTGGTGCCCTTCCCGGTGCCGCTGCCCAAGGGATGATCTGGGGCATTATGGCAATCGGCGTTTATCTCACATATAAGATCCTTGATGTGGCTGACCTGACGGTGGACGGCTCGATCTGCACCGGCGGTGCCGTTTGTGCCATTCTTGTTACAAACGGTGTCAACGTCTGGCTGGCATTACTCATCGCCCTGATTGCAGGGATGCTTTCGGGCTTCGTTACCGGTATCCTTCATACCTTTATGGGCATTCCCGCCATCCTTGCGGGCATTCTGACCCAGTTGATGCTCTGGTCGGTCAATCTGAAGATCATGGGCAAGGCAAACGTTGCTCTTCCCTCCCGTAAATACGACCTGATCCTTGCGCAGATCGACACGGTAAAGTCCATTCTCGTGCTGATCGCCGCCGTCGTTCTGCTCATTGCCTTCCTTTATTGGTTCTTCGGTACCGAGCTGGGCGCATCCATTCGCGCAACGGGCAACAACCTGAATATGAGCCGTGCCCAAGGCATCAACACCGATTTCACCAAGATCTTGGGACTGACCCTTTCAAACGGCATCGTGGCTCTTTCCGGTGCCCTTCTTGCACAGTATCAGGGCTTTGCCGACGTGAGTATGGGACGCGGCGCCATCGTGATCGGCCTTGCGGCCGTGATCATCGGCGAAGCGGTGATCTCCAAGATCTCGCAGAATCTTGCGGTGCGTCTCATCGGTGTGATCGTTGGCGGCGTGATCTACTATTTCGTCTACCAGACGGTCATCTTCTTGGGATTGGACGCAGACCTGTTAAAGATGCTGTCCGCCATCGTGGTTGCGGTATTCCTTGCCGTACCGTACTGGAAAAAGAAGTATTTTACCAAGGCAAAGGGAGGTCAAAAGCATGCTTGAGCTTCAAAACATCAGTAAGACCTTCAATCCCGGCACGATCAATGCCAAAACCGCATTAAACGGACTGAACCTGACCTTAAAGGACGGTGACTTCGTGACGGTGATTGGCGGTAACGGTGCGGGAAAATCCACCATGCTCAACGCCATTGCGGGCGTATGGAAGCCGGACGAGGGCAAGATCCTGATCGACGGTGCCGACATTACTCCTATGCCCGAGCATAAAAGAGCGAAATTTCTCGGCAGAGTCTTCCAAGACCCCATGATGGGTACTGCGGCAGATATGCAGATCATCGAGAATCTGGCACTGGCAAAGAGAAGAGGCAAGAGAAGAACCCTTGCCTGGCACATTACCAAAAAAGAAAAGGAAGAGTATAAAGCACTTCTTGCTTCACTGGATCTGGGTCTTGAAAACCGTCTGAGCTCCAAGGTCGGTCTGCTTTCGGGCGGACAAAGACA
>JAGBIB010000058.1 GCA_017935195.1 Clostridia bacterium
CAAGCCGCAGGCTTGGCATATCATCGTCGCACGAGGCGTGGTGATAAATCAAAAAGATGACTCAATATGCCATTTCAAGCAAATTGAGTCAGCTTTTTTATCAGTTTTTCTTTTTTCGATCCTTTACCGCTTCAACAGAGCCGTCGGGGCGCTTGATCACTGTGTTTTCAAGGGTTCCGCCAAAGGAGGCTCTGATCTCGGCAAGGTACTCCTTATAAAGCACTTGCTGTTCGGCAAGCTCCTCGGGGGTCAATCCCTCTTTCTTCTTCTTTTTTGCCAGCGCATTGATGCGTGCTACCTTTTCCTTTTCCATCCTGCCCTCTCAATCTTCAAACAAAGGGGTGGTGAAATATCTTTCGGCGGTGTCGGGCAGTACGGTGACCACCGTCTTCCCTGCTCCTAGCTTCTTTGCAAGACGAAGTGCAGCTGCCACGTTGGTGCCGCTACTGATACCGCACATCAGTCCTTCCTTCTTGGCTAACTCCTTAGCGGTGCTGATGGCTTCCTCATCGGTAACGATGCAAACACTGCTGTAGATCTCCTTGTTCAGGTTGTCGGGAATGATGCCATCACCGATACCCATCTGTACGTGGGTACCGATGCTACCACCTGCAAGGATGGCTGCGTTTTCGGGCTCGACTGCCCAGATTTCAATCTGAGGATTGGCTTCCTTGAGCACCTCGCCGATACCCGTGATGGTACCGCCCGTTCCGATACCCGAGCAGAAGCCGTCGATGGGACATGCCGCGTCCGCAAGGATCTCCTTGGCGGTGCTTTCTCTGTGTATCTGAGGGTTTGCGGGGTTTTCAAACTGTTGAGGGATGAAAACATTAGGATCTTCGTCCTTCATTCTGTTTGCCGTTGCAAGGCACTCGGCAATGCACTTGCCGATGTCTCCATCGTCATGCACCAGCACCACTGAAGCACCGTAATGCTCCACCAGCTTTCTTCTTTCGACGGATACAGAGTCGGGCATAATGATGACCGTCTTGTAGCCTCTGACAGCACCCACGAGGGCAAGACCGATGCCCTGATTACCTGAGGTGGGTTCCACGATGATAGAGTCCTTGGTGATGAGCCCCTTTTTTTCTGCATCGCAGATCATATTGTATGCGGTTCTGGTCTTGATGGAGCCGCCGATATTCAGCCCCTCGTATTTCACGAGCACCTGAGCGCATCCTTCGGGCACCATTCTTTGCAGGCGCACCAAGGGAGTATGTCCCTGTGCTTCAAGAATCGAATCGTAGATCATAGTGTATTTCCTTTCGTGTAAAGACAAATATATGGCAACACATCGAGACGCTTCAAAAGCGCTTCGACGTTTTTTTCGCAACATTCTTATTATATTGGTTTTTATCAAAAAAAGCAAGTCTTTTTTTATTTTTTTATCACTACTATTGACAGTTTTTATAAAAAAGTTTATAATACAAGGAGAAATAATCGATTTTTTTGGAAGGTTCGCTATGAGAATTGAAAACAGCATCAAAAAACTGATCATTTACGCATTGGAAAAAGGATTGATTTCCCCCGACGATAAAGCATATGCTGTAAACCGTTTACTGGAGCTTCTTTATATCAACGACTATCAGGAGCCTGAGGAAGAATACGAAAACGTGGATCTTGCTTCCACTCTTGATGAGATCACCGATTGGGCTGTTTCCAAGCGCTTGACCATTGATGATGGCCCCACTTCAAGAGATCTGTTCGATACCAAGATCATGGGCATATTTACCGATAGACCCTCTGCAGTCATCGCCAAGTTTAACGACCTTTACGCTCACGATCGCCGTTCTGCTACCGATTGGTTTTACGCCTATTCCTGCGATACCAACTATATCCGCACCGATCGAATCAAGAAGGATCTGAAGTGGAAGACCCCTACCCCTTACGGTGAGCTGGACATTACCATCAATTTAAGCAAGCCTGAAAAAGATCCCAAAGCCATTGCTGCGGCAAAAAATGCCCCTCAGTCGGGATATCCCAAGTGTATGCTTTGCAAAGAGAACGTGGGCTACGCAGGACGGCTGACCCATCCTGCAAGACAAAACCTGAGAACTATTCCCATCACCATCAACGGTAGTGATTGGATGATGCAGTATTCTCCCTACGTTTACTACAACGAACATTGCATTTGCTTCAACTGCGAGCATGCCCCCATGTCCATCAACCATCAGACCTTCGGTAAGCTCCTTGACTTTGTAGAGTACCTGCCCCACTATTTCGTGGGCTCCAATGCAGACCTGCCTATCGTCGGCGGCTCCATCCTTTCCCACGACCATTTCCAAGGCGGGAATTACGTTTTCCCCATGGCGACCACCAACGTGGAGACAGCGCTTTGCTTTGCTGGCTTTGAGGATGTGAGTGCTGGGATCTTGAATTGGCCTATGTCGGTCATCCGTCTGCGCCATAAGGAAAAGCAGAGGCTTATTGACCTTTCCTGTAAGATCCTTGATGCCTGGAGAGGATACAGCGACCCTGAGTGCTTCATTTTTGCAGAGAGCGCAGGCCTGCCTCACAACACCGTCACGCCCATTGCACGCTTTGTAGACGGCGCTTATGAGATGGATCTGGTGCTTCGAAACAACATCACCACCGACAAGCATCCCATGGGGCTTTACCATCCCCACGAGGAGCTACACCACATCAAGAAGGAAAACATTGGTTTGATCGAGGTTATGGGTCTTGCCGTATTACCTGCAAGACTGAAAAAGGAGCTTGGTCAGCTGGAGGACTATCTTGTAAAAGGACAAAGCCCCCATCAGGACGAGGCGCTGAAGATCCACGCCCCCTGGTGCGACGAGATCCTTGAGAAGTATCCTTTGATCGATGAAACGAACGTTACCGAGATCTTACGCTATGAGGTTGGTCAGGTCTTTATGAAGGTCCTTGAGCACGCCGGCGTTTACAAGAGAACCGAAGAAGGTAAGGAAGGCTTCGTGCGCTTCTGTGACTACGTAAACGCACAATAGTTTAATTACATAAAAAATCGCGTACGGAAGATGCCGTACGCGATTTTTGCTATTTCCGCCTTTTGGGATTACGAAGCGTAGACGAGCTTTTTTGATGTTCGTTCACGCAAAGGTCACTTCTTCCCTGCTGAGTTTGCACCCCCTGTTCGTTTACGGGCGAGGAGCGGGCAAGAGGACTTCCGTGTCTGCTTCGTGTGGCAAGCAGCTCCTCTCCGCTCATCCCATCGTTGATCCCTACCACATTGATGCCCTGCGGATTTTTCTCAATCTCTTCTCTTTCGTGTCGCTTGATGATCTGATATCTCTTTCCCCGTTCCATTTGCATGCTCCTTCCTTTTTTCATACCGTTTCTTCAGACAGTATACGCCAAGGAGAGCGTGCTTATGCATAAAGGAGGATGGTGTTTGGATGGTCAAAGCCCCGCGGCTTCACCGATCCACAAGGTCGCGCAAGCATCGGAGGGCATCTTTAACCCGGTTCTGGGAGAAAGGCTGATCTTACCCACAGCCACGCCGTCGGGCATACAGGAACGCTTGAATTGCTGACTGAAAAAGCGGCGGTAGAAGGTCTTCAACCACTTCTTGATGGTTTGCTCGTCGTAAACGTCGCCCCAAGCCGCAAGACACATTCTGTAGATCTTGGCGGGCGAGAAGCCGTAGCGTAAAGCATAGTAGATGAAAAAGTCGTGCAGATCGTAGGGCCCCACGTGATCCTCGGTTTTTTGCGCAATCTGACCGTGCTCATCGGGAGGAAGAAGCTCGGGTGAAACGGGCGTATCCAAAATGTCAAACAAGGTGTTTGAAACCGCTTTATTTTCACTTTGAGTTGCAAAGTAGTTGACAAGATAGCGCACCAAGGTTTTAGGGATAGAGGCGTTTACTCCATACATTGACATCTGATCGCCGCCATAGGTGCACCAGCCGAGCACCAGCTCGGATAGATCGCCCGTGCCGATCACGATAGCACCCTGCTGATTGGCAATATCCATCAAGATCTGTGTGCGCTCTCTTGCCTGGCTGTTTTCGTAGGTGATGTCGGTCTTTTGGGGATCTTGTCCGATG
>JAGBIB010000059.1 GCA_017935195.1 Clostridia bacterium
AACGGGAAGCATAAGCGCCCCGTTTCTCTTTTCCCGAGAAAAGCTGAACAGTTATGAGAAAAGATATTTTATTCCGTATTTTCGGTGCGCTTGCCCTACTGCTCCTCACGGCGGAGCTGATCGTCTGGCACGCCTTTCACTACTGAGTAAGGAGCAAGCATGAACGAGTATATTCTGTCAAAAGGGGACGTGGCGGTCATCGGCGCGGGTCACGCGGGGTGCGAAGCCGCCCTTGCCTGCGCAAGGCTGGGGCTTGATACCCTGCTGTTTACCATGAACGCCGACAGCGTTGCCAATATGCCCTGCAATCCCTCCATCGGCGGCACGGGCAAGGGGCATCTGGTCTTTGAGATCGACGCTCTGGGCGGCGAGATGGGCTACGCGGCAGACCGCGTGACCCTCCAATCCCGCACCCTGAACTTAGGAAAGGGCCCTGCCGTCTACTCCAAAAGAATACAGGCAGACCGCCGTCTTTACAGCGAAAATATGAAAAAGACCCTGGAAAACACCCCCCACCTGCGCCTTGTGCAGGCAGAGATCGTGGAGGTGCGCACCGAGGAGCGGGAGGGACGGCTCACCGTAACGGGGGTAAAAAACGCCCTTGGCGGTCTTTATCCCGTGAAGGCGGTGATCTTATGTGCGGGCACCTATCTTGACTCCACCGTGGTCATCGGCGAAAGCGCTCTTTCGGCAGGTCCTGACAACCTTCTGCCCGCAAGCGGCGGGCTTTCCTCCTGCCTTGCCGCCCTCGGCTTTTCCATGCGCCGCTTCAAGACCGGCACCCCGCCCCGCATCCATAAGGATTCGGTGGACTTTTCGGTGCTGGAGGTTCAGGAGGGGGAGGAGTATATCACTCCCTTTTCCTATCGCACCGACAAGGAGGCACTCAACGCCATTCCCCAAGTACCCTGCCACGTGGTCTACACAAACGAGCAGACCCACCGGGTCATCAAAGAAAATCTGCACCGCTCCCCCCTTTATAGCGGCGTGATCAAGGGCACGGGCCCACGCTACTGCCCCAGCATCGAGGACAAGATCGTCCGCTTTGCCGACAAGGAGCGGCACCAGCTTTTCGTTGAGCCTATGGGAGCAGACACGGCGGAATTATACCTGCAGGGCTTTTCCTCCTCCCTTCCCGAGGACGTGCAGATCAAGATGCTCCACTCCTTAAAGGGCTTTGAAAAGGCAGAGGTGATGCGCCCTGCCTACGCCATCGAATACGACTGCATCGACCCGCTGGAGCTTTTGCCCACTCTTGAAACAAAAAAAGTGGCGGGGCTTTACGGCGCGGGGCAGTTTAACGGCACCTCGGGCTACGAGGAAGCCGCCGCCCAGGGGCTTATCGCTGGCATCAACGCCGCAATGAAGCTTCAGGGCAAGGATCCTTTGATCCTCTCCCGCGATTCCTCCTATATCGGAATGCTCATCGACGATCTGGTGACCAAGGGCACAAACGAGCCCTATCGTGTGATGACCTCCCGCAGTGAATACCGCCTGCTTCTCCGTCAGGACAACGCCCACAGGCGTCTTCATGAACAGGGCTTTGCCTGCGGACTTCTGCCCGAAGAGCGTTATCTTGCGGTGAAGGCAGAGGAAAAGGAGATCGAAAGACAGTGCGCAAGGTTGAAATCCACTCGCCTTGCCGCTACCTCCGCCCTCAATACACTGCTTGCAGAGGCGGGAAGCACTCCCATTGAGGGAAGCGCCACCATGGGTGAGCTTTTAAGAAGACCGCAGGTATCCTACGATCTGCTCCTGCCCTTTGATCCTCAGCCCATCACCCAAAGAGAGCTGAAGATGCAGGTGGAGATCGAGGTGAAATACGAGGGCTATATCTCAAAGCAGCTTGCCGCGGCAAGAAAGCTTTCCGCCCTTGAAAACAAAAAGCTGCCCGAGGATTTAGACTACGAGCATATCGGCGGACTGCGGCTGGAGGCAAAACAGAAGCTTTCCGCCTTCCGTCCCGCAAGCATCGGTCAGGCATCCCGCATTTCGGGCGTCAGCCCTGCCGATATTTCGGTACTGCTCATTTATCTTGCAAAATACCGTAAAAACGGGGAGGAACATCCATGAACGAACCCGTATTCTCCGCCCTTTACGGCGAGATCCTAAAAAAAGAGGGACTTGAAGACTATCTGCCTTTTGCCTCAGAATTTGAAGAGCTGACAGGGCGCCTTCTTGCCTTCAACGCCCACACCAATATCACCGCCATCACAGACCCCGTGGGCATCATTGAACGCCACTACGCCGACTGTCTGAAGATCGCCCCGCTGATCAAAGAAGGAGCAAGCCTTCTTGACGTGGGGTGCGGAGGGGGCTTTCCCACCCTTCCTCTTGCCATTGCAAGAAAGGATCTTTCCATCACCTCCCTTGACAGCACCGCCAAAAAGCTGACCTTCGTGAAGGACACGGCAACAGGCATGGGGCTGAAGGTCACCACCCTTGCGGGCAGAGCCGAGGAGCTTTCAAAGAGCGCCCCCTTACGGGAATCCTTTGATGCCGTCAGCGCCCGTGCCGTGGCATCCTTGCCCGTGCTTTGCGAGTGGTGCCTGCCCTTTTTGAAGGTGGACGGCTACTTTTACGCCATGAAGGGTGCGGCAGGATTAGAGGAACTCAAAAGTGCCGAAAATGCCGTCAAGACCCTTGGCGGTCAGGTCGCAGAGATCAGAGAGGACTACATTGAAGGGGTGGTGCGCTACAACATCCTGATCAAAAAGGTGAAAAGCACCCCCGCCGCCTATCCCAGAAACGGCGGTGCCATCAAGAAAAAGCCGCTTTGAAAAAGCGACCCAAGCAATAGTTTTAAAAAAGCCTCATCCTGCCATCGTTTTGCGGCGGCAGGATGTTGTTTGTTTCAAAAGTAAAGGAAGCATTTATGAAACGATCAGACGAATTCGTCCGCTATGCGGAGGCAGGTCTTCCTGCGTTGCTTTTATCTGCCGACGGACACGTCCTTTCAAGAAACGAGCTTGCCCTTTCCATTTCGGGAAAGCTTCGGTGCAGGAGCAATCTGCTCCCCTATTTGCCCGAAAACATCCACACCGTTCTAAAAGAGTGTAAGGAGCAATGTGAGGTGGCGATCATCCCCCTGCTCCTGCCGCAGACAGAACAGCTCAGTGCACTGGTGATCCCCACCGAATTCGAGAAGCAGCATTGTTTTCTTCTCCTTCTTTTCAGGGAATCCATTCTTGCCGATCTGCCGCCCCATCTTTCAACTGCGGTACGAAAGACCTTTTGGAAAAACCAGCACCCGGATTACGACAGCGAGAATGCCGCCGAGTTTTTCACCCATGCGTTACGCAAGGGCTTTGCTCTGGCGCTAACTGCTGAGGATTTTCCTCAGATCTTCTCGGCGAAGCACGCCTGTGCCTTCCTTAATCGCTTTTCCGAAAAGGCCCTGCAGCATCAGCTTCCCGAGATCAATGCGCTTTGCACCACCGATTGCATCGACCTGCCTCTTTATAATTTTCCTCGCTTCACCGCCCTTTTGATCTGCCTTTGCCTGTTTTGTACACCCATGTGCGACAAGGACGGACTAAAAGTACTCTTTTTCCTTGAGCAGGAGCAGATGTCTGTTCGATTGACTCTGCCCGCAGATGACTCCTTGGGCGATGCGCCTCTGCCTCTTTCACTCTTTGAAGCACCGCTGCATCTTCTTGGCTATCGGGCATCTTATCAAAAGGATGCCGATGGCTCGCTTCATTTGATATTGACTTGTGAAAAAGCCGTTCCCGCCGGCTCGATCCGTACCGACGAGGACGACCGTACGGCAGAGCTGTTTTTGCAGATCCTTCTCTCCCATTTCATCGGAACCTGACCAAAAAAATGGCCGTTTGGAGCATTCTTTGCACCAAACGGCCATTTTTTTACTTTTTATAAGGCTTAAAGGATCTCTCAAAAGGGCGTTTCTCCTCTTCTCGATCCTCTCTCTTTTTGAAATACTGATAGTATCCGCACCGAAGCATTCCGTTATAAAGTTTCCTGACCTTGTCTGCTCTTCTGCCGTAAAGGCGCTCAAACTGCTCGTTTGACGAGATGATGTAGATCTGCCAGCTATCCAGCGTTGCAAAATGGGTACCCATCTTTTTATACAGCTTAGCGCACTCCTCGAGGGTAAGCAGTCGCTCACCGTAGGGAGGATTACACACGATGGTGCCTCTTCTGCCGCCGGTAGTGATCTCCAGCGCATTTCTTTCAAAGCATTTGATATACTTTCCCATGCCGGCCTTTGCGATGTTGTCTCTGGTCAACTGCACACAGGCAGGGTCGATGTCCGAGGCATACGCCTCAAAAGCACAGTCCTGACGGATGGCGGCAATGGCCTCGCCTCTCGCCTGTCTGAAGGCCCCCTCGGGAACAAAAGGAAACTTCTCTGCGGCAAAGGAGCGACGAAGACCGGGAGCAGTGTTTGAAACGATCATCGCCGCCTCAATGGGGATGGTCCCGCTTCCGCACATGGGATCCCAGAAAAGCACGTCCTCTCTGGGGCGTGCCAGCTTGCAAAGAGCAGCGGCAAGGGTCTCGCGCAAAGGCGCATCGTTGCTGTTGGCGCGGTAGCCCCTCTTGTGGAGCGCCATACCGGAGGTATCGATCATTAAAGTGGCAAGATCGTTTAAAATGAAAAACTCCACCGAATAACGGACACCGTCACCGTCAAACCAGCTCTTCCCGTACTTTTCGCCCAGCCTTGAGGCAATGGCCTTTTGAACCACCCTTTGCAGGGCAGGGATGGAGGTCAGCTTGCTTTTTACCGAATGACCCGTGACCACGAAGGTATCGTTTGACCCGATATATCCTTCAAAAGGCATGGCCTTCACGCCCTCAAAAAGAGTATCAAAAGGGGTTGAGGTGTCGGTAAAGACCTGACCCATCTTGATGTAGATCCGCTCGGCATAACGGGAGCCGATGTTCACCTTGGCGATATCGTAAAGAGTGCCCTCAAAGGTCACTCTGCCATCGATCGTCTCGGTTCTTTTCACACCAAGGGCGTCAAGCTCCTCTCCCAGCAGCTTCTCAAGCCCGAATAAACAGGTTGCAACAAATTCCATATCTTTTCCTTTTGCGCAGGGCGCATCCTTGCTTTTACCTTAAAATCGATTCATTATACCGCCTATTCTGCGTTTTGTCAACTCTTTTCCCCATCAAAGCCACAAACAAAGCCCTTGGGATCGCCCGAGGAAAGATCTCCCCCCACAACACATCCTCGGTATATGAAAAGCGTGGCCAGCACCTGACCCTCGTCCTCGTAATTCGTCACGGAAAAGACCACCTTGCGTACTTTTTTTCCTGCGTACGCAGAAAGATCCAGCCCTTGCTTTTTTTGCAGATCGTTATATGCGGCAAAAACGCCCTCCATGCTTTGCGGCAACACCACCGTCTCATCGCTGATCGGCTCCTTGGAGGTCTGCCAACCGAACTCCTTTAAAAAGCGCACCATGTCCTCGTACTTTTCGATTCCGTCGTAGCGAACCGTTCCCATGCTGCCCGCATCCAGCGCTTCACCGTCGGGCAAAGCAAAAACCAACCCCGTAACCAAAAGCACCCCCAGCAAAAGCGTGGCACAGAATTTCACGGTCGATGCCCGCACAGTTATAAAAAACATACCTTCTCCCTCCCAAAATCGAACACTTCTGTTCCAGTATATCAAAGAAAGTCTCCCGTTTAGAACAATTTTTTTAAAAAGCCCTTGCCGATTTTAAAGAAGTATGTTATAATGAATGATAGCGGAGTATGCACTTTGGACATCACGATGCAAATTCATGAAAGGAGGACGTCCCGTGGTACGGACACTTTGGCCCGACTGGTACTTCGAGAGCTACAATGCCATCCCTCAAGGCTTTTTCAAAAGGCACGGCATCAAGTATCTTATCAGCGATATCGACAACACCCTCGTTTCCTATATGGACCGCCTGCCCACCCCGAACGCCCTTGCCTTTTTCAAACGTCTGGAGGAGGAGGGGGTCACCCTTCTGCTTGCCTCCAACAACAGCAAAAAAAGAGTCCGCACCTT
>JAGBIB010000060.1 GCA_017935195.1 Clostridia bacterium
CCTGTATCACCGTCAAGGGTGATGGCAAGATCGTCAATTGAAGAAGTGATCTTATCAATAACCTGTCCCTCGGGGATGCTGACGGTAAATTTCACGGTGTCGCCCGCATAGGCAAGAGCACTTTCACCTGTCAAGTTTTCGCCAAAGAACACCTTGATTTTGTCGGTATTTAACCAAGTCACACCCGTTTTCTTTTCGGGCGCGTCGGTGACCTTCAGCCAGCTCCAGTATGTGGAGGGCACCGTCTTGCCGTGGTATTTCCCGGCACTGGCAAAGTCCACCAAACGGAAGGTCTTTTCGCCCACCGTTACGTCAAAGAAGAGCATGGCATCCTCTTCCCCACCGGTGGTAATGACTGCGCTTTCCAGTTCCTTCACGGTGAATTTGGTCACCTGGGTAGCGGTGGAGGCGTAGTATTTGTCAAGAGTCAAGAGGACAGGACCATAGAATACCGAAGCAAAGCCCTTTTGTGCCCGCTCACCCGTTTGATAGGTGAAGGACAGAGCAATGTTTAATTCGATGGTGTCGCCGTTTTTAAAGGTCTTGTTGATTTCAAAATATTCACCGCTCTTTGCGTTGACCGTTTTTCCGTCAAAGGATACGGTGGAGCCGTGTGCCCAGGTAGGGATGCGCAGATTCAAGGTGAAGGCGGTGTCCTGCTCTAAGCCCGAAACGGTCAGGCTCACCTTGCCGTTTAAGGGATATTCGGTCTTTTGTGTTAGCGTCACCGTCTTGTCCCCCACCTTGGTGGTGATGGAAGAAGGACCGTAGTAGTTTAAATACAGGCTGTTTTCGCCGCTCATAACTGCCCACCCGCTGAGCTGTCCGATGCCGCGGGCGTAGTTTGCTTGACAGCAGTTCATATCGGGGGAGGTGCTGTTATACTGGAAGGCGATATCCTTTTGCGAGGGCACCCGTCTGCCGTCATACCCGCCGCCGTGAAAGTCGGCAGAGCCTTGAATACCGTCCTGGGGGGTGTTGTAGGTGCAGTATTTGTCATCGTCAAGAAGACCGCCAAGAACCCCGTTGAGGTAGGAGCGCTCCAGCTCGTCGGCAACGCGCACGCTTTGATTGTAGCGGTAATACTCGTTGGTGAGCGCCGCCCAAGCGATGGTACAGCAGGTCTCCACAATGCCTTCTGCAAAGGGGTCGCCGCAAGCGCCCTCGTTGGTAGTAAATGTGCCGCCGTTGTGCACGTCGGTCTTCAAGACGCTCTCCCACACGAAGGACATCACCTCATAGTATTCTTTGTTGCCTGTTTCCTCGTAAAGGATGCCAAGGGTCATCACCATATGTAAGACTTCCCATCTCAGGCACTTGGATTTTGCAAAATCCTTGCCCTTCAGGGCGCAGTCGTACCAGCTGTTCTTCTCGCCCTTGCAGTCCTCTTCGATGATGCGGATGGCTTCGTCAAGATATTTCTGCTCTCCCGTCACCTGATACATCATAGCGTATCCGTGGGCGATGCCGCGGTTGGTCTCCTCGCCTCCCGCCACGATGTAGCTTCTGTCCTTAAAGGTGTCGTAGATGCAGTCAAGGCATTTCTTTGCCACCTCAAGGGCGGTGTCGCTTCCCGTGAGCTTATACCATTCCACAAGACCCACGATGCAGTGATATTGGTTCCATAGATCCCAGTTGCCCGAGGAGATCGAATAGCGCGCCCCGCCAAGGAATACGCCAAGGTAGCCGTCCTTGCCCTGCGCTTTGGCAAGATCGGTGATGATCTCGTCAGCCGCCTCCTTTAACGCTTTATCGGGGGTGGCTCTGTAGCAGTACGCCATACCGGTGAGCAGCTTGCCCACGAACTCGCCGTACCAGATCATAATGGAGCCGGTGTAGCTGTTTCTTTTGGAAACGCCCTCAATGCCCCAAGCAGTCTTGACCTCGCCCTTTTCGTCTATGGTGGAGAAATCGTCGATAAAAAAGGTCTTGCCTACAAAATCGCCCTTTACCGAAAGCTGGAACTGCACCACCTTGGAAAGGTCAAGCTTTCCGTTGCCCCCCTCCTGCCAATAGCTGGAGAAGGTGTCGGTGTCAAGGGGCAGAAGGATCTTGCCCTTAAAGGAGGCGGGCAGGGTGAAAAATCCGCCTGCCGTTACGGTTACGGTACTTTCGCCCTTCTGATCGTCGATCAGTGTGAGGGCAGTACCCGTTTTCAAGCTGTAGGACTCTCTGCCTACCGCATTTTCTTCAAAGGCAACGCGGAATTTTACGGCGCTGTCAATGTCCGAAGCATCTACACGGATTTGTAAATATTTAGCACCGCTCCAATCGGTGGCGGCGGAGGGGTCATTGGCAAAGCGGATGTCGCGGTCAAAGCTGGCGGTGTCTGCCGCAGTGGGCACCTTTTTCATGGTAAAGCCCAGGGCTTTGTCCCCGTCCTTGTCGTGCACGTCAATGTCAAAGTGGCTGTCCACGCCAAACCAGTCGGCGCCCAGGAGCTTTTCAAGCGCCAGCCCCTCGGAATTGGCAATGGCGATCTGATCCACGATTCCGCGGTTGTTGTGGTATGCCTCGATCTGCCAGTTTTTTACGTTGCCGATGAGATTCTCGCCAACGTAGCCTGCAAGATCCATATTGGTTACTTCACTTGTCAAAACGGTGCCCTCGCTTTCTTTTTCGTCATCGGCAAAAGCCGCGGTGCCCGATAGCGGGATGCTTCCAAGCAGCATCGTTCCGCAAAGAAGGAGCACTAAAAGTCTGTTTTGCAGTTTTAAAGTTGTTTTCATCACAAACTCTCCTTTGGGTGTCTTTATGATGCTTTTATTATAGAGACTCTTTACGGATTTTGCAAGAATAACTTCGGTTTTTGTAAAAATGCGCTCTTTGTTTCGGTGAAAACCGAAGTCTTTTCTTAAAAGCAAGGCGCTCGCGGGGAGCGCCTGAAAAACGGAGATTAAACGTCCTGCCGATTCTTTTTCCGCTCTGCCATCAGATCCTCAAAGGAGAGCCCGTAGCGCTTGGCGATGTCCTTGGCGTAGCTCTTGCCGTCGGGCAGGGTGCGGCGGATCTTGTAGGAGCGTTTGCCCCCCTCTTCAACGCCTGCCACCAGATTGTCGATCTTGGAGCGGCAGGAGGGCAGGGCGTTTAATTCCTGCACGCTACCCGCCAGCTCGTGGATGTGGGTGGCAAAGATGCCTCGGCATCCAAAGGCGGAAAGGGCAAGGAGCAGCTCCTTACCGATGGCGGCTGCCTCCAGAGAGTCGGTGGAGGACAGCGTTTCGTCCATTAAAACCAGACTGTATTCCCCGAGGGTTGAAAACATATCCTTTAAGCGGGCGCACTCCTCGCCAAGCCGTCCCTTGCCCACGGTGGAGTCAGAAAAGGTGGCAAAATGGGTGTAAATACGTTCCACGGGGCTGATCTGGGCGCTTTTTGCCGCCACGGGCAGACCCAGCTGAAACATGATCTGGGCAATGCCCGCCGCCTGCAGGATCACCGATTTGCCCCCGCGGTTGGGGCCCGTGAGGACGTAGAGCATTCCCTGCTCGTCAAAGGAAAGATCGTTTAAAACGATCTGCGCTTTTGGGTCCTTTTGCCTCAGCTTTTCGGCAACGGCGGGATTATAAAGTCCCTCTGCCGCAAAGCATTTTTCTTCCTTGGGGCGCGCCTCGGGGGTGCAAAGGGGGAGCTTCAGCTCCCGAAGCCTTCCGATGATCTGCGCTCCGCTTGCAAGATAGCGGAATTCGGTGCTGAGAGCCAGCCAGGGGGCGGTGTTCATTGCAAAATACTTTTTGAGCATTGCCTGCCAACCCCTCAGACCCGAGGAGACGATTTTCTTCAGTGCATCGCCCACCGAAATGTTCAGCGCCGCCGCTTCTCTTGGGGTAAAGGCTCTGCCTGTAATGTAAAGGGGGGCAAGGGTGGTCATTTTTCCCTTTTCCTCCATCCGCAAAAAACGGCTGACCAGGTCGCCCGAATGGAAGTATTCCTCGTTTACCGAAAGGATGCCCGATTCGTAGGGGGTCAGATTGGCGTCTAAATTGATGCCAACCGTCAGACTCTTGATGCCGCTGATTTGGTGGGAGAGGGTGGAAACACCCTTTCGCAGCGCCTGATGCTCGGGGCTTTCCCATTCTTCCTTCACCCGCTTTGCAAGGGTCAAGAAGGCTTCGGAGGAAAGATGTCCTTCAAGAGCACCCAAGCCCTCGTGCAGGCGGTTTATAAAATCAAGATACAGCTCCACCTCCTTGATGGAGTAGAGCATGGTTTCGTTGGTCTGCCCGCTTTCCTTTACCTTGCGCAGAGCGTCGATGCTTTCAAGGGTCTCGGCGCATTCGGCGCACAGTGCGGACAGGGCGGGCAGAGCCATCAGATCGGCAAAGGCCTGCTCGCGGTAACGGATGGTTTCCACGTCGTCGCTGACGTAGGCAATCCAGTCGATGCCGCGGGCGTAAAGAAGCCAGCCCGCATCAAGCTGCTTGATGGTCTCTTCAATATTGCAAAAGGAAAGAGGGTGGTGCGGTTGCTGTGTTTTGTAGATCAGCGAGAAAAAGGATCGTTCCATAAGTCCTCCTTAAAGCAGAGAGATGAGCGCTTGCACGCCGTAGCGGATGAAAAAAGATGCGGCAAGAAAGGGCAGATTCAAAAGAAAGAGTGTGAGCAAAAAGGGAAAAAGCTTGTAGCCGTGGCGGCGGCATCTGACAAAGAGTTTGTGATAAAGTAACAGGCAGAGGGCATATATCGGCACCATCAGCCCGAATAAAAAGAGATTAGCCGAAAGGATATAGGCGGCAAAGGCGATGAGGGTGATCTTCACCGCTTGCAGAAGCAGGGCACCGTGTGGTGAAAGAATATAGTACACCGTGCCCTCGTCGTTGATGCGCTCAGACTGGTGGTCTCTTGCGCTCATCTTTCCTCCTCCTTTTTCTGTGGTTTGACAGAACCTTCACTTTTCTGTATACTTATTTTACACCATCGCCCCCCTTTTGTCAACGGCAGACCTGCGGAAAGGTCTCAACCGTCGGTTGAAGACAAAGATTTTACAGATTGAAAACAAAAAATCCACCGCAATCGGCAGTTCAAAGCAGACGGGTGCGCAAGGGTTTGTGAAAAACCATAAAAATCAAAATCTTTTTTAAAAAATTCAAAAACCGCGTGACGTTTTTGAAAAAAAGCAGACATATATAGTAGAGGATGCAAGACTGTGGCTAAAACAATAAAAAAAGAGGATATTCTATGAAGTACGCTTTGAAGATCTGTTGTGTTTTGCTTTCCGCACTGTTTTTGCTTTCGCTTGGGATCTTGCCCTCCACGGCGACGGAAGAAGCACCTGCATACGCTTATGCGGACGGCGTTTTTCTGGCGCTCACAAGCCGCGGATACGTGGTAACGGGCGTTGCCGACGATGCCCTTGAGGGGGGAGAACTGATTATTCCCCAAGAATACGCAGGCGTTTTAGTCACCTTCATCGATGAGGAGGCTTTTGTAAACAACGACACCATTACAAGAGTGGTTATCCCGGGAAGCGTGCGTACCATTGGAAGATGGAGCTTTAACAATTGTACCCGTCTTGAGGAGGTCGTGATCGAACAAGGAGTTCAGACCATAGGATTTGGTGCATTCGTTGCTTGTCCTGTTTTGAAAAAGATCAATATCCCCAAAAGCGTGAAGACGATCGAGGGACATATGCTGGGATATTGTCCCGAGCTTGCGCAGGTGGACGTGGAAGAGGGAAATCCCCGTTACGGTGTGATCAACGAGTGTTTGGTGGATCTTGAAACAAAGACGCTTCTGTATTTTCTCACCGAAACCGCCACCATTCCTGACGACGGCAGGGTGATCTCCATTGGTATGTGTGCGGGAACTGCCGCGGGTGGGCAGAGAATGAAGGAGCTGACCGTTCCGGCATCGGTGAAAACGCTGGAGGATACGCCCTTTGGAAATATGCAAATGTTGAAAAAAGTAGTCTTTGAGGGTGAGATCGACCACGTGAGAGTATACACCTTTCAAAACTGTACTGCTTTAGAGGAAATTGTTTTCCGAAAAAGGTCAAGACTCTGGAGTTTCGCAGCATAGAGGATTGCATTGGGTTAAAGAGGATCGTTTTGCCGCAGATCATTGAGGATAAGCTGGAGTTCAGCAGGATCGGCGGTGTCTCAATTGAAGAAATGATCTTTCCTGAGGGGTGGCAGTATGCCGGCTTTGAGACGATGACCGTTAAGGATCATATGATCATTTCAGATCAAAAGCTGTTGTTTGCTTGGGGAGATGTTGTTTTGCCCGATGACGGAAGCATCACGACGATCGGCGCGCGTTCCTGCTCCGCGGCGCGTATTGGGGGCGAGTTGATCTTACCCGAGTGCATTACCGTCATCGAAGAATACGCTTTTTCTCAAAACGCTTCTCTGGAAAAGGTAACGCTGGGAAAAAGCATTCAAAACCTTGGAACAGGTGCATTTTCCCTTTGCAAGAACCTTCGTGAGGTGCAGATCGATACTCCCCATACCACTTGGGGTATGAATGTGTTTAATGGGTGTAGCGGTCTTGAGAAGGTGACCCTTCAGCCGGGACTTGAAAGCATTGCGCACGGAACCTTTTACGGCTGTAAAGCACTAAAGGAGATCGACCTTCCGCAAAGTGTGAAAACCGTCGGACAAAGTGCGTTTCGGTGGTGCGGCTTGGAGGAGCTGACTTTAAAGGAGTGCGTAAGGGTTCTTGAGAGTAATGCGTTTTCCTCGACCGCCCTTAAAAGCATCTCCTTGCCCGAGGGACTTGTGGAGATTGAAAAATCTTGCTTTGGATATTGCAAGGATTTGAAGGAGGTTTCGCTCCCCTCAACGCTGAGCAGTATCGGTAAAAGTGCCTTTTTAGGGTGCACGTCCCTTGAAGAGGTGGTCCTGCCTGAGGGATTGAAAACGCTTGGAGTAGGCGTCTTTGGAGGATGCACGTGCTTGAAAAAGGTGGTTTTCTTCGGCAAATTGGAGACTCTGCCCGGTAGTACGTTTTCTGACTGTCCGACGCTTACCGATGTGGTTTTGGCAGAGGGATTGAAGCATATTGAAAAAAAGGCATTTGTGAACTGTCCTTCTCTTGAAAGGCTGGAGTTTCCCCTATCGTTGCAGACGGTGGCGGGCGGCGCCTTTGAAGGGTGTACTGCGTTGAACACCTTCGTTCTTCCGAAGGGCTCTGCGCTGAGATGGGTGAATGG
This sequence comes from Clostridia bacterium, assembly GCA_017935195.1. GTDB lineage: Bacteria > Bacillota > Clostridia > Oscillospirales > CAG-272 > UBA11512. The sequence goes on from JAGBIB010000060.1 coordinate 7,151, forward strand.
ATGCTTGCTGTCGGGAACCGTTCTTGTGCGGGGCACAAAGGGGTGCAGTCTTCCGGAGCTTGGCTATGCAGAGATCGGTGCATACGCCTTTGAGGGCTCGGACATTGAAGAGGTCTGCCTGCCTGTCAATTTCAGAATCATGAGAGAGTATGCGTTTAAGGATTGCAAAAGGCTGAGAAAGATCACCTTCCCTGCAGATTGTCTGCCCGGAAGCTTAAGCTCAACGGTAACGGTGGAAACTTGGTTTACGGGATGCGCTTCCTTGGAGGAGATCCGCATAACGGGTGACAAGAGATGGTATTCTGATGAGGATGGCTTGGCGTTGATCGACCAAAGATTTGATAGAGTGCTTGTGGGAACGACCTCGGGGTATATTCCCGATGATGGCATTGTGAATGAGATCGGAAGGCGCGCTTTTGCAGGGCGGCGCTTGCCCGAAAGGCTGGAAATTCCCGCAAATATCACCTGGATCCTACCTTCGGCGTTTGCGGGTGCCTTGAACGTGGAGGAGATCGTGGTAAAAAGCGATCGCTTGAGCATAGACAGCAACGCCTTTTCGAATATGCCCGATTTGCGTCGATTGAAGAGCGAAAGCACGAACGACGCGCCGCAGAGCGTCAGCCTTCGATATGATGCGTTTACGGGAAGCGAAGGTCTTGAGGAGCTTTGGCTGCCTCAAAGTACAGGCTTTAGTGATAAGGTTCTTGTGGGCTTTGATGGCTTGACTGTGTATTATCGGGGCACGGAGGATCAGTGGCATCAGATCGTTAAGGGGCGCCTTGATAAGGGGGAAGTGGTCTTTTTGGTAGAAGATCCTCCCCGAACGGGCGACGGTACGCCGCTGTTGTTCCTTGCGGCAGGGGCAAGCGGACTTCTTGCCTTGGCTCTCTTGGTGCTTCAAAAGCGGAAAAAGAATGCTCTTTGACCCTCACAAAACAAAAATCCCGTTGCCCTTTGGGGCAACGGGTCTTTTTTTGATTAGTCTGCGGTGTAGGGCAGAAGTGCAATGACTCTTGCTCTCTTGATCGCAGTGGTCAGCTGACGCTGGTGCATAGCGCAGGTGCCGGTGATTCTTCTGGGAAGAATCTTGCCGCGCTCGGAAGTGAACTTTCTGAGCTTGTTTGCATCCTTGTAGTCAATGCACTTCACTTTTTCTGCGCAGAATACGCAAACCTTTCTTCTCTTGCGGTTAGCGGCGTTCTGACGGTAGGGCGCCTTTGCGGGCTTCTCTTCTGCAGGAGCTGCAGCTTCAGCAACGGGCGCTTCGGTAGTAGCTTCAGGGGCAACGGTTTCTTCGGTTGCCACAATCTTTTCGTTATCCATCTTGCGAAATCCTCCTTTTAAATTTTAGAACGGAAGATCGTCTTCATTTTCTACTTGCTCGAAATGAGACGCATCCTCTGCGGGGCTTGCAAAACCGCCCTGGTCGCCTGCGTAGGGGTTGTAGCCTGCGCTCTGACCGCCGCGGTTTTCCGATGCGCTGTCAACGAAGTTTGCTTCGTCAACGATGACTTCGGTGGCGTATCTCTTCTGGTTGTTCTGGTCGGTCCAGCTTCTTACCTGGATGTTGCCGACGATACAGATGCAAGAGCCCTTGTGGAAATAGCGGGAAATGAATTCCGCAGTCTGTCTCCAAGCGACACAATTGATGAAATCGGTCTTCTGCTCGGCACCTTTTGCAACTCTTCTGTTTACTGCCACCGAGAATGAAACAACGGGAGTGCCATTGGGGGTCTGCTTCAGTTCGGGCTCAGCGGTCAGTCTGCCGCCGAGGATCACCTTATTGAAATTGAAATTAGCCATCCCTTTGTCCTCTCTTATGCTTCCTTCTTTACAACGATGGAACGCATGATGCCTTCAGTGATGTGGTATACTCTTTCCAGCTCTGCAACGAAAGAAGCAGGAGCGGTGAAGTTCACCAGCACGTAGTAGCCGTCGTTCACGTCGTCGATCGGATAAGCGAATCTACGCTTGCCCCATTCGTTAACTTCAGAAATCTCACCGTTTGCAGCGATCAGACCGGTGAACTTTTCCACCAGACCCTTCACAGCCTCTTCGCCGAGTCTCAAGTCAACAACAAAGATCGTCTCGTAAGACACATTTGCTTTTGCCATGTTATTTACACCTCCCTATGGACTTATCGGCCGTCAATTCTTCGATTTTTTTGTTTGACGGCAAGGAGAAAAGCACCTTTAGGGCGCAAGTAGCCTATGGGCGCTTCTCTGACAACTGATTATACCTCAAAAAAATTCTCTTGTCAAGAGGTTTTTTGAAAATATTATAAATTTATACTTTATTAAAGTGTTTTTGATCATTGCTCCTGCCTGCGGCGATATGATGTTTTTCGCTTCGCTCAAAATGATGTTGCTCCA
>JAGBIB010000061.1 GCA_017935195.1 Clostridia bacterium
CTTGCTTCTCGGTCAACAGAATGCTTGCGGCTGAGTGCTACAAGCAGAGAATGGAAAATGGTCTTTCCTTCCTTGAATTCAACTATATGATCATGCAGTCCTATGACTTCTATATGCTCTATCAGAAGTACGGCTGCAATATGCAGTTCGGCGGAGACGATCAGTGGTCCAATATGCTGGGCGGTACTGAACTCATCAGAAGAAAGCTGGGCAAGGACGCCCACGCCATGACCATCACCCTGCTTCTCAACTCCGAGGGCAAGAAGATGGGTAAGACCCAGAAGGGTGCCGTGTGGCTTGACGCCAAGAAGACTCCTCCCTATGAATTCTTCCAGTACTGGAGAAACGTCAACGATGCAGACGTGATCAAGTGCTTAAAGATGCTCACCTTCCTGCCCATCGAAGAGATCGAGGCTATGGAAAGCTGGGAGGGAAGCCGCATCAACGAGGCAAAGGAGATCCTTGCTTACGAGCTGACTGCGCTGGTACACGGTAAGGAAGAGGCAGACAAGGCAAGAGATGCCGCAAGAGCCGTCTTCTCCGGTGCTGCCATCAGCGAGAATATGCCCACCACCACCCTTCGCGCAGAGCAGTTCACCGACGGAAAGATCACCGTGATCGATATGCTGGTATGCTCCAAGCTTGCCCCCTCCAAGGGCGAGGCAAGACGTCTCATCCAGCAGGGCGGCGTGGCATTGAACGATGCCAAGGTAGAAGCCTTTGACGCTACTGTTTCCCTTGAAGCATTTGAAGGGGACGTGGTGGTCCGCAAGGGCAAGAAGGTGTTCCACAGATTCGTTCTTGCATAAAATAACAGAAGAACGGAAAACAGCGTGATGAAAAAAGGAGGAGAAAGCCCGTGTTGAAGGAAGCGTTTCAGAAAAAACTGGATGAAGCGGTAAGCCAAGGACTTCTCACCTATCAAAAGGATAAGCCGCTTTCAAGCTGCAGTACCTTCCGTATTGGAGGTCCTGTCAGCTTTGCGGTATATCCTCTTTGCGAGCAGGGCGTGATAGAGACGGTAAATGCCGCTCATTTTGCCCGTGTTCCCCTTCGAGTGGTGGGAAGCGGCTCCAATATCCTCTTTCCCGACGAAGGCTTTGAAGGGGCGATTCTGTTTACCAGAAACCTTTGCAGGGTGTCATTTGACGGCACGATCATCAGAGCGGGAGCGGGCATTGCTCTCTCCGCTCTTGCTCTTGAGGCGGCCAAAAAAGGCCTTTCCGGATTGGAGTTCGCCTACGGAATCCCCGGAAGCCTGGGAGGCGGTGTTTATATGAATGCGGGAGCCTACGATCATGAGCTTGCCGAGGTGGTGGTGGAAAGCCGCTATTATGATGTTACTCATAAGGGCCTTGGCTATTTCAGAGAAAACGAGCACGAATTTTCTTACAGACACAGCGTCTATAAGAACCAAGACGATTTGATCGTTTTGGCTGTTCGGATGGATCTGAAGGAAGACGACCCAGAGGCGATCAAGGCACGCATGGATGACTATATGCAAAGGCGCAGAGCAAAGCAGCCCCTTGAATATCCCAGTGCGGGAAGTGCCTTCAAAAGATATCCCGGGTATTTTACCGCCAAGTTGATCGATGAGGTGGGCTTGAAGGGTGTTTCAGTGGGGGGCGCTGCCGTTTCAGAGAAGCATGCGGGATTTGTCATCAACAAGGGTGATGCAACCGCCTCAGAGGTCAAGGAATTGATGGCGCTGATCGAACAGAGGATCTTTGAAAAATACGGTATTCATATTGAACGAGAGATCATTTATTTTTGAGTAATACCGCAAGGAGGAGGGAAAGGCTGTGTCCTTTTGTCAGGATACCAAAAATGACCTGTGCGCACTTGTATGCAAAAGCAAGTGCTGTAAAAAGGCACTTCTTTACGGAATGCTTCTGTCGGGAAACGTCTTTTTGCCCGAAAAGATCCGTCTGGTCACCGAAAATGAAAAGACAGTACACCTGATCCTGCACCTTTTAAAGGAGCTGTACGGTGTGCAGGGCAATCTTTATATCAGCGAAAAAAAGGCGGGCGAGGGGAAGATCAGTAGCTATAAGCTCACCGTCTCGGCAAGGGAGGATCTGAAGACCCTTTTTGCCGACTATGCTCCCGAAAAGGATTGGGAGGGTGCCGTTTGCCCCACGATGTTTCACTGCGAGGAATGCTTCAAGCTCTTTTTAAGGGGGGCATTCTTAACGGCGGGTACCATCACAGACCCCAATGCAGGCTACCGTCTTGAACTGATCTTTGAAAACGCCTACCTTGCAAGCACCATCGTGGAGCTTCTTGAAAAGTACGGTCTTTCGCCCAAATATGCGCGCAGAAAGACCAGCCATGTGGTCTATATCAAGGAAAGCGAAAATGTGGAGGATTTTCTCACCAGCATCGGAGCTTCCTCGGCGGCGCTGACCATTATGGAAGTAAAGATCATGAAGGACATCCGCAATGCCCAGAATCGCCGTTCCAACTGTGATGCGGCTAATATCTATAAGATGACGGGCAAGGCACAGGAGCAGATCAGGATGATTCGTGCACTGAGAGAGGCGGGGACCTTTGATCTGATGGGAAAGGAATTGCAGATCACGGCAGAGCTTCGTGAGGAGCATCCCGAAAGCTCTCTGATCGAGCTGGCAGAGCTGCACGACCCGCCCATTACCAAGTCGGGGGTCAACCACAGACTGAAAAAGATTGCAGAGCATTACGAAAAAATGAAAAAAAAGCCCGAGGAGGGCACATAATATCAAAAACGGGGTATACCCGCAAGAAAACGGGAAGGAGATGGCAAAATGGCATTCGTGCATTTACACGTGCATAGTGAGTACAGTATGTTAGACGGTGCCTGCAGAATCGGTGATCTGCCGAAGGCTGCAAGGTCTATTGGGCAAAGTGCCCTTGCCATCACCGACCACGGCAATATGTTCGGTGCCGTTGCCTTTTATGAGGCGTGCAAAAAAGAGGGGATAAAACCCATCATCGGGTGCGAGGTCTACGTGGCGCCCGACGGCATTGAAAAAAAGAACAGAGATGAAAAATACCACCATTTGATTCTTCTTTGTGAAAACGAGCAGGGCTACAGAAACCTTTGTCTTTTGGTGTCTGCAGGCTACGTTGACGGTTTTTACAGCCGTCCCAGAGTGGATGACCGTCTTTTAAAGGAACATCATGAGGGACTGATTGCCCTCTCCGCTTGCATTGCGGGCAGGATCCCCGCACTCCTGATCGACGATCGGTATGAGGATGCCAAAAGGGAAGCACTTGCCTACGAAGGGCTGTTTGGTAAGGGGAATTTCTTCCTTGAGGTGCAGGATCACGGGATCGAAGAGGAAAAAAAGGCTTTTGAGGGGTTGCTATCTTTACACCGTGAAACGGGCATTCCTTTGGTTGCTACCAACGACGCCCACTATATCCGCAAGAGCGATGCGGATACCCAGGCGCTTTTGATGTGCGTGAAAACAGGCAGAGAACTGAAGGACGGACGTCCCTTCGGATTTGAGAAGGACGAGTTTTATTTAAAGAGCGAAGAAGAGATGAAAGCGCTCTTTTCTGCCCACCCCGATGCTCTTGAAAATACCGCCCTGATTGCAGAGCGGTGTAATTTCGATTTTGATTTTACCAAAAGACATCTGCCCGTATACCCTCTTCCGGAAGGTGTTAAATCGGCAACCTTTTTAAAGGAGCTTGCCGAAAAGGGACTGAAGGAAAAGGAAGCGGCGGGCAAGCTATGCCTTGAGGGACACTCGGTAAACGACTATAAGATGCGAATGATCTACGAAATGATGATGATCGAGAAGATGGGCTATTGCGACTACTATCTCATCGTCTGGGATTTCGTGAATTATGCAAGAAGCAAGGGCATCCCCGTGGGACCCGGCAGAGGCTCGGGTGCGGGAAGCCTGATTGCCTATCTCATCGGTATCACCGAGATCGATTCCATCCGTTACAATCTGCTTTTTGAGCGCTTTCTCAATCCCGAAAGGGTGAGTATGCCCGATTTTGACGTGGATTTCTGCTACGACCGCAGAGACGAGGTCATTGGCTACGTTTCTGAGAAGTACGGCAAGGATCATGTTTCTCAGATCGGTGCCTTTGGTACTCTTGGTGCCAGAGCGGCCGTCAGGGACGTGGGCAGAGTGATGGGACTATCCTATAACGAGGTGGATGCCGTAGCAAAGCTCATCCCCCACCGAATGGATATGACGGTGAAGGAGGCGCTGAAGGGCGCAGAGCTCAAAAAGCTTTACGAGGAGCGGCTGACCGTTTCGCAGCTTCTTGACAAGGCGATGGCGGTGGAGGGAATGCCCCGGAATATGACCACCCACGCTTCGGGCGTGGTGATCACCAAGGAACCGGTTTGTCACTATATGCCTCTTGCCGCCTCCTCCGACGTGCCCATTACCCAATACGATATGGACACGGTGGCAAGACTTGGCCTTTTAAAATTTGACTTTTTAGCACTTCGCTATCTGACGGTCATCGAGGATGCCTGCCGTCAGATCCGCAAAAATGAACCCTCCTTCCGTGTGGAGGATCAACCGCTTGACGATGAGCAGACCTATGCGCTCATCGCCTCGGGGCAGACAGAAGGGGTCTTCCAGCTGGAGTCTGCGGGGATGAAAAGGCTTCTCGTATCCATGAAGCCCTGTCAAGCAGAGGATCTGATGCTTGCCATCGCACTTTACCGCCCGGGGCCTATGGACTCCATTCCTGCTCTTCTTGAAGCAAGAAGCAGGGGAAAAGCGCCCCAATACGAAATTCCTCTCCTTGCCGACATCCTTGACGAAACCTCGGGATGCATCGTCTATCAAGAGCAGGTGATGCAGATCTTCCGCCGCGTTGCGGGATATTCTTACGGCAGAGCCGACGTGGTGCGCCGTGCCATGGCAAAAAAGAAGGCGGACGATCTTGAAAAGGAGCGAAGCGGCTTTGTCGAGGGTGCGCTCAAAAATAAGATCGACGAGGCTGCGGCAAACGCCCTCTTTGACAAAATGGCGTCCTTTGCAAGCTATGCCTTCAATAAGAGCCATGCGGCTGCATATGCCTTCGTTTCCTACAGAACCGCCTATTTAAAGGCGCATTATCCCGCAGAATATATGTCCGCTCTCCTTTCCTCTGTATGCGGTGATGCGGGCAAGACCGCCGAATATATCGGTTGGCTTGAAAAGAAAAATATTCCCGTCCTTCCTCCCGACATCAACGAAAGCGGTCCGTATTTTACCGCAGTAAACGGTAAGATCCGCTTTGGTCTTTTGGGTATTAAAAACGTGGGCGTGGGATATGTGAATTCCTTGATCGAAAAAAGAAAAGAGGGTCGATTCACCTCCTTGCCCGACTTCATAGAGCGCACGCTCGGCAATGGCATGAACAAAGGGCAGCTGTTGTCACTCATCGGTGCGGGAGCACTTGATTTTACAGGTGTTTACCGTAGCAGGATGACCGAGGCGCTGGACGAGCTGATCGGTCTTGCACAGGACAAAAAGCAACGCTCTGCCGAGGGACAGATCGATCTGTTCTCCATGATGGAGGAAGGCTCTCGGCAAGAAGTGTTTACCTACCCACCCATTGACGAGTATCCCTTAGAGCAGCGTCTTCAATGTGAAAAGGAGCTGACGGGGATGTGGTTTTCGGGACACCCGCTCTCCGGCTATCAAATGAATATGGAAGCTCTTGGAATAACCCCGTTATCATCCTTGCTTTCCTTAGTGGATGAAGGTGCGCAGGCAGGGAAGGACGGCGCCGTTCTTTCTCTTGGAGGAATGCTTTCTTCTGTTTCGGTTCGAAATGCCAAATCGGGGAAGAAGTATGCACTTGCTACCCTTGAGGATGCGGGCGGTGCAATAGATCTGCTCGTTTTTGAAAACGTGCTTTCCTCTTGTGCGGAGCATATGCACACGGGAAAGGCTGTATATTTGGAAGGAAGGCTGAGCTTTAAGGAAGAAGAGCTGCCGAAGGTCGTCGTTTCTGATCTGTTACCCCTTCTTACAAACGAAGAGTTTTCAAAGCGGATGTCCGGTTCTTTAGGGGATGGACTGTCTTTGGGAGACAAAAGGGATGAACGACCGGCAGGCGCTCATTCTGCTCAAAGCGATTCGGTGGTCCCCGGTCAAATGAGGGAGCAGGGCTCCATTGCCCCAAAAGCAACCGTGACCACAGGAAGGACAAAACCGCAAAAGCTTTATATCCGCTTAACGGGTGACCCGCAAACCGACGGAAGGATCGATGCATTGCTCTCAATTTTTGAAGGGCCGATTTCTTGCATCTACTATGACCGTGTTACCGCTTCCTATAAGGATAGCGGTAAAAAAGCCACGATCTCTCCCTATATTTTGCAGGTTTTAAAAGAAATTGCGGGAGACGAGAACGTGGTTCTCAAATAAACAAGCAGTTGTTATTCAATTCAGGACGTCTTGTTGTAAACCCTTAAAGGATACCGGTATATATGCCTGCATGGCAGGAGAAAGGTTCCAAGATGGAAAAGAAAAAGAAAAAGAAAATACGTTGGTCAAGAGAATTGATCGATGCCCTTGACTTTTTGTTTAAGGGAGCAAAGATCATTTTTTCAGCGGTTCTGTGCATTCTTGTAACGGTTTTGATCATCGGTACGGTTTGCGGGCTGATCTGCGGAACGACCTTTGCGCTCTATTTGTCAAGCTATGTGGATGCCACTGTGGAGGAATTTGATCTGCTTGCCTCCGAGCAAAAGCAGACCTCGCAGATCTTCATCGACGACGGTACGGGCAATCTTGACGAGCTGGAGGATGAAAAGCTTTATGCCAGCGAGAACAGAGTGTGGGTGGATTATACGGATATTCCGCAGAATCTGATCGATGCGTACGTGGCGGAGGAGGACAAGCGTTTCTTTGACCACAATGGAGTGGACTGGATCAGAACGGCTTACGCCACCGCACAGTTTGTCATAGGACAGGCGGATACGGGCGGCTCCACCCTGACCCAGCAGCTCATTAAAAACATCACGGGTGAGGATGACAACACCCCCCAGCGTAAGATCGAGGAGATCTTCCGTGCGCTCAATCTTGAAAAGCAGTACAGTAAAGAGCAGATCCTTGAGATGTATCTGAATACGATTTACCTTTCTCAGGGCTGTAACGGTGTGCAGGCTGCCTCCTATACCTATTTCGGCAAGCCGGTGTCGGAGCTTGAGTTAATTGAGTGTGCCGCTATTGCTGCCATCACCCAAAACCCCTCCAGATGGGATCCCAAGCTCCATCCCGAAAATAACATTGAAAGACGTGACCGTATCCTTGCCAATATGTTGGAGCAGGGAAAGATCACTCAGGCAGAATTTGATGCGGCGTACGGTCAGGAATTGAAGATCTACGAGGCAGAGCCCGACGATCCCGACGATCC
>JAGBIB010000062.1 GCA_017935195.1 Clostridia bacterium
TGTGTTACACACTTTCGTGCTTTGTACTTTCTCTCTTTGTTGTTCAATTTTTAAGGATCAGTTGCTTCCCTTCTCTCGGGCGCTCAGGTAGTATACCACTTTCATCCCGTTTTGTCAATACCTTTTTTTAAAATTTTTCAGATTTTTTTGAGTTTTTTGAAATTATCCCGATTTCTCGCAAGTTTGCGCTCATTTCAGCCTTTTCCTGCCCGTTTTAAAAGAAAAGCGGGCAGACTTTCCTTTTCGTCTGTCCGCTCTTTTTGCCTGTTTTCAAAAAAATCTCAAAAAAAGTTTCACTCACAGTCCTCGCTCTTTTCGGGGGTCGAAACAGCCCTTTCGCCCTCGGTCACAGGCCGTTCACACTCCCTTAAAAGTGCGGTTTTTTCTCCCTTTACATCGTCTTGAAAATGATTTTCACCCTTCTCCTGTGCTTCTGCCGCCTTTGCCGCCGCGCACTCCAGCTTTTTCTTCTTCACACCGGTATAGATCGACAATCCGAGGATCACCAGTACCAGAACGTGGAGCAGAGAATCGGGGATAAAAAAAGGACGCTCCGAAAAGCAGTGCGACCAGAAGAAGGCCCATGGTGTCGAAAACAAACATCACCGTCGCCACGATCAGCGGAATATAGCTCTTTTTGGAAAGCACCCGCGACTGTCAAGAGGATATTCACCACCGTGAAGCCCACAAGAAAGAGCAGATTCTTTCTGTAATCGTTGTATTTTCTCGTTACAACCTCCAATTCCGACACCTGCGGAGTAAGAAGCTCGTTTTTGTTAAAATTCAATGCCATAAATCCTCCTTGCCTTTCAGCGTTTCCTTCATTATATATATAACAGCATATCCCTGCCTTTATTTCAAGCAGCGCACGCCATTTTGCACTCAACCGTTGGGTTCCCCGCCTTCAATCATTTTGTAAATTTTCAGGTATTTTGCATTGGATGCTTCATCGCTCTTGACAATTTGCTTTTTTCACGCTATAATAATAGTATTGTGAGAAGTGTGCTTTTCAAGCACCAACGAATTGAAAAGAAAGGAGCGCTCGATGACACATCAGCTTCTTGGAAAAATAAAGACAGCAGAAGAATTGAAAGCTCTACCCTACGAAGAGTGCGCCACCCTTTGCGAGGAGATCCGACGAGAGCTTGTGACGCGCGTCAGCCAAAACGGCGGACACCTCGCCTCCAATTTGGGCGTGGTCGAGTTGACCCTGGCACTCCATCGTGTTTTTGATCTGCCAAATGACCGTCTGATCTTCGACGTCAGCCATCAGGCCTACGTTCATAAGATTCTCTCAGGTCGTTTGGATCGCTTTGATTCCCTGCGCACCCCCGGTGGGCTTTCGGGCTTCCAGCGTAGAGACGAAAGTCCTTACGACCCCTTTGGCGGCGGGCACGCCAGTACCTCCCTTTCGGCAGCCCTGGGTTTTGCCGAGGCCGATCGCATCCAAAACAAGGAAAACTACACCGTTGCGGTTTTGGGCGACGGTGCTTTCACCGGTGGCATGATCCACGAGGCACTCAACAACTGCGATCGAGATCTGCACCTGATCATCGTATTAAACGAAAACGAGATGTCCATCTCTCCCAACACCGGACATTTTGCTTCCTATATATCTAAGATCCGTTCAAGCAAAGGGTATTTTGGAATCAAAAGACGCACCAAAAAGCTCTTTTCCAAAAACGCTCTCGGCAGAAGGATCACCCGATTCGTGTCTAAAAAGAAGGCACAGATCAAGCAAATGACCTTCCTTGACAACTATTTTGAGCAAATGGACATCAAGTATTTGGGGCCCATCGACGGTCACAACCAAAAGCAGCTTGAGCTGTTGCTTTCCGAAGCAAAGTATAGCCAATGCTGCACGCTCATCCACATCAAGACGGTCAAGGGCAAAGGCTACACTCCCGCAGAGACACAGCCCGATGTGTACCACGGAATCCCTCCCGCAGGAAACGCCAAGGTGGAGACCTTCTCCGAGCATTTTGGCAAGACTATGTGTACGCTGGCCAAAACAGATGAGCGCATTTGTGCCATCACCGCCGCAATGGCAGACGGTACCGGGCTTTCGGACTTTGCAAAGGTCCATCCCAAGCGCTTCTTCGACGTGGGCATTGCGGAAGAGCACGCGCTGACCTTTGCGGCAGGACTTTCCGCCTCAGAAATGAAGCCGGTCTTCGCTGTCTACTCCACCTTTATGCAAAGAAGCTACGATCAGCTCATCCACGATGCCGCACTTCAAAAGCTCCCTCTCGTTCTGGCAGTGGACAGAGCCGGTCTTGCCAAAGCAGACGGCCCTACCCACCACGGTATTTTTGATGTCTCCATGGCATTGACCCTGCCCGAAAGCAACATTTACGCTCCGCTGGATTTTGCGGCACTGGATCGATTGCTCTACCTTTCTTTGCAAAAAAAGGAGATCTCCTTCATCCGCTACCGCAGTGGTGGAGAGTGTGCCTCCGCCAAAGAACTCCCCTATATATATAAGGAAGAGTTTTTAAGAGGCGCTCTTCCCGACGGAAGGCTCGACGGTGTGATCTTAACCTACAGCCAGCTATCCGACGAGGCGCTGAAGGCCAAGGCTCTTGCCGAAAAGCAGGACAAAAAGGTGGCCGTTCTCGCCCTTGAGAGTCTGCGCCCCACAAATACGTTGATTGACGAGATCCTTCGGATCGCAGGAGACGCCCCCATCCTCTTTGCCGAAGAAGGTGTGAAAAACGGCGGTGCGGCAGAAGCCTTCGGAAGAGCCATCGCAGAGCGCTTACCCGATGGCTACAAGCGCATAAGGACCCTTGCCATCACCGACCCCTTCCTTCTGCAACCCAAGGACAAGGAGCTGCTTTCCTGCCACCATCTGTCGGCAGATCATATGATCGCAACGCTTTTGGCATAAAACATCTTCAAAACGGAGTCAAGACTTTTGACTCCGTTCTTTTTTGCCTCCAATTTAGCACTTTTGTGTGCAGTTCACTAAAAATTCATAAATATTATTGAAAAACCCCTTGACAAAAGGGGCATTTAGTGGTAAATTGAATACAGATTTTAGCACTCCTTTCGTTCAAGTGCTAAAATCAGTAAAAAAGGAGGTAGAGACGGTGTATAACGAGTTAAGTCCCCGCAAGCAAGCGATCTTAAAAGCCATCGTGGATGCATACATTGAAAGCGGAGATCCCGTGGGGTCAAAGACCCTGACCCAAAGCAAGCAGTTCGTCCTCTCCTCCGCCACCATCCGCAACGAGATGGCAGAGCTTGAGGCTCTGGGCTATCTGGAGCAGCCTCACACCTCGGCAGGACGGATCCCCACCGAGCTTGGCTACCGCTTTTACGTGGATGCCCTGATGCAGGATTACGCTTTAAGCCAAGGGGAGCTGGCAGAGCTGAACTCCATGCTCAAAGCCAAGAGTGCCGAGATCGACAAGCTCATTCACAACGCCGGTAAGGTAATGGCAAACCTGACCAACTACCCCGCCATTGCAGTGAAGCAAGGCCAAGGAAAGAACACCGTGACCCGCTTTTCGCTGACATATATAGATGAAGGAAACTTCCTTCTGGTCATGGTCTGCGGAAGCAGAAGCGCCAAGACCCGCTTCGTGCGCACCGACATTCCGGTAAACGAAGAAGTCTTGCGAATGCTTGAGCAGGTTTTAAACAACTTCGTGGCAGGAAAGGATTTATCCACCCTCACTCTTCCCTACCTGATGCAAATGGAGCAGTGCCTTGGAAACTATGCCGGGCTCGTCTCGCCCATCATCAAGTTCGTTTACGAGGCAGTGGATAAGGACGAGGAGCGTGCCTTGCACATCGACGGTGTGGATAAGCTGCTGGAGTATCCCGAATTTATGGAATCGGGGAAGCTCAAGGATATGCTTGGAATGTTTGACCGCAAGGACGAGCTTTTCGAGCTTCTTGACGAAGAGGGCGACGACGTGACCATTTGCATCGGCAGAGAAAAGGGCGTGGAAGCCATGGCAGGCAGCTCCCTTGTTTTCAAAAAGATCGTGGTGGGCGGCAAAACAGTGGGTGCCGTGGGTGTCATCGGCCCCTGCAGAATGGACTACAGCAAGGTGGTCTCCGCCATCAGATACCTGTCCGATGGCATCGCAGGTGTGCTTTACACACCGCAAAACGGTCAACTGACCGCTCCCACCGAACAGGACGACCCAAATAAGCGCTGAAAGGACAAAAGGCTATGAACATCGAAGAGAAGAACGAAGCCCTGCAGGACGAGGAAAAAGCCCCCGCCGCCTGCGACAAAGAGGAAAAAGAGAAGGGCAAGGGCTGTGAAAAGGAAAAGAAATGCTCCAAAAAGGAGCTTTCCAAGCTGCAAAAGGAATTAGAGGAGGTCAAAGACGAGCTTGAAAAGGCAAAAGCCGAAAAGGACGCCGAAAACGATCGCTACCTGCGCATGCTTGCAGAATACGACAACTTCCGCAAAAGAGCCTCGGCAGAAAAGGATGCCGCCTATACAGCAGCCCTTTCCGACGTGATCACCGAGATCCTGCCCGTGGTGGACACCTTGGAGTTAGCATTAAAGTACGGCACCGAGGGAGAGCAGATGACCAAGGGCGTGGAAATGACGCTGGCAAAGTTCACAGAGGTGCTTGAGAAGTTAGGCGTGACCCTCATTGAAACCGAGACCTTCGACCCCAACTTCCACAACGCGGTGATGCACGTGGAGGACGATCAGTACGGCGAAGGGCAGATCGTGGAAGTTTTCCAAAAGGGTTATAAAAAAGGCGAAAAAATCATACGCTATGCTATGGTAAAGGTCGCAAACTGACCGTTACCCACACATAAATCTACAAATCAACAGAAAAGAGGATATATATTATGGGAAAGATTATCGGAATTGACTTAGGTACTACCAACTCCTGCGTAGCAGTGTACGAGGGCGGCGAGCCCATCGTCATCACCAACCCCGAGGGCGCAAGAACCACTCCCTCGGTGGTGGGCTTCTCCAAGACCGGCGAGCGTCTCGTGGGTCAGGTGGCAAAGCGTCAGGCGATCACCAACCCCGACAAGACCATCATGTCCATCAAGAGAGAAATGGGTACCTCCTACAAGGTGTCCATCGACGGCAAGTCCTACACTCCTCAGGAGATCTCCGCAATGATCCTGCAGAAGCTGAAGGCAGACGCAGAGGCATATCTCGGCGCACCCGTGACCGAGGCGGTCATCACCGTTCCCGCATACTTCTCCGACGCACAGCGTCAGGCAACCAAGGACGCGGGCAAGATCGCGGGTCTGGAAGTCAAGAGAATCATCAACGAGCCGACTGCCGCCGCACTGGCTTACGGCGTCGACAAGGACGAAA
>JAGBIB010000063.1 GCA_017935195.1 Clostridia bacterium
AGCCTTCAGACCGTACTTCTTTCTTTCCTTCATTCTGGGGTCACGAGTCAGGAATCCTGCCTTCTTCAGAGCGGGACGAAGGGTCTCGTCGCTCTTGATGAGGGCTCTTGCAACACCGTGACGGATTGCGCCTGCCTGACCGGAGATACCGCCGCCGTTTACAAGGCAGATGATATCGAACTTGCCGGTGGTGTGGGTCACACCGAAGGGCTGGTTCACGATCAGCTTCAGGGTCTCAAGACCGAAGTAATTGTCAATGTCTCTGCCGTTGATGGTGATCTTGCCGGTACCGGGAACAAGACGTACTCTTGCAACCGAACTCTTTCTTCTGCCCGTTCCGTAGAAATAGGGCTTAGCACTGGTATAAGTCATTGTCGTTTACTCCTTTCTTAGCCTTCGTATGCAACGGGCTTCTGAGCCTGCTGGTTGTGCTCGGGACCTGCGTAGACCTTCAGACGGGTCAGGCTCTTTGCGCCGATGGTGTTCTTGGGCAGCATGCCCTTCACAGCCATTTCAAGCACCTTCTCGGGCTTGTCTTCCATCAGCTGCTTTGCGGTAACGCTCTTCAGGCCGCCGATGTAGCCGGAGTGGTGGTAGTAGACCTTCTGAGTCAGCTTCTTGCCGGTGAAGATCGCCTTTTCTGCATTGATGATGATCACGAATTCGCCGCAGTCAGCGTGGGGGGTGAATTCGGGTCTGTGCTTGCCTCTTAAAATGTTGGCAGCGAGAACAGCGGTCTTGCCGACGGGCTTGCCTGCCGCGTCCAGAACGTACCACTTGCGCTCGATGGTTTCTGCCTTAGCCATATAGGTAGACATTTCGGGATTCCTCCGTTATTTTTCTTCTTCGTATTTTTTGTCTTGTTTTTGACAGCCTGCATATTATAGCACGCCGACCCCCGTTTGTCAACAGTATTTTTTAAAAAAATCTCAAAAAATCGGTTTACACCTTTACTATCTCTCGAAATCTTGCGAAATCGCGTTTTTTCTCGTTTTTTCTCTTTTTGCAATTTTCAAATGATCCTTGTTTTTTGGGGGAAAGACACTCTTTTTCGCCCTTTTTTAAGGCGACTTTACAAAAAATCTTCCCCCGTACCCAAGCACGGGGGAAGGGAATATCTTTAAAAAAGCAAGCCGTTTTATCAGCCGTTGATAATGCCCTCGGCTACGTTTTCGGTGGGGGCGTTGGTCAGCTTGCCGCCTGCCGATGCGGTGATCTTACCGCCCGAAACGGTGAGCACGGTTGCCGCCTGAAGGCAGTCATCGCCCGCAGTCAGGGTCAACTCGCCGCCCTCAACGGTGACGTAGCCCTTGCCCTCTTCCACCTCTTCGCTTGCCTTGATGGCATCGTTTCCTGCCTTCACGGTGATCTTGCCGCTCGAAACGGTCACGCTCTCCTTGCCGCGGATGCCGGTGTTATAGGCTTCAAGGGTCAGGGTTACTTCCTTGATTTTGATGTCGTTCTTGCTGGAGATGCCGTTGTTGTAAAGGGCGGTGACCTTCAGGCTGCCGCTTCCGCGGATGGTCAGGTCGTCGTCGGAATAGATGGCGGCGTTGGGACCGTCAACTGCTGCGGAGGCGGGGTAGTCCACGCCGTCCTTTAAGTGGTTGGTGGTGCCTTCCTTTGCGGTGAGGAAGAGCTTGTCGGCGCTGTCGCAGAAGACCACGGGGCCCACGGGATTGGTCAGCTCTACACCCGCAAGGATCAGCTCCACCTGCTCGCTCTTGTCTACGTTGACAACGATGCCGCAGGTATCGCTCTTGCCCGTTAATTCGTAGCTTCCCGCCTTGGTGATGGTCAGGATGCCGTTTTCAAAGGTAGCACCGGTGGAGCCCACGTCTACGCTGCCGCCGTTAAAGGTGATGGCACCGACGGGAGTGGTGTTATCGGGAGCGGTGTTTTGATCGGGGACGCTTTCCTCGGTGCTCTCTTTGGGAGCGGACTGATTGGGGGAGGAGGGAGTTGCTTTATCGTTGGTCGTACCCTTGCTTGCGCAGGAGGAGACCGTGAGGATCACGGCAAAAAGCAGGCAGAGCAGGGTGAAGAAGGAGATAGACTTTTTCATAATATACATTCCTTTCGGTCTTTGCGGTTTGGACCGCTTACATAACCATTTTAACACATCTATGTGAATAGTTTGTGAACGTCTCACGAAAAACAAAAGGAATTTTGAAAAAGAAATGAATTTCGTCATTTTGACGAAAACAGGATCGAAATATTGTGCAATTTGCCGAAGCCTTTTTTTGTAAATACTCTTTATTTTTGGTCAAAAATATGGTATACTATAGACACGGAAGGGTGGCGGCTCAAGCCTTCCGCCCACTCCGAATTCACTTGTAAGGTGGGATCTCAATGAAAATCACATACGCAACGAAACGACAGGACGTGACCTCCGAATTCGTGACGGCAGCTGAGCGCAAGCTGAAGAAATTTGACAGATTCTTCAAGGATGACGCCACGGCGCTGATCAAGACCGACAAGAAGAAAAACGGTGAAAGCGTGGAGCTGACCATTTCTTGCGGTGGAACGCTCTACCGTTCCGAAAAGCGGGCAGATACCATGAATAATGCGCTTGATGAGACCATCGAGGCCATCCTTCGCCAGATCCGAAAGAACAAGACCCGTCTTGAAAAGAAGCTGAAGGAAGGGGCATTTGTCCCTGCACCTGAGGAGACTGAGGAACCGGTGGAGGAGCACCCTGAATTCAAGGTGCGCACAAAGTCCTTCCCCGTAAAGCCCATGTCCACCGAGGATGCGATCCTGCAGATGCTTTTGCTGGAGCACGATTTCTTCCTCTTCTGCAATCCCGACACGGGTGCTTTGAATGTGGTGTACCGCAGAGCTGACGGTGATTACGGTCTGATCATTCCCGATTGACGGTGGGATGCGTTGTTGCGGTAGATTTATCCGTTCAAACTATCATATATTATAATTTATTATAATTGTTGTTACAATTTACCGTGATTTTGCGGAGGCTGTCCGAATGGCTGTTCGGACAGCCTCTTTTTTTGCGGAAGACAACGGAGCTGCTACAGAAGAAAAGGGTTTTGATGAAGCACTTTGGGGAGGTACTTCAAATATGTTCGGTATTTGGGATGCCTTCTTTTTTTTGGAAGAAGATTGTGCAGAATGCACACAGAAATAAGAGAAAAAAATTTGCTTTTGTCAAAAAAAGTATTGCTTTTTTTAGAAAAAGGGTGTAGAATGATGACGAATTTTCCCCTATTTATATTTTTTGAAATTTTAATTTCTGAAATTTTAATTTCATTTTAACTTCGTTTTCAGATTACAGACGTCAGATGTGCGTCGTCAAGGAGGATGCTATGGAAGCTTTGGAACGGAAGATTCTTGAATGCGGAACGGTTGCGCCGGGAAACGTGCTGAAGGTGAACAGCTTTCTCAATCACCAGCTTGATGTGGCCTTCCTTTGCGAAATGGGCAGGGAGTTTCACCGTCTTTTTGAAAAAGAGGGGGTCAACAAGATCCTGACCATTGAAGCTTCGGGTATCGGTATTGCCTGCCTGACGGCACAATATTTCGGCTGTAACGTGGTCTTTGCCAAAAAGAGCAAGTCCAGCAACATCAGCAACGATCTGTATACCGCCAAATCCTATTCCTACACGCATGGCACGGCAAATGACGTGATCGTGAGCAAGATCTTTTTAAGTCCCGAAGACAGAGTGCTGATCATTGACGATTTCCTTGCCCACGGCTCGGCACTTCTTGCTCTCATCAACATCGTGGAGCAGGCGGGTGCGACCGTGGTGGGCGCGGGTATTGCCATTGAGAAGGCCTATCAGGATGGCGGCAGGATCGTTCGCGAAAAGGGCTATAGAGTGGAATCTCTTGCACGGGTAGCCTCTATGAGCGTGGAAGAGGGCGTGAAGTTCGTCTGAGAAGAGGCACTTTGAATCTCGATATACACGGAATTACCGTTTGTATATAAACATTTTTATTTTTGGAGGAACAAAACTATGTTCAAGAAGGCATTATCTCTTGTTCTTACCCTTGCCATGGTCCTCTCCGCTTGCATGATCTTTGCATCCTGCCAGAGCGAAGAAGAGCTGAAGGGTATGAGCGAATCCCCTCTGCCCGCTCCCGAGCTGACGGTGGATTTTGAAGTGAAGGACGATTTCAAGATCGGCTTCATTTTTCTGCACGATGAAAACTCTACCTACGACAAGAACTTCATCGACGCTGCGCAGAGCGTGAAGACCCTGCTGGGGCTGAGCGACGAGCAGGTTCTGATGAAGAAGAACGTTCCCGAGAGCAACGACTGCTACGAGGCAGCAGTGGACCTTGCAAACAAGGGCTGCGACGTGATCTTTGCAGACAGCTTCGGACATGAAGAATTCATTCTTGCAGCTGCAAAGGAATTCCCCAATGTTCAGTTCTGCCACGCTACCGGTACCATGGCTCACACCGCTGAGCAGGCAAACTTCCACAACGCATTCGCTTCTATCTACGAAGGCAGATATCTTGCAGGTATCGCTGCAGGTCTGAAGCTGAATGAGATGATCGAGGCAAAGAAGATCACCCCTGAAGAGGCTGTAATCGGCTATGTTGGCGCTTACACCTATGCTGAGGTTATCTCCGGTCTGACCTCCTTCTATCTGGGTGCCAAGTCCGTATGCCCCTCTGCTACCATGAAGGTTCAGTTCACCGGTGAGTGGTACGACGAGGGTCTGGAGAAGGAAGCAGCTGAGGCTCTTCTTTCCAAGGACTGCGTTCTCATCAGCCAGCACGCTGACTCTATGGGCGCTCCCACCGCTTGCGAAGTAAAGGGCGTTCCCAACATCTCCTACAACGGCAGCACCTACGGCGCTTGCCCCGAGACCTTCGTTGTATCCTCTGCGATCAACTGGGCTCCTTACTTCCTTTATATCATCAAGTGCGCCAACACCGATACCGCTATCGACACCGACTGGTGCGGCGGCATCGAGGAAGGCTCTGTAGTTCTGTCCGGCATCAACCTGGACGTTGCCGCTGAGGGCACCGAAAAGGCCATCAAGGACGCTATCGCCGCTTTCAAGGCAGGCACTCTGCACGTATTTGACGTAAGCAAGGACAACTTCATCACCGTTGAAGGCAAGAAGCTGACCGAGTACATGGCTGACGTTGACTATGACGAAGAGTTCGTCAAGGATACTCAGGTTATCAAGGACGGCTACTTCGCAGAATCCGAGTTCCGTTCCGCTCCTTACTTCGATATCAACATCGACGGTATCGAGTTCCTCAACGCAAAGTATTAATCGCGTTATTCCGAAACAATCCAGGGGTTGCCCCGCTTTTTGCGGTGCAACCCCAAAGGCTTTTTAAAAGAAAACGGTCGACCCCCAAAAAGCCCTTTTGCGGGCGAAACTGCGCTTTTTGCGCAATTTTTCAGCTACAAACGGAGGTGCATCGTGAACAACGTTGCCGCAGTAGAACTTGTAAACGTGACCAAGACCTTCGGGTCGGTGGTCGCCAATAAAAACGTCAATATGGACGTGAGAAAGGGAGAGATCCTTGCCATTCTCGGTGAAAACGGAAGCGGCAAGACCACTCTGATGAATATGCTTTCGGGTATTTACCATCCCGATGAAGGACAGATCTTTATCGATGGCAAGGAGGCGGTGATCTCCTCACCCAAGGACGCCTTTGCCTACAAGATCGGAATGATCCATCAGCATTTCAAGCTGGTGGACGTCTTTACCGCCGCTGAAAACATCGTTTTAGGTATTGACGACGGCAAATTCGATCCCAAGGGGATCAGCAAAAAGGTGGAGGAGATCAGTGCGAAGTACGGCTTTGAGATTGATCCTTCCAAGAAAATTTATGAAATGGCGGTCTCCGAAAAGCAGACGGTGGAGATCGTGAAGGTGCTTTACAGAGGCGCCGATATCTTGATTCTTGACGAACCCACGGCAGTTCTTACCCCTCAGGAGACCCAAAAGCTTTTTGCGGTCCTCCGTCAGATGAGAGAGGACGGCAAGGCCGTGATCATTATAACCCACAAGCTGCATGAGGTACTGTCCATTTCGGACAGAGTTGCCATTTTAAGAAAAGGTGAGCATATTGCCACGGTCAACACGGCAGAAACCAACGAGACAGAGCTCACCGAGCTGATGGTGGGTCAGAAGGTGGCGCTCAACATCGAGCGCGACGAGCCGCAGGGCGCTATTGACCGATTGACCGTTTCCCACATCAACTGCATCAGCAGGGAAGGGGTAAAGCTTCTTGACGACGTGAGCTTCACCGCCAAATCCGGTGAGATCTTAGGTATTGCGGGCATTGCGGGCAGCGGACAAAGAGAGCTGCTGGAGGCAATCGCAGGACTTCAGCATCTTGATGGTGGTGAGATCACCTATGTCAACCCCCAAAACGGTGAGGTGGTCAATTTAAGAGACAAAAACCCCAAGCAGATCAAGGAGCTGGGCGTGCGCTTGTCCTTCGTGCCCGAGGACCGTCTGGGTATGGGTCTGGTGGGGAATATGGACATCACCGACAATATGATGCTGCGCAGCTATAGACGCGGCAAGTCCATGTTCCTTGACAGAAAGCGCCCCAAAAATCTGGCAGACGAGATCATCAAGAGTCTGCAGGTGGTCACCCCCGGCACCAGTACTCCCGTCAGACGTCTTTCGGGCGGTAACGTGCAAAAGGTGCTGGTGGGCAGAGAGATCGCCTCTGCACCCAGCGTGCTGATGGTGGCCTATCCCGTGAGAGGTCTTGACATCAATTCGTCCTACACCATCTACAATTTGCTCAACACCCAGAAACGAAACGGCGTTGCCGTTATCTTCGTGGGTGAGGATCTGGACGTGCTCATGGAGCTATGTGACCGCATTATGGTCATCGGCTCGGGAAGGATCACGGGTACGGTGGACGGCAGAAACTGTACCAAGGAAGAGATCGGCTATCTGATGACCAAGACCGAAAAGGCTGAGACCGAGGAAGGAGGACAGGCCTGATGAACGAAAAAGAAAAGGTCGTAAAGACCGCTTCCAAGGCGGCTTCTTCGGTGAAAAAGAAGGAAAGAGAGCTGCCCTTTTACATCGTCAAGCGGGGAGATGCCGCAAAGACCTTCGGCAGATCTCTGCTCATTCGGGGCGGCGCCATTCTGATTGCACTGCTCCTTTGCGGTATCGCTACCATTTTTGTAACCGGTGATAACCCCCTTTCCATCTACGCCACCATGTTTGAAGGGGCGTTCGGAAATGCACGGAATATCTGGAAGACTCTGCAGGACATGGCCATCCTGCTTTGCGTATCGCTGGCAGTCACGCCCGCCTTCAAGATGCGCTTCTGGAACACGGGTGCGGAGGGTCAGGTGCTGATCAGCGCCCTTGCCACTGCCATGTGTATGTTCTATTTCGGTGGCTCGGTGCCCACTCCCGTTTTGATGCTCATCATGATCGCAGGAAGTATTCTTGCGGGTGTTGTATGGGCGGTCATCCCCGCCATCTTCAAGGCATTTTGGGGCACCAATGAAACGCTGTTCACCCTGATGATGAACTACGTTGCCATTCAGCTGGTCGCCTGCTGCGTAAACATCTGGCGCGGTCAGTCCTCCGGCCTTGGCAAGCTGAACATGCGCTCCAAGGCGGGCTGGTTCCCGCAGGTTTTCGGTCAGCGCTACAACATCAACCTGATCGTCGTCGTGCTGCTGGTTGTGCTCATGTACTGCTATCTGCGTTATTCCAAGCAGGGATATGAGATTGCCGTCGTCGGCGAAAGCGAGAATACCGCGCGCTACGCGGGCATCAACGTCGGCAGAGTCATCATCCGCACGATGATCATCTCCGGCGCGCTGTGCGGTCTGACCGGTTTC
>JAGBIB010000064.1 GCA_017935195.1 Clostridia bacterium
ACCAAGTATCCCGACTACGTGGATCCCGAAACCATCAAGAAGGAAGAGGAATAAGCCTCTATAGGTAAACCAAAAAAGGGTTGCCCTCGGGCAACCCTTTTAAATCTGTAAAAGCGCGGATCTTTAAGATCGGCGTGTAGCGTCCAAGGTAAGGAGTGAGGGACGATGGCAAGCTTTGAATTCAAAAACGAAAACGAGATCAAGATCTTTATTCTGCATATTTTAAGGAACCTGCCCCGCCCCGTCACCTTCAACGAGCTGAACGATATGATCCGTCAGGACGAGCTGGTCAACTACGTGGACTTTGCCGAGAATCTGGCACAGCTTGTGGAAAAGGGCAACGTGCGGTGCTTCCATCGGGTAGGAGACGATCCCGACGATTGCCCCTATTACGAGATCACCGAGCGGGGAAAGTACGTGGCGGACACCTTAAAAAGCGAGATCGCAGGCTATATCCGCACAAGGAGCTTAAAAAGCGCCCTGCGGTATCTCTCCTTCAAGGAAAGCGGCACCACCCTTTCGGTGAAGAAGGAGGGGCTTGAGGACGGCAGGTATATGATGACCTTCGTCATCAGGGGGCGGCAGGACACGCCGATGGAATTGAAGTTGACGGTGGATAACGAATATCAGGCGGATAAGATGGAGTTCCACTTCCGCGAAAACCCCGAGACCATTTACCGATCGGTGCTGTCGCTTTTTGCAGGCGACGCAGGTTTTTTGTTCGGATAATAGAAATTGAATAGCAAAAGGGTGTCTTGAATGCAATGCGTTCAAGACACCCTTTTGGTTGTGGGAGTATTTGAAGAGCAGGCTATAGACCTTCCGCGGAATCGATCGGGCAGGTGAGCTGCTCAAAGTGGCGTTTTGCCGATTTTCTGATAAACAGCCCCAAGGTCAGCAAGGAGATGAGGAAAAGCAAATTGGTGGTGCAAGTGAGCAGCAGGCTGCAAACGGGAGAAATGAGCAGAGAGAAGGAGAGCGCGATGCCCGCTGTGTGGTAGGTAGCGAACAGTGCAACCATATTGGAAACGGCTGAGATGGTGGAGAGGATGCACGAACCCACCGAAAGCAGGCAAGGGAGAAAAAAGAGCTTTGTGGCGCAGAAGCGCAAAAACTTGTTTTTTGGGAAGAGTGCGCCAAAGGTGAAGAGGATCAGCAGCAGATAGGTAAGCACGTCCAAGGGTGTGGCGATCCAGTTGAACAAGGAGAGTACGGCGGAAATGGGATTGTTTTGCAGGAAAATCCGAAGGAAGCTCAGCAGGGAGGAGAGCAAAATGCTTGCGACGGGCAACGCCAACGAGACGATCATCAGCTTGCCGAATTTTTTGCGAAACAGCGCGACGATCACCCCTGCGGTCGCCGCTATATTGCACAAAAAGAGCAAAATCGAAGCGGCGCTGAAGACGGCGTCCAAAGCGTGTACTGCGGGATGTGTAAAGGCGTTGGTAATCAGGGTTACGAGTGAACTGCATGCACGTGCCAGCGAAATCAGTTTGACACCCAGCAGCAGGATCCAGGGGATGAGCGCGAAGATCGGCAGATTCTTTGTCTACATTTTAAAAGTTTCCATTCCAAAAGAGTGCGGTTGAAAAGCAGTACGTTCAAAGCAGAGCGGCGATCTGTCCCACGTCGTCGAAAATGAAGGTGGGCTCCACGCCGGTTTCTTCAATGTCCTTCAGCGTCCCCTCGCCCGAGAGGACGAAGGCACCGTCAATGCCGGCGTTTAAGGCGCAGGCAACGTCGGTATAGAGGCGGTCGCCGATGAGCATCGCCTCTTCTTTTTTGCAGCCGGTCTTCTCCAACGCCATATAGACCATATCGGGCTGGGGCTTGCCGATGAAACGAGGGCGCTTGCCCGTGGCGCGGAAAAGCATCTCGCAGACCGACCCGCAGTCGGGCACGTAGCCGTAGGCGGTGGGGCAGACCCAGTCGGGATTGGTGGCAATGAATGTCACTCCGCGGGTCAGCAGGCGCGAGCAATCGACAACCTTTTTGAAGGTCAGCTCGGTGTCAAAGCCCTGCAGCAGGCAGGTGATGGCCTCAAAATTGCCTTCCTCCAGAGTGTCGGTGATGCGAAGACCCGCTTCGCGCAGCTCCCTTTTTAAGGACTCGGTGCCCGCAACGTAGATCAGCTCCTCTTTGTGGTGGCAAAGCAGATATTTTGCCGTTGCCTGCACTGCCGATACAAGCTGATCGGCCGTTGCATCAACGCCCATTTTGTTCAGTTTTTCCACATAGCTGGAGGCGCTTTTGCTGGAATTGTTGGTCAAAAAGAGGTACTGCCCGCCGATCTCTTTGATTTTATTCAGAAAGGGCAGAGTGCAGGGGAAGAGGTCGCCGTCAAGATACAGCGTGCCGTCCATATCAAGAAGGAAGAGCTTTTTGTTTTTCAAGTTGTTACTCATAGCGTTGTTTATAGTGTGCCTTTCGTTGCTGTAAGGGTGCTTTAAGGTGCGCCGCTCTACCTAAAGTATAGCGCAAAATATGCACTTTGTCAAGAATAAGAAAAAGCCATCTTGCCCCTCTTTGAGAGAAAAGCAAGATGGTTTCTTTTATTTCGTTTAAAGCTTTTGAAGGGCTTCAGGAAGCTTTTTTCAAAAGGCTTCCTCCATGGGGTTTGGAGCGTCGCCCCAAACCGTTCCTTTTACTTCACCTGCGCAAAGCCCACCTTGCGGTAGACCTTGGAAAGGGTCTTGGAGGCACGGCGGTACGCCTGCTCGCTGCCCTTTTTCATCAGGCTCTCAAGATAAGGCTTGTCGCCCATGAGGGCGTTGAACTTGTCCTGCACGGGGGCAAGGGTGTCTGCCACCGTTTCGCCCACAGCCAGCTTGAAGGCACCGTAGCCCTGACCCTCGAATTCCTTCTCCACCTCCTCGGGGCTCTTGCCGGTGAAGGCGGAATAGATGGTGATGAGGTTGTTGATGCCCGCTTTGTCTTCGCCCCGCTTTACCTCGGATCCCGAGTCGGTGACCGCACGCTTGAACTTCTTCACGATCACGTCCTTGGGGTCAAGGATGGAAACGTAGGCCATGGGGTTCTCGTCCGACTTGCTCATCTTCTTGGTGGGGTCGGCAAGGGACATCACCTTGGCACCTGCCTTGGGCAGCAGTCCCTCGGGGATGACGAAGGTGTCGCTGTAAAGGTTGTTGAAGCGGTTTGCCACGTCACGGGCAAGCTCGATGTGCTGAAGCTGGTCCTGACCCACGGGCACGTAGTCGGCACCGTAAAGCAGGATGTCTGCCGCCATCAGGGCGGGGTAGGTGAAGAGTCCTGCGTTGATGTTTTCGCTGTGACGGGCGCTCTTGTCCTTGAACTGGGTCATACGGGAAAGCTCACCGAACATGGTGTAGCAGTTGAGCACCCAAGCAAGCTCGGCATGGCAGGGCACGTGGCTCTGCACGAAGAGGGTGTTTTTTTCGGGGTCAAGACCGCAAGCCATGTAAACGGCAAAGGCCTCGTAGGTGCGCTTTCTAAGCTCCGCAGGCACCTGACGCACGGTGATGGCGTGCAGGTCTGCCACGCAGAAATAGCAGTTGTACTGCTCCTGCAGTAAATTCCAGTTGCGGATGGCGCCCAAATAGTTGCCGATGGTGAGAATGCCGCTGGGCTGAACGGCAGAAAGAATGGTCTTTTTATTTTGAAGCTCCTGAGGTTGGTTCATATCTGTCCTCTTTCTCTGTTGTTTTTCGGTGATTTTGTCTTTTAATGCGTCGAAATTCATCTCTACCCTTTATTATAGCACAAACCCTTGCCCTTTTGCAAGAGGAAAACGAAAATCTGCCCGTAGGAAGAGCGAAAAATAAGGAGTTTTTTTGCGCCTCCCCTCCTTTTTTGATTACAATTCCCACGGTGGAAAAGTTTTTTAAAAAATCGAAATTTTTTTTTGAAAAGCTTAAAAATTTTCGCAAAAAAGCGACTATATAAACGGCGCATAAAGCTTTCATTTAACCGAAACCACCCTTATGCGCCGTCCAAAATATTCTTGTTGCGTAAAGCAACAAGAAT
>JAGBIB010000065.1 GCA_017935195.1 Clostridia bacterium
CACTATTGCGGTAGCAATAATATCACTCTTTGCGAAAGCAAAGAATATCACTCATAGACAGCAGAAAAAGAGAGAGCTTCACGGAATTTTGTAACCGCGTTACTCTCTCTTCTGTTTTTAAAGCAAGTTAGGGCTATGCCCATACCCCTTATAAAATTTCTCCGATAAGAGCATCACCTTTTGCGTTCGGGTCTGTTTTTCATTTCATCGTCAAGGATCGCCATGCTCACCAAAGAGTCTCTTCGTTCATCAAAACCAACACCCCGTCGATCTCCCCCTTTTCAAGCAAGGTGGGCAGAGTGAAGTTTTTGTGGCGGACGTCCACGGTGATCAGATCAAATTCTCTTGCCAAAAAGGGCAAAGCACTGTGGGCAAAGCTATCTTTGATGACAAGCAGGGTGGGGCGCTCCTCCCCCGCCTTCGTGATGCGTACCACGGGCGTGTCCACACCCGCCACGAAGGAATCGTACGCTGTACCCGGATGCTCCTCCTTCAGCGCCTCAAGGTTATAAAAGCCCTTTCTTCTTGAAATCTCCTTGCCAAGGGCATTACAAAGGGTGACGGTATAGTCCTCATCCCCCTCGTAGCGGAAATATTCAAGCTCCTCCCCCTCAAGGAAGTAAAGACCTGCGGAATTATACGCCGTGCCTCTGAAATCATCGGTGGCGGTTTGCACCGTGTAGTCCGAAAGGGGAGCGGGGGTCTTGCCGTATTCCTTTAAGATGGCGGCGGTGGCGTAGTATGCCCCAAGGCTCGTCCAGTGGTGGTCGGTCTTGTAGTAAAGTCCCTTTTCCACATAAGGCAGCATTGCCTCCTTCAGACTCAAAAAGGTCTTGCCGCTTGCCTTTAAAATGCTTTCGGTGCGGGAAGAATTGTCCTTCATCAGGCTGACGGGATAGTCAAAGGGCAGTTTTCCTTCGAGAAAGGCACTCTTCTTGCCTGCCAGGGCGATGACCGTTTCATATTTTCCGCTGTGCGCTTCGCTCTGCTCATATGCCTTGATGGTGTTCATCAGAAGAGCATAGCTTGAGGGCTCGCCCTCCTTTAAGATCGGCTCCTCGGGCAGCAGAGTGCCGTCCGAAAGAAGGAACACCCCGCCCTGCTTGCCAAAAAACAGAATGCTCTGCCTCAGGGCATCGATTGCCATAAACTGATCTCTAAGGGGAAACTGATCCTCAAGGTAGCCACCGATAAACGATTCCTCCGCCCCCTTGTCGTCCTCCTTATTTAAAAGGGCGGACAACGAAAAGGAAGGAAAGGAGGCAAGGGTCTTGTTTTCCCTCTTGGAGTAGTCCTTGTCGGGCAGTGCCACATGAAGTGCCAGCATTCCGAAAATAAAGACGAGAAAAAGAGCAACAAAGACCGCCTCAAGGGGCTTGCTCTTGCGGTAATGCCGCCGTTGCAGCTCTATATACTCGTTTGCCGCTTTGTCGGCAGGATGCATTTTTTCCATGTTCGTTTTCCTTATTTTTTGATTATAATCGGGACTCCGTCCCGATACCCTGCCAATCCCTTTTTGTAAAAAGGGATTGGAGCCCCAAAAACTTTTTGAGGCTTTGGTTTGGCTTGCTCCCGCTTTGCTTAGGGCGTTTCAAATCTTCATTATTTGACCATTTAAGGTCAAAAAACCACCTAAACTCCGCATTCTGCACTCTATATTCGGTTTTCACTCAAAACGTGGAGTAAATAAAGGGATTAAAGCCCGAGCTGACCAGCGCCGCCACCGAAAGGACAAGCAGAAGCAGTCCGCCCGCCGCCAAAAGGGCGCGCCAGCCCCTTCCCTTTTCATAAAGGCGGTAGTAGAGCCTCTTTGGCAGAGGAGTGCATGAAACGGCAAGGATGAACAGGGTGGGCAGAGAACGAAGCAACAGAGAAAGCACCGTTTCGTTGATAAAGTCGGTACCCGCACCGAACATACGGGAAAGCCAGGTCATCCCTGCCGACAGATCCTCGAAGCAGAATAAAAGCCAAGAGAACATCACGGCAAGCAGGGTGTAGATATGCCCGAAAAAGGCGGGAATGCGGTCAAGAATCTTTAAAAGGAAGGTCTTTTCCATCACCAGCATCACGAAGAAGAAGAGTCCCCACAGAATATAGTTCCAATTTGCCCCGTGCCAGAAGCCGGTGAGGAACCACACCACCAAAAGATTGCGGAAGACCTTCCATTTCTTGTCGGTGCGGCTTCCTCCAAGGGGAAAATAGACGTATTCACGAAACCAAGTGGACAGCGAGATGTGCCATCTGCGCCAGAACTCGGTCACGCTCTTTGCAATATAGGGATAGTTGAAGTTTTCAAGGAAGCGGAAGCCGAACATCTTGCCAAGACCGATCGCCATATCCGAATAGCCCGAAAAGTCGAAATAGATCTGGAAGGTGTAGAAAATGATGCCCAGCCACGCCCCCACCGCCGTCAGCTCCGCGGAGGGCAGAGCCTTCAGATCGGCAAAAAGGGCTGCCGCGGTGTTGGCAAGAAGCACCTTTTTGGCAAGTCCCGCCAAAAAGGTCTTTAAACCCGAGGAAAAAAGGAAGAGGCTGTGCTCTCTTTCCTTTAACTGATCGTCCACGTCCTTGTAGCGCACGATGGGCCCTGCGATCAGCTGGGGGAAGAGGGTCACGTAGGTACCCACCGTCAGGGGGTTCTTTTCCGCCGCCGTGTCGCCTCTGTAGACGTCGATGACGTATGAAAGGATCTGGAAGGTATAAAAGGAGATGCCGATGGGCAGGGCGATGCCCGTTTTTTCAAGATCGGGCAGGGGCAGGGCGTTGTAGATGCCGATGAAAAAATCCGTGTACTTGAAAAAGCCCAGCAATCCCAGATTGGTCACCACTGCGGCAACAAGCCACCCTCTTGCCTTCTTGGGAGCAACGTCCCGATGCTTGCCCACCATAAAGCCGTAAAAGTAGGAAAAGAGGATGGATGCCACCATCAAAAAGACGTATAAAGGCTCTCCCCAGCCGTAAAAGAGCAGGCTGACGAGAAGCAATGCCACGTTGCGAAAGGCGATGTATTTTTTGGGGATGATGAAATAAACGGTCAGCGTCAGAGGCAAAAACAAAAACAAAAACTCAAGACTTGAAAAAACCATACGCCCTCCCTCTCTTTCCTTTTTCAGAATGCCCGCTTATTTTATCATAAGATTGGAAATAATGCAACATTTCTATATTATTTTTTATTATTTTTTCAGATTTATCACATTTGCCCCTTTAAAAATTCAAAAAAGTGTGCTATAATAAGCCGTTTTGAAATGGAAGTCCCACATTATCGGAAAACAAAGGAGAAACCGAACCGTGAAAAGAGAAGATTTGAGAAATATAGCCATCATCGCCCACGTTGACCACGGCAAGACCACGCTGGTCGACCAGATGTTGAAGCAGGGCGGTGTGTACAGAGAAAACCAGGCAACCGAAGAGCGGGTAATGGACAGCAACGACCTTGAAAAGGAAAGAGGCATTACCATCCTTGCCAAAAACACCGCCGTCCACTACAAGGACGTGAAGATCAACATCATCGACACCCCCGGCCACGCCGACTTCGGCGGCGAGGTGGAGCGTATTCTGAAAATGGTAAACGGCGTTCTGCTTCTCGTTGATGCGGCAGAGGGTCCCATGCCCCAGACCCGCTTCGTTTTGCAAAAGGCACTGGAGATGAACCACCGTGTGATCGTGGTGGTCAACAAGATCGACAAGCCCGACGCCCGCATCTTGGAGGTGGAGGAAGAGGTTTTGGAGCTTTTAATGGACTTAAACGCCACCGACGAGCAGCTCGACTCCCCCATGATCTTCTGCTCGGGCAGAGCGGGCACCGCCTCCTACTCGGATATGGAGCAGGGCAGTGACCTGACTCCCCTCTTTGAAACCATCCTTGAATATATGCCCGCCCCCGAGGGCGATGCGGAAAGACCCCTGCAGATGCTGGTTTCCTCCATCGACTACAACGAATACGTGGGACGTATCGGTATCGGCAGAGTGGAAAACGGCAGTATTGCCGTGGGTGACTCGGTGGCGCTGTGCAACTACCACACCCCCGACGCACCCGCAAAGCGCACCAAGGTGGTTTCCCTTTACCAGTTTGACGGTCTTGGACGTACCGCCACAGAAAGAGCCTTCCCCGGCGACATCGTCTGCTTCTCGGGCGCAGAGGAGATCTCCATCGGTGACACCCTCACCTCCCCCGACTGCCCCGAGCCCCTGCCCTTCGTGAAGATCAGCGAGCCCACCCTTGAAATGACCTTCCAGGTCAACGACTCGCCCTTTGCAGGCAAGGAGGGCAAATTCGTCACCTCAAGACACCTCCGCAAGCGCCTTTACGACGAGCTGATGAAGGATGTCTCTCTGCGTGTAAGAGACGGTGACACCACCGACAGCTTCATCGTTTCGGGCAGAGGCGAAATGCACCTGTCCATCCTGATCGAAAACATGAGAAGAGAGGGCTACGAGCTTGCCGTTTCCACCCCCAAGGTCATCACCAAGAGAATCGACGGGGTGCTGTGCGAGCCGATGGAGCGCCTTTTCATCGACGTGACAAACGAGTACGTGGGTGCGGTGATGGAAAAGTTAGGTGCAAGAAAGGGCGATCTGCTGTCTATGGATCCCCATGGCAACCGCACCAAGCTTGAATACGTCATCCCCTCCCGCTGCCTCTTCGGTTACCGCTCCCACTTCCCCACCGACACCCACGGTGAGGGCGTGATGAATTCGCTCTTCGAGGGCTATCAGCCCTACAAGGGTGAGATCCCCACCAGATTTACCGGATCCCTCATCGCCTCCGAATCGGGCATCACCACCTCCTACGGCCTTTATAACTCTCAAGACCGCGGTGCCCTCTTCATCGGTCAGGGCATCCCCGTATACGAGGGCATGATCGTGGGCGAAAACCCCAAGATGGGCGATATTGCGGTAAACGTCTGCCGCAAGAAGCATCTGACCGCCATCCGCTCTGCAGGTGCAGACGAGGCGCTTCGTCTGGTTACCCCCGTGAAGATGTCCCTTGAGGAAGCCATCGAGTTCATCGCTGACGATGAGCTGATTGAGGTCACCCCCAAGAACATTCGTCTAAGAAAGAAGATCCTTGACAACTCCTTGCGCTTAAAAGAGCAGTTCAAAAAGAAGTGATCCATCAAGATCACACCATAAAAAATCCGACCTTGACGGTCGGATTTTTTTATTCTTCTCAGATCTTCATCGCTCTCATGGCGTTTAAAATAGCGATCACCGAAACGCCCACGTCCGCAAAGACGGCAAGCGTGCCGGCAAAGGCAGAAAGCGGCGCAAGCATCGGCAGGACCGCCATCATGGCCAGCAGGAGCATCACCCCCACCTTCACACCGATGGCAAGAACGATATTTTGCTTGACGATGCACATGGTCTTTCTTGCGATGCGCAAGGCGGT
This sequence comes from Clostridia bacterium, assembly GCA_017935195.1. Classification (GTDB taxonomy): domain Bacteria; phylum Bacillota; class Clostridia; order Oscillospirales; family CAG-272; genus UBA11512. The sequence goes on from JAGBIB010000065.1 coordinate 5,390, forward strand.
GACAAGATCAGAGGGGCGGTCGTTCATCAGAACGATGTCAGCGGCTTCAATGGCCGCATCCGAGCCCAAAGCCCCCATGGCAACACCCACATCGGCAAGGGTCAAAACGGGTGCATCGTTGATGCCGTCTCCCACATAGACCGTCTTTTCGCTCTGCTCTCCGTTTATAAGCTCTTCAACGATGCGTACCTTGTCCTCAGGCAACAGCTCAGCTTCACAGCGCGCAACGCCCAGCTCCGCCGCCGTTGCCTCCCCGTTTTCCCTGCGATCTCCCGTCAACATCACCGTCAGAATTCCATAGCTTTTCAATGTCTCAACGCTTTTTCCGCTATCCTCCTTCAGCGTATCTCCCGCCAGCAAAGCGCCCAGATATCGTCCGCCTTGGCAGACATACAGCGCACTTCCCGCCCCTTCAAGCAGGGGTGCCTCAATTGCCAGCTCTTCCATCAGAAGGCGGTTGCCCACATAGATCTCCTGCCCTTTCATCCGAGCATAAACGCCCTTCCCCGCCAGATTGCGGTGCTCCTCCACCGAATAAAGCGTCTGCCCCTCCGTGGCCTTTTTCAGTGCCAGTGCCAAGGGGTGGGTGCTATACTGCTCTGCCGAAGCAGCCACCAAAAGCAGCTCCTCCTCAGGAATACCCTTTACGGGATGCACCTCTTTTACAGTGAAATCCCCCGAGGTGAGCGTGCCCGTTTTGTCAAAAACAACGGTCTTGCACTTTGCCAGCGTCTCAAGATAGCCCGAGCCCTTAACAAGGATTCCCTTCCTTGAAGCGCCTCCAATGCCCCCAAAAAAGGACATGGGCACCGAGATGACCAGCGCACAGGGACAGGAAACGATGAGGAACATCAAAGCCGCATGGACAAAGGGATAAAAGGTGTGATCAAAGCTCCACTTTCCACTGAAAAGTCCCACAAACAGAGGAGGAATCAGCGCAAGAAAAAGCGCCAGCAAAGTCACTGCGGGGGTATATCTTTTGGCGAAGGAGGAGATGAAGCTTTCGCTTTTGGATTTGTTCATCCCCGCATTTTCCACCAGCTCCATGATCCTTGAAACAGTGCTTTCCGAGTACGGCTTTGACACCCTGACCCGAAGCGTCCCCTCTCCGTTGATGCATCCCGAAAGGACACTGTCGCCCTCCTTCACATCCTTGGGCAGGCTCTCGCCCGTGAGGGAGGCGGTATCAAGGGAGGATGTGCCCGAGAGCACCACTCCGTCAAGGGGGATCTTTTCACCGGGCAGGATGATGATCTGCTGCCCCACCTCGATCTCCTCGGGGTCAAGATGGACGATCTGTCCCTCCCGCTCTACCCCTGCGTAGTCGGGCATCATGGAAAGCAGATCCTTTAAAGACCTTCTGGATCTGCCCACCGCCACCGACTGAAATAGCTCTCCCACCTGATAAAAGAGGAGAATGACCACCGCCTCGTGGGCGTTGTGGGCATCTTTTTCCACAAAGCAGAGGGCAAATGCACCCAAGGATGCCACCGTCATGAGAAAATGCTCATCAAAGACCTTACCGCGCACGATCTTCTGCGCTGCCGAAAGCAGCACGTCATATCCCACCGTCAGATAGGGCACCAGCATCAGCAGTACCCCCACCCACCACACGGGATGAAGGGTCAGATTCACGGTCAGCACTGCGGCAAAGAGTCCGCCCGCAACAAGGATGCGCCACAGCAGTTTTTTCTGTTTTTTGCTCATATTCTCACTCCCAAACGACATGTGCCGTTTTTTCGACCCATTTTCGGCTTTTTATCGAATCATTTGCAGTTTATCTCACGATACTGCAGTTCTTGTCCACCGACTTGACCGTCTTTTCGATCTGTGAAAGCAGGTCGTCCTTATCCGTCCCCTCTGTAATCTGCAGAATCATCTTCTGCGCCATAAAGCTGACCGAAACGCTCTCCACGCCCGAAAGCTTGCAGATTTTGTCCTCCATCTTCTGTGCGCAATGTGCGCAGTCCAAATCTTCCATTCTCACTACCAGCTTCATCGTTGTTTCTCCTTTTAAGTTTTGTTATTTGATGTTGTTTATGTTTTTTGTATTATATTGTTTTTTGTATTGCCATACTGCGGGATGCCGTCCGCACTCCGCCCTCATTCCGCCACGTGATCCAGTCCCATTTCAAGGATCTTCTTCACGTGCTCGTCGCAAAGGGCGTAATAGACACTCTTGCCCTCTCTGCGGCATTTCACAAGACGGGCACTCTTTAACACTCTGAGCGAATGGGAAACGGCAGACAGCGTCATTTCCAGCCGTCCCGCCAGCGCCCCCACCCCCTGCTCACCGTCCATCAAAGCGGACAGAATGCGCAGTCTCGTTTCATCTCCAAACACCTTATAAAGCTGTGCCAGCTCGAAAAGCAGCTCCTCTCTCAAGACCTGCTCCTCTTCGCTCCCGCCCCTTTCAAGGATGGCAGAGGCTCCGTGATCGTGCATCTGCGGCCCCTGCTTGTCATGGCAACAACAAAGTGGTGAATTGCAAAGCTCCTCGTTCCTTTCCATATGCGCTCCTTTCTTGAACACTTGAATAGTTGTTCAACTATCTTGCATTCAGTATACTCCTCTTGCCCTTTTTTGTCAACCCCATTTTGGAGTTTTTTAAAAAAAGATCTTTGCCTCTAAAAAAGGGCGCTCATTCACAAGAAGTTTAAAAATAATTTCGATATGATGCTTGTCTTTTGCTCCGTTTGCAGGTATAATGGGAAAAGATCGGGAGAATCCTCGTCCCGACTGCCCCAAATGTATATAAATGTATATTTTTTGTCGAAAGGACTGCCTCATGATCAAAAAAGGACTCTCCCTTTTTCTCACTATACTCTTCCTGCTTTCCGCCCTTGCGGGCTGTACCGCCTCTCCCCAAACCACCGTGGACGAGGACGACGGCAGTAAGCTCCCCTTCTCTCCCTCCATCCAGCAGGATGATTGGGAATTGCCCGAAAACAGCTCTATGCCCGAGCCCACTCCCGCCAAGGATCCCGCAAACGGTGTGAAGGTCAGCTATCTTTGCGAGCCTTCCCATGCCGGCACCATTGACGGCAAGGGCACTCAGTATATCATCCCCGGCGGCTACACCGAAACGGTCAGCGCCGTTCCCCTTTACGGTTATCAGTTCGTCGGCTGGAGCGACGGCAGTACCGCACGCACCCGTCCCACCGACAAGGTGGAAAAGGACACCGTCATCGTTGCCAACTTTGAAAAAGTGGAGGTGCCCTACAGGGTCACCGTGCCGCAGGTGCATTTGAACACCGCAAACGGTGATGACATCAAAAGCAAAAATTACGTAAACGCCACCATCTCCATTTCGGGTGCCGACAAGGACAAGCACAACATCGAAAACGTGGTCACCAAGGTCAAGGGCAGAGGAAACTCCACCTGGAGCTCCTCCTATATCGGCAAAAAGATCGGGGACGTGCGCTGGTCTTCCACAAGAAAGGAATTCCACTACGTTTCCGAAACCGATGCCTACGCCTCCAAAAACTCCTACACCCTTAAGCTCTCCGAGGGGCTCAACCTTCTGGGTATCGGTGACGGAAAGAACAAGGACTGGGTGCTTCAATCCAACAAATACGATCTGACGATGCTGCGAAACTGGTTCATGTGGTCACTGGCAAACAGAATGGGCACCTTCAATTTCGTTCCCTCCTGCGCTTGGGTAGACCTGTTTGTCAACGGTGAATACCGAGGGGTATACATGATCGTTGAAAAGGTGGAGGCGGCAAGCGAGCGCGTCAACATCGACGACAGCGGCACCGATCCCGACAAGGGCTATCTGCTGGAATTAGACTTCCGCGCGGGAAACGATGCCACAAAAAAAGAAGGTCTGGACTATTTCTACATCCCCGGCTTTCATGAGGATGATGCCAACAAGAGAGAATTTGACATCCTAAGCGACCATTCCACAGAAGAGGAGTGCGCCTTCATTAAGGACTACATGACAAAGGTCCACAATGCCATCGTCTCGGGAGACAGAGCAGCCATCGAGGAGCTGGTCGACATCTACTCCATGGTGGACATCTTCATCATCGAGGAGCTGGGCAAGGACTGCGACTGGGGCGCTACCTCCTTTTATATGTGCAAGGAAAAGGGCGGAAAGCTCTATTTTACCGCTCCTTGGGACTTTGACTTCTGCATGGGCAGTTACTCCTCGGGCATCAACGAGGAGGGCCTGATCTCTGCGGGCAGCTACGGCAACGAGTGGTTTGAGGCGGTGCATGATCTGCCCTGGTTCGTGGAGCTGGTGAGAGCAAGGATGAACTCGCTGGAGGACGACATCACCGATCTGACAGTGGACCTTCAGAAAATGGCACTTGCCCTGAAGGTGCATGCCGAAAGAAATGATGAAAAATGGCAGGTTTTCGGAGTAGGCTACCACGAATACGTTTCCCCTCAGGTCTCCTCCCTGCTGGCAACCTACAACGAGCACGTTGCCTTCATCTACGACTGGATCTTCTATCGTTGGAACATCATAAGGGAGTGGTATCCCATTTTAGAAACACCCTCCTCCCCCTTTTACAGCAAATAACCCAAATAAAAAGGATCTTCCAAAGCCGTTTCTTTGAAAGATCCTTTTTTGTTTTGCATTTTGTTTTCTTCGATTGATCCTCGCCGTCGGCGCCCTCTTCGTCAAAATCCGCCTTGCTTGCAAGGGACTTTTTGCAAAAGCGTCCGTTCATAAAGAAAGGCAAAAAAGGAAGGGCTCCGTCCGTCTTCAAGCCTCAAAAGGGGTGGAAGGCGGGCAGAGCCTGTTTTCAGCAGTATTCTTCAGAACGCAGAAAGCGGGCAAGAACGGCAGTGGAATGCTCTGCCGCCAACTCCTTGAAGCGCTCGTAGTCAAGGGCAGTGCCGTCGGCACTGTCCGAAATGGATCTGAGAATGGCGCAGGGCTTGCGGTTGACATAGCACACCTGCGCAATTGCCTGACCCTCCATCTCGCAGGCGATGGCAGAAAAGGTATTGCGGATCCAAGCCTTTCTTTCACCGCTGTCCACAAATTGATCTCCCGATGCGATCACCCCCGAAAGATGGCGCACGCCCTCCTTCTCACAGCACTCTTCAAAAGCCTCTCTCATCTGCCCGTCAAGAGGAATTTCCACCATATTGATGCCCGAAATCAGCCCCACGGGGTCACCCAAGGGCGAGGTGTCCATGTCGTGGCAGACGGCAAAGGAGCCGATTGCCATATCACCGATGGAAAGACCGTCGGTCAGTGTGCCCGCCACCCCCACGTTGATGATCATTTCGGGGTTATATCTTAGGATCATGGTCTGGGCGCACAGGGCGGCAAAGGTCTTGCCGATGCCGCAGACGGCAAGCACCGCAGGTCTGCCGAAAAGACTGCCCACCGTGAAGCGCACGCCCGAGATCTGCTCCTCCTTTTTTTCGTCCATCATTTCCCGGAGTCTTGCGATCTCCAATTCCATTGCTCCGATAATTCCGATCATTCTTCGCTCTCTCCCTTCGGATATTCAAAATTCATATGTTCAAAGTCCAACACCCTTAAATAGCCCTCACAGCATTTTTTGCCCTCCTCAAGGGACAGCTCTCTGTAGTTGCCGCACTGGATTTCGTCCTGTCCGAACATCTCGTCCGCCTCGTTGACGATGGCTTCAAGAGTCCTTTTGATCAGCGCCCTCACCTGCCCGTCCTCGCAATCGCGCAGTAGCAGATAAAAGCCGGTCCTGCAGCCCATCGGTCCGAAATAAAGCACCTTGTCCCCGCCGAAGGAGCGGACGTAGGTGGCAAAAAGATGCTCCACCGAGTGCATTTCCAAATTGCTTAAATAGTCACCCGCGTTGGGCTTTTTGAAGCGCAGGTCGAAGGTGCGTACCTCACCGTCGGTCCTTGACAGGTACACCCCCGGCACGATGTAGCGGTGATCCACCTTAAAGCTTTCGATCTTTTGGATATTTCCCATTTTATTTCCTTTCCTGCGGGTATACGCCCTTGACAATTCAGTTTTTTTATCGTATAATGATTGAAGTCACGGTAGAAGTATATCACAAAAATGCACGCTTGTCAAACCAAAAGATTTCAGTGTGTCTTCACCTGTCCGTCACGGAAGGGTGATATACTGTGTGCCGTCCCACTCTGCACCTCAAAAAAAGAAAGGAGGCTCCGCGATGGCTGTATTTCAATTCACCTTCAAACGGTATGAAAAAAAGTATCTGCTGACGATGGAGCAGTACGATCTCCTTTTAGAACGTCTTGAGGGACGGATGGTGGACGACAAATTTGCTCATTCGCTGATCAACAACGTCTATTACGATACCCCCGAGTTTCTCCTCATCCGCCGCTCCATTGAAAAGCCGGTTTACAAGGAAAAGCTGAGGGTGCGAAGCTACGGTGTGCCCACAAAGGACGACAAGGTCTTCGTGGAGATCAAAAAGAAATACAAAAGGGTGGTCTACAAAAGGCGCATCCACGTGCCTTTAAAGGAGGCAGTCCCCTTCCTTGAAGGAAAAACCCCCTGCCCCAAGCCCGGACAGATCGGCAACGAGATCTCCTATTTCATTTCTTATTATAAGGGCATCGCCCCCGCCATGTTCATCTCCTACGAGCGCTACTCTTTGGCTTCGCCCACCGACAGCGTTTTGCGCATCACCTTCGACAAAAACATCATCTGGCGTACCACCGATCTGGATCTGACCAAAGGGGTGTACGGAGAAAAGCTGGATCTTGACGGAAAGATCTTAATGGAGGTGAAGATCCCCGACGCCATGCCCCTGTGGCTGTCGGCCCTCTTTGACGAATTAAAGATCGTGCCCACCTCCTTTTCCAAATACGGAAAAGCCTACGGCAAGGCGCTCAAGGACGGCGTCCTTGATCCGCAGGCGGCGGCAAAAGCCTATTTCCTTGCCGAAATGGCAGGATCGTAAACAAAAAGCACCCAAGCACAAAAACGCAAGAAAACACAAAAAATACAGAAAGGACGGCAGTTTTGCCGATCACCGATCATGACACTGAATATTTTTGGATTGACCCTCGTTGACCTGCAGGCATATCTTGTCTGCGCCGCCATCGCTCTTATTCTGGGCGCACCTATGGCTCTTTCCTACACCGTAAAGAACCATCGCTACAGCAAGGGGTTCCTTTTGACCCTCTTTGCTCTGCCCGTTTCGGTTATGACCGTAATGATGATGGTCAACATCAACAATCAGATCGGCACCTCCATCACCATTGCGGGTGTCTTCGCTCTGGTGCGCTTCCGTTCTTTCCCCGGCACGGCAAAGGAGATCATCAACGTCTTTATGTCGATGATCGTGGGCGTGGCGCTTTCTTGCGCAGGAGAGAACAGCTCTGCGCTGATCATTGCCCTCATCTTCACCCTGCTTTGCACCCTGGTCAATATCCTCTTCAACCTCACCTCCATCGGCAGAACCAAGAAGGCGGAAAAGACCCTGCGTATCACCATTCCCGAAAGCCTTGACTACACCGATGTGTTCGAGGATCTCTTCGTGAAGTACACCTCCTCCCACGAGCTGACCCGTGTCAAGACCACCAATATGGGCAGTATGTTCCAGCTGACCTACGACATCGTCTTAAAGGACGAAAAGGAAGAGCGCAACTTTTTAAACGATCTGCGTTGCAGAAACGGCAATCTGGACATCATCTGCGCCAAGACCCTGCAGGACGAGCACGGACTGTAAGAAGTGAAGTATATCAAAACGACCCGTCACAAGTTGACAGGTCGTTTTTTTACGCTCCGCTATCGAACGTCCCCTCGGACATCCGCTTTTTGTATTTTAAGGGGGTGCATCCGAACTTCTTTTTAAACAGCACGATGAAGTGGGAGCAGCAGGGGAAGCCCGCCTTCATACAAGCGTCGGTCACCGTTTCGCCCCGTTGTAACAGCTCCACCGCGCAGGCAAGCTTTTTGGACTCCAGATAATCTCTGGGAGAGGTGTGCAGATACCCCCGAAACCAGCGGTTCAAGGTGGCGTGGCTGATGAAATACTTGTCGGTGAGCTGATTTACGTGATGGATCTCCGAAAAATGCTCGTGGATATCGTCAAGGATGCGCTGAAAAAGGGGGGGAATGCCTGCCTCTTGTCTTGCAGGCGGGGCGCTATGCTCAAAAAAAGAAAGGATCTTCAAAAAGCACGCCGTCTTTTCAAGGGTGCTGCCCTGCCCCGTAACAAGGCGGTGCAGATCGAAAAAGAGGTCGGCAAGCGCCTCTGCCCCCTCCTTTTCAAAGCGGAAAAGGGCATCCTCCCGTTTAAAATACAAAAAGGGAAAAAGCTCCTCTCCTCCCTCGATCCACAGACAGAAATGCTCGTGAATGTGGCTCTTGTTAAAAAGGCACACGTGCACGTCGCTGGGGCGGGAGAGGATGGCGTCGCCGTAAAGCAGGGGGTAAAGGCGGTTGTTGACCAAAAAAGAGGCGTCGCCCGAAACGTTGAAAAAGATCTCTATGCAGTTGTGGATGTGGGGTGGGGAGAGGGTGGCTCTGTCCTTGTCGGGATTGAGGAATTCTTTGCTGTGGGACAGCTCAAAGCGCACCGACAGATAGGGGGCAAGGGACTGGGTGGCATAAAGAGGGATGCTGGATTCTGCCATAACTGCTCCGTGTGTTCAAATTTTCATATAATCCGATCAAAATCGAGTAGAAATATCGTTTTATATATGCTATTATAAAAGAAAAAGAAGAGTCTGTCAAGGACCAAAACCCTTCGGACTAAAAAAAGATCTACGGAGAACGATTATGATGCCCTTTTCCTCCCCCCTCAAGCGGACGGTCGCATCCCTTTTGATGCTTGCCTCCCTCGCCCTGCCTCTTGCCTCCTGCAGTAAGGGCGCAAAGACCACCGAGCAAGGCCCTTCCCCCTCTGTGCCGTCCTCACCGTCCTCCTCCCTTTCTGAAGAAAGCGGCAAGGATACCACCTCCAAAGGAGAAGAAAGTATGTATGGATCTTCAAATTATGTGAATAAATATGCCGATACCGCCGCTATGGACAAGTGGCTTTCGGAAAACGTGGAGGGCAAGACCTCTCCGCCCGTCACCTTTCAGGTAGGCAGCAAGTCCTCTGCCGACTACGTCTGGCAAAAGACGGTGGGACAAAAAAAGCAGGTGATCTATTTTGAAGAGGAGATGCCCGCAGAAAGCATCCATCTGCCCATCACCTACCGTTGCCCCGATCTGTCCTTAAGAGTGGAGCTGACGCTGATCTCCTACACGGGATACCCCGTGGTGGAATATACCGCCACCCTCTATAACGACGGGGAGGGCAACTCCAAGGCGGTAAGCAACCTTCTTGCCGCCGACTATCAGGTGGAGGGCAAGGAGGGCGACAAAACCCTGCACGCCTCAAGAGGCGCCACCACCACCTACACCGATTTCGAGCCTCTTTCCTATCAGCTAAACGGCAAAAAGCACTTTGAGGTGACCAACGGCAAGCCCACCAGCACCTATATTCCCTATTTCAACCTGGAAAACAAGGAGCAGAACACCGGCACCATTGCCATCCTCAATTGGCAGGGCAACTGGAAGGCGGATTTCATCCCTGAGAAGGAAGGGGTCAGCTTGAAGGCAGGTCAGCACACGGTCAACGTGGTCCTGCAAAAGGGAGAAAGCCTTGATTTTCCCGGCATGGTCCTCCTTTTCTATAAGGGCGACAGAATGAACGGGCAGAACGTCTACCGCAGATGGCTTTACTGCTGCAACCAGTTCAGAGAGCAGGGCAAGAAGATGAAGGAGACAAACGTCTTGGTCTGCCCTGCGGAGTACAACATCAACTCCAACAGAAAGACCATTGCACTCTATGTCAAGACAGGCCTCATCGACTACATCGACAAATTCAACATCGACGGCGGCTGGTACGATACCGAGGGGCAGACCTGGTATCACACCGGCAACTGGTACACCGTGAAAAGAAACTACCCCCAGGGCATCAAGCAGTTATCACAGCTGGTGCACGACGAGGGACTGCAGTTTGCCGTGTGGTTTGAGCCCGAAAGAGTGGCGTGGGGAACTGCCACCACCGAGGCGCTCAAAGCAATGAAGGGTCTGCTCCTGCCCCCTGCGGCAGGCAAGACCGCCACCGACTACTCCACCGTCCCCGACGGCTACACCGAGGTGATCTTAGACTACTCTAACCCCGAAGTGGTGCAGTGGGTGATCGATATGCTCAACACCCGGTTTGAAGAAAACGATATCGATCAGTACAGACAAGACTTCAACACCTCCCCCGCCGCCCAGTGGTCTGCCCTTGACCGCACCCGCAAGGCGGAGCTGGGTATTTCCCGTATCGGCTACACCGAAAACAAATACTGCAAGGGCTATCTGGACGTTTACGCAGGCATTTTGGCGGAAAATCCCCAAATGTATATCGACGCCTGCGCCAGCGGCGGTATGAGAAACGATCTGTCCACCATCCGCTATTCCTTCATGCACACCCGCTCCGACTATTGGGCAGACATTGAAAGCGCACAGCTCCAGACCTACGGCAGCTCTATGTGGTTTATGTATTGGGGCACCGGCTTTTCCTCTGCCGACTGCAACGACTACGATGTGCGTTCCCATATCGGCAACAGCATCGGCGTGGGCATTTCAAACGAATCCCAAGCACAGAATTTAAAGGACGCTCTGACCGAGTGGAAGCACTTTGCAGGCTACCTCTTCTACGATTACTATCCCCTTTCCGACTACGTGGGAAGCACCAAAAAGACCATGGCGCTCCAGTATGACAGTCCCGAGCAGGGGATGGGGCTGCTCATCACCTATTTCCGCAAAAACGACACCTTCACCCTCCGTCCCGAGGGTCTTGACCCCAAGGCGCTTTACGAGGTCTGGGACTTTGACGACAAGAAGGGCAGCTTGAAGACCATGACGGGCGAAGAGCTGATGGCAGGCATCAGGATCACCTCCACGGCAAGCACCGCCATCGTTTACGAATATAAGCTGGCAGAGGGTCAGGACACCACCGCCTTCCAGACCGAAGAGGTACCCACGGGCAAGGGCTGGGGCGGCTACGATCCCGACGGCGGCAAGGACGATAAAGAAGAGCTTACCGACGTAACTATTCCCACGGTAACCACGCCCTACGAAAACCCCATGGCAGACGAAAGGTTAGGCGCACTTTACGATCTGAAAGAAGCCAACACCATCAAGCTCTTAACGGCAGATTACCGCACCACCGGACTCGTCTACGCCATCAGCAAGGATATCTACGACGAGCTGATCTTCACCGACTACGAGGCAGACGGCTGGAAGGCGATCAACGAAGGAGCGCTCTTCGTCTCGGCAGACGGCAAAAGCTTCTACCCCTTCACCACATGGGATGGCAACGGCAGTCTTTTTAAAAACGTGGAGCCTTTTGCCAAGAAGATCGGAAACGGCTATTTCCTGTGGCTTGCAAACCTTCTGCCCTTTGCCGACGGCGACGGCGGCTGGAAGAGCAGTGAGGGGGCCCTCAAATGGAACAAGAAGAGCGGCGGTGTCGGACAAAGTGCGCTGACCTTAGACTTTTCAGAAAGCGGCGGCAGGATCGTTTCGGCAGGCTCCGACGGCTTTGAGAAAAACGGCACGGTCTATAAGATCGACAAAGCCATTTTTGAAAGCTTTGCCTATACGGGCAAGGGCATCAAAAAGGGTGAGGTGACCCTTTATCAGATCGACTCCTCCAAGGTGGGTCTGGTGAGCGTTCAGGAAAAAGCGCCCAGAGAGGGCAGTGACCTTTCGGCTATGACCAAATGGTTTTCCCGGCTTTCGGGCGATGAGGTGGGTGTTTACAGCTACGAACAGGCGGGCATATACTATCTGCTCATCGAAAACTCCGCCGCAGTGGAAGCCCTTTCGATATGCACGGCACAATCGCCCCGCGCCCTGCTTGTCTGGAAGGATCGAGACGACAGCCTTTGCGTGCAGAGTATGCTCTTTCCCGCATAATCCCATATAACCCATATAAAATCAAAATGACCTGCTTGATGCAAAGCAGGTCATTTTTGATTTATCGTATAACGAAAAGACGAGCCGCGGCACAAAATCTGCGGCTCGTCTTCCTTTTTCAAAAGGTAAATCCCTCAAAGATCACCCCGTGCCCCCGTTCAAAAGCGGTCTTTGCGGCGGTCTTATCCTTCACCGTCCAGAAAAAGAGGGGGACGCCCGCCATTTTGGCAATCCGCAGGGGCAGGCTTTTTTCGTCCTCCAGACGGTAGGCAATGAAATCGGGGCGGGTAAAAAGATTCAGGATCATCAGATAAAGGGGGATGCGCAAATAAAGGGGCTGTCCCTTCATTTTCATAAAATTGCAGGAAAGCTGTCCTCTTGCCATCTGCGGTGCCTGCTTTTTGAGCGCCAGCAGGATGCGGGGATCAAAGGACTCCAGAATATAGTCGCCCTCGTACCCCTCCAGCACCTTCACCGTGGCGGCGACGAGGGCGTCGGCATTGCTCCCGTCGTGCTTGAGCTCTATCAGCAGAGGCACTCTGCCCTTCACCACCTCCAGCACAAGGGGCAGGGTGGGCAGTGGCTCGCCGTTTGAAAGGGGATGGCGCATCAGCTCCGCAAGAGGACACGCACACACCTTCAAGTCCACCCCGCAGGTACGGGCAAGGCTGTCGTCGTGCATCACCGCAAGCTGACCGTCAAGGGTCAGATGCAGGTCAAACTCGATGCCGTAGCCCTCGTTTACCGCCCTTTTGATGGCGGCAAGGGAGTTTTCGGGTGTTTTTTCATCGTGAAGCCCTCTGTGGGCAAAGGGGACGCCCTGCAGCTTTTTTACAAGCGGATGCTTTTTTCTAAAGCAGGCGGGGGCAAAAAGGACGGTCAACGAGGCAAGCGTCGCCAATAAAAGAAGGACGATGACCCACTCCATCTCAGTCTCCCACGTCCATCTGCTCTAAAACCGACTGCTTCCTTCCGGGCTTGCTATCGCCGTGCTTGACGAAGAGCATGGTGAGGAAGGACAGCGCCACGAAGAGCGCCGAATAGGGGAAGAGGGTGCGCATATCAAGATCCATCAGCGCCCCCGAAAAGACGGGCGTGACCGTCTGCGCCGCCATGGAGGCGGTATAGTAATAGCCGGTGTATTTGCCCACGCTTCCGCCCTTGGCAAGCTCCACCACCATGGGGAAGGAGTTGACGTTGATCATCCCCCACCCAAGACCTGCCACGATGAAGCAGGCAATGGGCAAAAAGGCGGGGGTCTGCTTGCCCACAAATGCCATCACCGCCATAGCACTACCCAGCATCGCCACGCCGATGAGGATGGAGCGCTTGCGCCCGATACGGGTGGCGATCATGCCGGCAGGCAGGAAGGAGGCAAGGCCCGCAATCTGCGCCACCAACATGGCAGAGTTGAAGTCCATATTCAAAACGGGGGCGGCATAGACCGAGAATTTGGTGGTCACCGCATTAAAGCCCATATACCAAAGGGCAACCGAGGCAAGAAGAAGGATGAGCGACCGCTTTTCGCCCTTACTGAGCCTTCTGTCGCCCTCCTCGCTTTCCTCCGTTCCCTCAAAAAGACGGTCCTGCGCCTCTGCCTCCCTTGCCCAACGGGGTTCCTTCACGGTAAAAAGGAAGATGAGCAGTGCGGCAAGCATCACGCCTGCCAGCGCGGCAAAGTATCCGCCGTAGGGCGAAAGGGCGTTTTCCGCCTTGCCCGTGCCGAAAAGCATTCCGATGCCAATGAGCGACACCGTGCCGCAGGCACCCATCAGGTTGATGACGGCGTTGCCCTTGGAGCGCAGGGGCTTGGGGGTCACGTCGGGCATCAACGCCACGGCAGGCGAGCGGAACAATCCCATGGCGAGCAGGACGAAAAAGAGGGTGAGGACGAAAAAGATCAGCGGAGCGGGACTGCGCCTTGACTGCGCCGCCGCATACGCCCCTCTTGCCGATACCACGTAGGTGGTATAGTCCTCACTTTCGGGATCGGTTAAGGAAAGGAAGTCTTCCTTCTCAATAAAGGAGGACAGCGCCCCTCTTTTCCCCTCCACTCTGATCTCGGGGTCTGCCTCGTAAAGGGTCTGCAGAGCGGTGGGATTTTGGGGATCTACCGCCGAAAGACGGTCGCTTTGCACCATATCCGAGCAGATAATACCCACGATGGCAAGGCAGGAAAGGAGGGTGCCGATGAGGATGAAGGGGGTGCGCTTGCCGCTTTTGTGCTTGCATTTGTCGGAAAGCGCCCCGAAAAAGGGAAGCAGGAAGAGGGCAAGGACGTTATCTAACGCCATTATGACGCCCGAAAGCCACTGCGCCATTCCGAATTTGTCGGTCAAAATCTTTGGAATGATGGTATCGTACGCCTGCCAGAACGCCATAATGAGGAAAAAGGCAAGTCCCACCAGGATCGTTCTTTTGGCATTCAGCTTCAAGGGTGTGTTGTTCATAAATATTCCTTTCAAAAAAGACGCCGCCTCGGGGCGTTTGCATCGGGGCGGCGAAAAGGGTTTGGTCAATTGGCGCTTGCCTGCACCTCTTCAAGGGGCAGATCAAGGGGCTTTAACAGCTTTTTGTAGGTACGCACGAAGAGGAAGATGCTGATGATCAGCGCAACGCCCTCTGCAATGGGATAGGCGGCAAAGATGGCAACCAACCCGAATGTCTTTGCAAAAACGAAGGACAGCGGCAGGATGACCACGATCTGACGGATAAGCGAAATGATCAGGCTGGGCATACCCAGACCCAGCGCCTGCAGGCTTGAAATGGTGATGATACATACCCCCGCAAAAAGGAAGCACAGGCTGATGATGCGCATAGCGGGCTCACCGTATTTCAGCACCGCCTGAGTTTCTGTCAGGTGAAACTCTTCCTCCGCCTCGCCGTCAAGGGAGGGCAGCGCTTCCTCGGGAAGGCTTTCAAGAGCGCCCGCCTCGGGGGCTTCGTCCTCCTGATAGAAGACCTTCAAAAGGGTGCCCGACATGGTTTGGAAGACCGCAAGGCCGAGGAGCATATAGATGACTGCCGCCATCACCGCAATCTTCAAGGTCTTCATGATCCTCTTTTTGGAGCGCATACCGTAGTTGTACGCCACGATGGGGATCATACCGTTGTTCATCCCGAAAATGGGCATAAAGACAAAGGACTGCAGACGGAAATACACACCGTAAATGGACACACCCACCAGACGGTCTGCGGCAAGCTTTGCCGCCGTGGCAGGGGACATCCCTTCCTTGATATAGGTCACCTGTTCGCCGATGGTGAGGATCTTGTTGATCGCCATGGTCAAGAAGGAACCCACCGCCGCCATAAAGATGGAAGGAAGTCCAACGGTGTAAATGCTCTTGATCACCTGAAAATCGGGCTTGAAGCCCTTAAAGGACAGGCTGATCTCCTTGTTATACTTCAGATTCAAGAACAAGCCCACCCCTGCGGCGGTAAACTGTCCGATCACCGTGGCAAGAGCCGCACCAAGGGTTCCCATACCAAGACCGAAGGGCAGAGTGATGCCAAACAGCTCGTCGCCTGCGCTGAGGATGAAGATGGGGTCCAAAATGATGTTCACAATGGCGCCAAGACCCTGGGTGTACATCGAAAGCTTTGCCTTGCCCGTTGCCTGCAGAAGCCGCTCGAAGGTCACCTGAAAAAAGACGCCTGCGCAAGCCACCATCACCACGAACAGATAGTCTACGCCCAGATCATAGGTCAGCGTGCCCGGCTCTGCGTCGGTGAGATAGGTGAAATACGCCTTGGTGCCCACCACGCCCAAAAGCATAAAGAGGACGGTGGTGATGGCAATGACGAACAGACCGTTGGTCGCCGCCTTGTTTGCCTTGTCGGGACGCTTTTCGCCAAGAGCTCTTGAAAGATAACTATTGATGCCCACGCCCGTGCCGGTGGCAAAGGCGATAAGCAGGTTCTGGATGGGGAAGGCAAGGGAGAGAGCGGTCACACCCGCACTGTCAAAGCTTGCCACCACCAGACTGTCGTAAATATTATAAAATGCCTGCACCATCATGGAGATGACCATGGGGAAAGCCATGGTAAAGAGCAGCTTGCCCTCGGGCATGGTGCCCATGATGTTTTCCCTTGTCTTTTGCGCTTTTTCCATTTTTAAACAATCCCTCTTCACAAAGAGGCTCCTCTCCTCATCTTTTTCCATACCGTATTATCATAACAGATTTTTCTCTCTTTTTCAAGGGTCTGACCAAAAAAAGCAAGGGATTTTCTTACAGAGTAAATTCTCAAAGTAAATGCAACAGTGCAATTTAGAAGTTGCATTTAGTGTGAGAAGGATTTTGTGGTACAATTTAGTCTGAGAAATGGAGGTCTCAGACAATGAAAAACAACGAAAAGAAAAACAAGCATATGACCCTCGATGACAGAATCGAGATTCAAGAGTGCCTAAGCAAAGGGATGACCTTTAAGGCGATTGGAGAACGGATAGGCAAAAGCCAAACAACGATTTCCAGAGAAGTGAAAATTCATATGGGACCATACACAAATTCGTTTGTGAGAACAGACGAAGTATGTCCCAAACTTTTGAAAGCACCGTTTGTTTGTAATGGTTGCGAGAAGAAAAGCCGCAGTAGTTGTCCGTATAGACGGCAACTATATACTGCAAAGAAAGCGCAAGCTGAATACGACACAGTGCTGGTAGAATCTCGTACAGGAATACCGCTGAACAAAGAGAGCTTCTACGAAACAGAACGTATTATCTCAGAAGCAGTTCAAAACGGACAACATATCTACCACATCATTCAATCCAATAATCTGCCCATATCAACTGCCACAGTATATCGCCATATCCAAAAGAGATATTACTCAATTACTCCAATGGATCTTCCAAGAGCTGTGAAATTCAAGCCTAGAAACTCTAAAGAAAGTGATTATGTGCCCAAGTGGGCTCGCGAAGGTCGTACATTTGACGATTTCCTTGCTTTTGTGGAAGATAACCGTGATATTCCTCTTGTACAACTGGATACCGTGATTGGAAAGATCGGGGGCAAGGTCATTATGACGATTCACTTTGTGAACAGTGATTTTATGATCGGGTTGTTGCTTGAAAACAAAACGGCTGCTGAAGCCGCAAGTAAAATCCAAGGCTTAAAAGCAGAGTTAAATACTTTAGGCTTTCGCTTCGGAGATATTGCACCGCTTTTACTCACCGACAACGGCGGCGAATTCAGTATTGTTTCTGCTTTTGAAAACGATACCGAAGGTAACGCTGAATCGAATATGTTCTTCTGCGAGCCGTGCTCGCCTCATGAAAAGGCTGAGATTGAGAAGAACCACACTCTTTTCCGAGATGTTGTAAAAACCGGAACTTCGTTTGACGATTTCTCTCAAGAAACGGTCAACTTGATCTTCTCCCACGTTAACGCAGTAAAAAGAAAACAATTTAACGGGAAAAGCGCATATGATATGTTTTCTTTTTACTACTCAGAGCTTTTAGCATCTGCCTTGGGGATTTCCTTCGTTCCGGCAAATGAAGTTATTCAATCTCCTAAATTGTTAGCGAAATTCTTCTCATAGTAAACGCAACCATAGTTGCATTTAGTCTGAGAAATTGACCTCTCAGGCTTTTTTGCCATGCTCTTTTTTATCTTTTTCGCTTTCTTTAGTCGCTTTTTCTTATATTTCTCATACTTATTGCAACCAATTTCTCATAGTAAATGCAAGGGCTTTGCTACTGTTGCATTTACTTTGAGAATTTACGGATTTTCTTACAGTACGATTCAAAACAACTCCAAAGAAAAAGACGTTCCGAATGCGGGGCATTCAAAGAACATCTTTCTTCAAATTCTTCAAATTTCTTTAAATATTTCCGGTTCCTTAACGCTTTCCGAGCACAAGACTCTTCTGCGTTTTCAGCCCATCTGTCCGATCAGGACTTTTTGGCCTTGGCTCTCATGTATTCCCGCCAATCCAAATCCCCTCTGTCAAGGGCCATCACCAGCACCTCTGCTGTGGCGATATTGGTGGCAACGGGAATGTTATACAGATCGCACACCCGCAAAAGCTCGATATTATGGGTATCCTCCAGCGATTTGGGGGCAGTATCTCTGAAATAGAGCAACAGATCGATCTCATCGTAGCATACTCTGGAAGCGACCTGCTCCATGCCGCCAAGACTGCCTGCCAAAAGGCTCTCTGTCTTCAGACCCGTGGCCTCCGCAATATATTTCGCCGTCTTTCCCGTGGCGCACAAACGGTGCTTGGACAAAATGCCGCAGTATGCAATACAAAATTCCACCATCAGCTCTTTTTTCTTGTCGTCAGCGATCAGTGCGATCTCCATGGTTGCCCATCCTTTCTTGCCTTTTCATGCCTCTGATCCCTTTGAGGATCAAAGACCTCTTCTCCATTTCTTTCCGTCCTTCATCCCCTCAAAAAGCAGAGGATGCTCGCCAAGCACTCTTGAAGCGATATTATCAAAGGGTCGCTCCTTCTCCTCATCATATGCCGCCGCTCTGCCCTCCTCAAGCCGCCTTGAAAGAGGCGGCGCTGCCGGCACAATGCCCACAAGCGGCCGTCCCACCAAATCGATCATCTCATAAGGGCGCAAGCTTCCCTCTTCCCGCGGCTCCCAAACCGCCATGCCGTTTAACAGCAAAAGAGCCTCCTTTTCCGAAGACAGCTCAGCGGACACCCTTTGTGCACCCAAAAGAGCGGTGGGCTCGGTTGTGGAAAGGATCAAATGAAGATCTGAGATCTTTTCAAAGTATCCCCTTTCAGCGGCCGAGGACGGGGTATCCAAGATGATCAAATCGGGAGCACAGCAGGAAATCATCCGAAAAAGCGCTTCCCTGAGCATCTCTTCCTCAGGTAACGCTCCCAATGCACCGCAAGGACAAAGATAAAGTCCCTGCTCTTCGTTCAAAGGAAAGAGGACCTTTTCTGCCTCCTTTCCCGAAAGCAGATCGGAGAGCCCGAACAGAATGCGATCCTCCACTCCAAAAAGCAGATCAAGAGTGTGGATCCGGGGATCGAGGTCCACCAAAAGCACCCTTTTTCCCTTTCTTGCAAGGGCTGTTGCAAGAAAGCAGGAAACAAACGATCGCCCCACGCCTCCCTTGGGAGAGCAGACAGCGATCACACCGTTTTTCTCCATGTTCCGTTCCTTTCCCCACTCCGAAGAGTGCACCGTCCGCCCCAAGCAAAATTCGAAGGGCGTTACCGATTTATGATACCAAATTTGCTGCCGTTTGTCAAGGCCTTTTCGTCTAAGGAGGCCTCGCATCCCTCCTCTTTTGCCAAAAAACAGACCTGTTTTGCCGTCAAAGCGAAGATATTTCCTCGAAAAACAAACCAAACAAAAGATCAAAGACGCTTCAATGGCGGCTCTTTTTGTCACATTAAACAAAAAGAAAGGATAAAAATTGTGTACTTTTCACAAAAATTCAGGTAGTTTTTTCTGCTTTTTTCCTCCCATCTTCGCCAAAAATCCCCGGGAAAAAAGCAAGAACACCCGCTCTGCCTATTGACATTTTTTCAAAAACATTGTATACTCAAAGAAGAAGGAGCGCATCTCCCTGCGCTCCCCTACCACAGAAAGGAATCACTGCCATGAAAAAACTCGTTGCCATTCTTTCGGTACTTCTTGTTGCGCTGTCGGCCTTCACCGCTTGCAGCAATAAGACGACCACCGAAGAAAACAAGCCCGCATCGCCCACCCCTTCCTCCCCTGAGGAATCGGTCAGCGAAGTGCCCACCCCCTCCGATCCTCAGTCGGAGCTGCCCACCGAGCAGTCCTCCCCCGCACCCTCTTCCTCCCCCGTCCTGCCCACCCCTACCCCCTCGGACGAGAAGAAGGAAGGCGATCCCATGACCGAGGAGGAGCTGGGCGTTTTACCCGTGGGACAGTACATCGTAACACCTGTCGGCACCACCACACCCATCAGCTACGCCAAGGAGGGCGAAGCGGATGACGTGAATGTGGCCTCCGGACTTGGCGGTGCGCTCAACGAGCTGACCATCGTATACCAGACCCACAAGGATCCCTATTATCTGGTCTTTGCGGGAAGTGACAGTATGCACGTTCTGGGCTCTCCCGACCGTTTCTATGTGAACGAAGGCGAGGACGTGGTCTTCAGAGGCAAAAAATACACCAGCGGCTCCACCACCTACTACGACGACAAAAGAGAAACACTCCAGTGGCGCATCGAAAAGAACGAAGACGGCTCCTACACCTTCGTGATCAACAAGGACAGAAGCCTTTGTATGTCCTTAAAGGATGGCAAGCTGGTCTTTGAAAAGAGAGAAAGCGCCACCGGCATCACCTCCTTCAATCTGGAAATGAAGACGAGAGGCGGCGGAGATGCCTTCATCCAGTACATCAGCGACGAGGGCAACGTGGTGGTTCGCTTGGAGCCCGGCATCAAGAAGGCATCCAAGGCAACCGACGAAATGCTCCAGACCTGGGCAAACAATCTGGACGACGCCTACAACCACTATATCGACCTGACCACCTTCACCGCTCACGAGAGCATCGTGGTCAAGGGCTATGAGCCCTCTCCCCACATCGGTTACGTTTGGAACTCCCTGGAGCATTACAACGTCATCACCATTTCGGCATCCTTCCTCAGAACCGACCTGAACAAGATGGCTACCCGTTGGAAGAAGGACGGTGTGGTTGACTGGAACTTCTGCGCCCTGCATGAAATGGGACATATGTTCGACAACCAGCAGCCTTGGTACTTTGAAGCAGAGATGATGACCGACCTGAAGGTGGGCTACGTTCTGCAGGCAGGCGGCGGCTGCGCCGCTCCCTCCGAATATTCGGCTCTTCAGTACTTCTATGCCGACGGCATCGAAGGGCACGCACAGATCGAGGAATGCTATCTTGGCCTTTCGGCAAAAAAGCAGCCCATTGCAAAGAGCCTTGAATACGGTGCTTACGGTGCGGCCTTAAAGTTCATCGAGATCCAGAGAGAGATCGACGATGAGAACTGGACGGTCTACAAGCAGGCATATGCCGAGTTATATAAGGAAGGCAGAACCACTTACGTCAACTACGAAAAGTTTGAAAATTTCGTTGCCAAGCTTTCCAAGTTCTCGGGCAAGGATGTCAAAGCGCTGTTCACCGAGAAGGAGTGGAACGTCTACATGACCAAATACGGCTACACAGGTTAAATAAATAAAAGCAATTCTCCAATCAAGCGATATCCAAAACATAACAAAAAGGAAAGGATACCACCAAAATGAAAAGAATTCTTGCGATCCTGCTCGTTATACTGTTTTCCTTGACGCTTTTTGCCTCCTGCAACAAGAAACAGGAAAGCACCTCTCCCTCCTCCCCCTCCTCTCTGCCCTCCTCTTCTGCCCCCTCTCCCGCTCCCGAGCTGAGCACCTCTCTGCCTCAGGGCACCTCTCCCGAGGATGTGGAGGCTGAGCCCGTAAAGATCCCCTTCGGCCTTTACAAGATCACCTCCAGCGACGGCAAGGTGCTCGGCTACGACAACACCAACACCCCCGGCTATGAGGAGACCGATTACAAGCGCACCTGCTGGACTGTTGAGTCCTTCTTGGACGCCAAGGGTCGCCGAGGCTACACCCTGTACGCAGGCGATCTGCCCTCCTTTGCACTGACCGCTCAAAAGGCTCTGCCCGGTGGCACCACCAAGGTCTTCCAGTCCTCTGCCGTCAATCCCGAAAAGAAGCAGCTCTTCTATCTTGAAGAATATGAGGACGGTACCTTTGCATTAAAGAGTGCCGTCAACCCCATCTTCGCCCTTGCCGCTACCGACGAAACGCCCTCTCTGGCTCTCTTTGCCGAGGCAGGCGAGGAGATCAAATGGAAGTTTGAGCCTCTGACCGAAGGGTGTGACCGCTATGTGGAGTGGAGAAGCGTCAACGGTCTGTTCACCGTCCGCATGGGTCCCGACATCCTGAGAAGAGCCCGCATCTCCTCCGAGCGTATGCAGGAATGGGCCAACCAGATGGAAAACGTCTACTACTCCTACGTTGAGTTGACCGGCTTCGTTCCCTACCAGCACATCATCTTCAAGGCGTATGAGGGTGAGGAATACCCCGGCTACGTAATGGGCAACTACATGGTCATCTCTGCCGATAAGGACTTCATGTACACCGACCTCGGTAAGATGGCACAGAGAGACACCATGGGCGTGACCGACTACAACTTCTTGCTGCTCCACGAAATGGGTCATATGTTTGACTGGGGCAGACAGTGGGACTTCGAGGGCGAGGCAATGACCGACATCAAGGTCAGCTACGCTCTTTACGACAACCCCGAAGCGGTTGCCGCTCCCTCCGAGTTTGGCGCAAAGGAATACTTTAACGGCCAAAACATCAACGAATGCTACAACGAGTGCGCAGGCAACAAGCCCATGAACGGCACCTACAACATCTTCCGCACCGCTGCGATCTTCACCGAATTCGGTCAGATGGATAACTGGGAGACCATGAAAAAGACCTATCACTGGTTCGAGGAATCGGGCTGGAAGGCACAAAACAACACCGAAATGCTTGAAAAGTATGTGGAAAAGCTTTCCGAGTTCTCGGGCAAGGACATCCGTTCCATGATCGCTGACAAGGAATGGGAAACCATCGTAGCAAAAACCCAAGGATAACAACGAATCGTCAACAAAGATAAAAAGGCTGTCTGCCTGCGGATTCCCGCAGGCAGACAGCCTTTTTATCTTCTCGTTTTTTTAAAAGTGCTTGGCAAGACCGCCCTCGGAGGTCTCTCTGTATTCAACACCCAAGTCCCGTCCCGTTTCGTACATGGTCTTGACCACCACGTCAAAGGAGATCTTACGGGTACCCACAAGGAAATTTGCCAAAGACAGGGCGTTGATGGCGCGCATTGCCGCCACGGCATTGCGCTCGATACAGGGGATCTGCACCAGTCCGCAGACGGGATCGCAGGTCAGACCCAGATGATGCTCTAAGGACACCTCCGCCGCGTATTCGATCTGGTGGATGCCCATTTCAAACATCTCGGCAAGTCCTGCCGCCGCCATAGCGCAGGCAGTACCCACCTCGGCCTGACATCCGCACTCCGCTCCCGAAACCGAGGCGTTTTGCTTGACCAGATTGCCGATGAGCCCCGCCACCGCAAGGGCGCGGATGACCCGCTCGTCGTCAAATCCCTTCTTTTCCTGCATATACTTCAGCACCGACGGCACCACTGCGCAAGCACCGCAGGTGGGGGCGGTGACGATGGTCTTACAGTCGGCGTTCTGCTCGCTTGCCGCAAAGGCGTAGGCGCAGACGATGCGGTTTTCCTTGGTCTCGGGTCGCTCGTCGATATGCCCTCTGTTATAAAGAAGCTGTGCCACTCTTTCCACGTTCAACCCACCGGGCAAGATCCCCGAGGTGGTAAGCCCCCCTTGGATCTCCTCCTTCATCACCTGCCAGATATCGTAAAGGAAATGGCGAATCTCGGGGCCCTCGGTTTCAAAAACATAGTCGGAAAGACGGATCTTTTTGGCTTTACACAGCGCAGCGATCTCGGTGAAGCTGTTTTCCTTGTATATCTCGGGCTTTTCCTCTTCGGGACAGCCCTCAATGCGGATGTCACCGCCGCCCACCGAAAGAATACGGGTGCGCAAAAGCTCCTTCCCCTCCTTATAGGCGATAAAGTCCATGGTGTTGGCGTGGGGAAGCGTTTCTGCCGGGGTATCGTTATCAAAAACGATCTTCACGGGCTTGGGCGCAATGGTCTCCTCAATGGCGGCATCGGTGCGGTGTCCCTTGCCCGTTGCCGCAAGGGATCCGTACAAGATCACCTCGTAGCTATCGGCATCGGGGGTCTTTGAAAGAAAATACTTGCTTGCCTTTTCAGGTCCCATGGTGTGGGAGCTGGAGGGGCCTCTGCCCACCTTGTACAGTTCACGAAGAGATTTCATAACGCGTCCTTTCTGAAAAGAATGGTTTTTTCGGTCTTATTTATGGGGAAATGCCCTCTTCACAAGGGTCTTGTTCGTTGCCAAAAGGTCATTCCTCGTCGGCAAGGATCTTGTGGTAGCGGTTTTCGTGATCGTAGATCTGCATGGGATCGCAGTATTCCTGCATATTGTTGTAAGAAACCTCAAAAAGGCTGTCGAAATTCTTCTGCGCCTTTTGCTTTGCGGTAGCGTCATCGTTGCCGATGCTCTTGTAATAATTATAATAATAGTCCATATAGGTGGCAGCGTTGGCGTAGGTTCTCACGGTGAAGCCGGTGATGGTAAAGCGCTCCAGATAAATGGTACCGGTGCCGGAGGCGATGCCGCCTTCTTTTGGCTGCTTGCCGTCCCAGATGGTGTTGAGCTGGGAGGTGCCGCAGAACATCACGAAGCCCTCCTTCAGGAGCAGATCGTGCTTTGCCGTGCCGTGGTTGGTCCATGCACCGTAGGGGTAGATGAAGACCTTGGTCTCACCGATGAGCGGCTTGACGTTTCTGTTCCACATCTCCACGTCTCTTTCCACACGGGACAGAGCGCAGTTGGTGTAGTTGTTGTGAGAATAGCTGTGGCAGGCGAAGTTGTAGCCGTTGGCCTTGAGCCAATTGACCACCACCATTGCCTTTTCTCTTTCCTTTGCCACATCAATGCCCTGCTCGGCGTACTGCTCGTCGGTTCTGTAGCCGAGGATTCCCGCAAAGCCGGTGAGCGCCAGAGTGAACTTGGCACCGTTATAGGAGAAATCGGGGTGGGTCTTTAAGAACTTTTCAAGGATGGGGAAGACCTCGCCATCAGTGAGGGTGGTGGAACCGTCGGCATTGTCGTAGCAACCCATAATGGTGCCGTTTTCAATGACCAGACGGTCAATCATGCCCGATCCCTTCTTTCTGGGATCGTAGGTCACGTCGTCGATAGAGAAGACCAGCGGCTTCTTGCCCTCCGGCACGGTGACGGTGGGGGCAAGCTTGGCTGTGCCGTTCTTGTGCAGAACGTACATATCGTTGATGTCGATCAGCACGAAATCGTTATCGTAAAGGGACTGGAGCAGCTTTTCAAACTCCGAAACGGTCAGGCAATCCACATCAAGAGGGCCGGATGCGGTGGCACAACCCTTTTTGGGATCGTTGATGAGACAATGGGTAAAAACGTGGCGCACGCTGCTTGCGGGCACCTCCACCGTCTTTACAGGCTCAGGAGGATCAATGGGATCATCGGAAGGGGTAGGTGTAGGGGTCGGGTCCTCAGAAGGAGTGGGGGTAAGGGTAGGATCCTCCGAGGGCGTGGGGGTAACAGGCTCCTTTGAGGGAGAGGAAGGCAGGGGTGCCGAAGAGGGCTCTTCGCTCGTTCCTTCGGAGGGAAGAGGAAGAAGGGAGGGCGAGGTCTGCCCTTCCGAGGGATCGGAGGGCGTGTTCACGGTAGGCTGTCCCGAAGAAGTGCCTGCCGAGGGGTCGTCCGTGCTGACCGAAATATTGGATTTGGAGCAGGCGCAAAGACCTATTGCCGAAAGCAGGCTGAGCAGCACTGCGGTAATACGAATGAGAACGGTTCTTTTCATGTTTTTTCCTTTCGTTATCTCGGGCGATCGCCCTTTTATGAGTGCGTTCACCTTTATAGTACGTTTTTTTCGACAAACGTCATCGACTTTTTCAAAAAAAACGATTTTTTTACAATTTTTTCTCTTTTATTGCTTCCCCTTGCAATTTTGTCCGTTCGGTGCTATACTGTAAAAAAGCAAAGAAGCAAAAAGGAGGCTTCCATGAAGGACGGTACGAAAAAGGAAGGCGCAAGAAAGCAGGAAAACACCAAGAAAGCAGTGGCATCCACGCCCTGCGAGAGCTGTGAATTTTACGATGCCGACGAATACGGTGACTATTCCTGCATTATGAATTTAGACGAGGACGAGTTTTTAAGCTTTGCCTTTGGCAGCACCTCCGCCTGCCCCTATTATCGCTTTTACGACGAATACAAATTCGTGCAAAAGCAGAACTGAGCAGACGCACATCCAAAATCCTTCCACCGCGCGGTCAAAGCACCGTGCGGTTTTTCTTTACAGGCTTCTGCCGCTCGCTCTTTTCGCCTGCGGCGTTGACTCTGGGGGCGTATTTCTCGTCTAACAGATAGTCCACCTCGGGCATGGGCATCGCTTCAAATTCCTCTGCGGTCATACCCAAAAGTGCCAAAAAGGAGTCGGGAGTATGGATCTTCACCCTGAAAACACCCCTCTTTTGCTGAAGACGGGCAATCTCGGGATTGGTCTTCAAGGTGCCGTCATCGTGGTAAACGGGATAGTTGATGAAGAGATTGCAGTCGGTGGGAGAAATATAGTAGCGTCCGCCGTGGTCGCAGATGAGCCCGATGAGCTTCATGGTGTGACGATAGTGCCGCTCTGCAAACTTTTCGGGAATGGCAACCCGTTTGCCCTTCAATACCTGCTTGCACACTCTGTCGGAGGGCTTCACGTGGCGGATGTATCGAAGGTACAGGGTGCGGTTGACACTTTTTGGAGCGATGCGATCGGACTTGTCACCGAGGATGCGCTCCACCAGCACCTTTCCTTCAAGCACCCTGATATAGACCTTGCCGTCAAACAGTCTTGAAGAGCAGGAAGGGAAGGCGGCGACGAGCTGCTCGGGACTGTTGCCCGTTTTGCGGCAGAGCCCCTCTAACACCCGCATGGTGAAATAAGAATCGTCGTCACTCTTATGCACCTCCTGATTCACCTCGCCCATATACATGGCGGCGGCATCGGACAGCGACACCTGACGGGACTGCTCACCGGGAGTCTCGATGAAATGGTAAAGCTTTTGCAGATCGCAGTAGTTGAAATTCACGCAGGGCAGACTATATCGCTCAAATTCACTGCGCAGATAGTTGGCATCGTTGTCGGCAGCATAGCCGAAGACCATGGTATCGGGACGGGTCAGAAGCTCTTTGATACGATCGTAAACGTAGGGGAAGGTAGGTGCCTTTTTGAACTCCGCCTTGCTGTAGGCAAGCTGGATGAAGGGACGGTTTTTTCTGCCCGAAAGCAGGAAGGGGGCCTTGGGATTGACGATCAGATCCTCTCTCTCGATCACGTCAAATTGCTCGTCGGTAACCACGTAGCCAAAAGAGCAGATCTTGGCCTGCCCCTCTATACAATTTGCGCATTCGATGTCAAAAAATACGTAATCCATAGCCGCTTCTCCCGATCTTTTTTAATACGGTCTTCTGATCCGACAAAATCTCTACTTTATAGTGTACTTGATTCTTCCCCTCTTGTCAAGAGAAAAAGACAAATCCCATGGATTTTTTTGTCTTTTTCCACCCCATTCTTCCTTCGGGCGAGGCTCATACGATAGCCTAAACGAATATTTTTTCACTACAGTTTAAAAAAGGAAGAAAAAGTATTGACAAAAAAGAAATACAGTTGTAAAATGTGTATACAATTCTTTTCCAAAGAGAGGAACCCCGCATGAAACGATTTGTAAAATTCACCAGTCTTCTGCTGGCGATCCTGACGGTCCTGCCCTGCATTCCCGTCTTCGCCGCAGATCTCGGCGAAAGCGTCAGTCTCGTTGAAAACGGACTCGCCGCTCATTACGACGCCTCCAACAACACGGGCGACGGTCACGATGCCACATCAGAGGTCCTTGCCGACCTTGCAGGCGAAAACGACATTGCCCTCACTCTGTCCGAGAGCGTTTCCTTCACCGAGGATGCCCTGCGCATTTCCGCAGCACAGGTAGAATTCCCCGAAGCGATCCTCGACATCGTCAACGGCTCCGAATTCACCGTGGAAATGAAGGTGGGCACCATTGCCGCCATCGGCTCGTCCTACACCACCATGATCAACTCGGCAAACGATAATTTTGCCCTCTTCCTGCGCACCGCAGGCGATCTGGTGGAATTCAAAAACGGTTCCAACGGCAGACCCACCGTTCCCGACGGCAAGAATCTTGTGGAAAACTCCACCATCACCCTCACCTTCTCCCTCACCGACCGCTCCTGCGTGATGTATGTGGACGGCCATGAAAGAGGCAGAGCCGCCGCATCCTCCCTCATCGGTGCCAACACTCCCTTCTTCTTCGGCCACACCGGCACATCCAAGGCGCACACCGCCGACTACCGGGCATTCCGCTTCTACACCCGTGCGCTCAGCGCCAAAGAGGTAGCACAGAACGCCAAGGCAGACGGCACCTTCGACGAAAGCTATATCCCCTCCAAGGACTACACCAAGACCGCACAGACCGCCCTTGACACGGTGGGCGATCTTGCTCTGGTGCAGTGGGCAGACAGTCAGGCAAAGCTGACGGCACTGACCTCCGCCAAGCAAAAGCCTGCCGTTGCCATCTACTACTTAGACAGTTCCCTGAAGCTGACCGACAAGGACGGCAAGTCCTTTGCAAGCCTTCAGAGCATCCTGACCCTGCCCATCGTTCCCGCCTTCTATATTCGGGACGCCAAGACCGTTACCGCTTTGCAAAAGGCGGCAGAGGAGATCGGTCTGCTGGACTTCTACGTGATCTCCGATCAGCCCGCCCTTGTGAAGGCGGCAAGACAGGCTATGCCCCTCAGCTACGGCGCCATCGATTTAAGCGCCCGCTTTGAAGGCAGAACCTACCTGACCGATCTTGAGCAAAGCGATATCAGACGTCTTGTGAACGTTTCGCTTGCCAAGGTGGTCATCCTTCCCGAAAGCGTTGCCAACAAGGAAGACATCGATGCTTTAAACAAGCTCCAGCTCTCCCCCTGGATCATGGCAAAAGAAGGTCTTGAAAAGCAGACCGATGCCCTGACCCTGTTGCTCTCCTCGGCACACGGTATCGTTTCCGACAATACCGCCCTGCTGGTTTCTGCGGCAAACGAGCTGTTGAAGGATAACACCCTTCTTCGTTCTCCCGTGAACATCGGTCACAGAGGCACCTACGCCTCCATCGCAAAGGCACCCGAAAACACCCTTGAAAACGCCATCGTTGCCTACGAAAACGGTGCAAACGCGCTGGAAATCGACGTCTTTATGACCAAGGATGGCGTGATCGTCCTCCACCACGATTCGGGCACCGGCACGGGCAAGATGAAGAAGCCCGACGGCACCTCCTCCAACTGGAGCATTGAAAACAACAACTGGAGCTTCCTTTCCACCCTCTACTACACCGGCTACACCGAAACTGACGAAAACGGTGACGAGGTAGAATACACCGGCTTCCACATCTCCACCTTGGAATCTCTCTTAAAGGAATTCAAGGGCAAGGACGTACAGCTGGTCATCGAGATCAAGAGCAGCAAGGAAGCCATCGTTCCCGAGCTGAAGAGACTGATCGACGCTTACGATATGTACGATCAGAGCGTGATCATCTGCTTCCCCTCCTTCGGTCTGCAGGATGACCTGATGACCTACTTCCCCGAAATGCCCGTGGGCACTCTTCTGGGTGTTGCCGCAGGCTCCGAGCCCGAAACGGTGCTGAAGTATACCGCAAAGGATTCTCTGCCCGTCAACGCCGTGCCCGACATCAACTACAGCGGCTACGGTGCAGGATTCGTGCGTGCCGCCTCCCACAGAGGCATCACCGTCTGGGGCTATACCATCAACAATACCGCCTCCATTTATAACGGACTGCTGGACGGTCTTTCGGGCATCACCACCGACAACGCCCACGTGCTTGGCGCTCTTGCCAAGGGCGTGACGGCAACCACCCCCTATTGGGTGGCTCCCGGCTCTGCCCTGAAGGTAGACGCCACCGTGACCGCCTACAACCGCACCGCCATCAAGGACGGCGCATTCCTCGTCATCCTGGAGGGTGAAGAGCTGATCGCTTCTGCCGACGGCATGAGCCTGCAGCTGAATGAAAATGCAAACGGCAGCATCACCTATATGGTGGGCTACACCCAGTCCTTGGGCGAGCAGGGCGAATACACCCTGTACTGCCAGCCCGTGACCGTTCTGGTCAGCGAAAACGAGCAGACCGCTCCCGCTCCCGAAAAGGTCACCGAGCCTGCTCTGCTGACCCTGATCGGCGACGGCAGCTGCTTCTATAACGAAACCGCAGGCGACGCCGTTTCCACGGTACTGGAATTTGCCGTCACCCTCAAGGACGGCTCCTCCGCCAAGGCTCTCTTTGAAAACAAAGCCTCCTACCTGTGGGAGCTGACCGCAAACGGCAAGAGCTACACCGTTACTCCCGCATCCTTTGACGAAAAAACCGGTGAATTCACCTTCCTGCTGACCAAAGAGCAGGGCTTCGTTCCCGCAAAGGACACCCTTTACACCCTCTCCCTTGCCCTGTATCAGGGACAGACGGTAAAATACCGCTCTGCAAACGAGCTGATTGAAAAGACCCCCGCCGACTTGATGAACGCCCACTCCCACGTGTGGAGCAACGCAATGAGCTACATCGTCAGACCCTCCAACTACGAAAGCGGCATCGGCTACTACCCCTGCACCGTTTGCGGTGCAAAGAGCGAAACGGTAACCCTGCCCAAGGTCAATTACACCCTTGGTGACGTCAACGTCGACGGCAGATCCTCCATTTCCGACGTGACTGCCCTCTTGAACTACCTGAGCGCAAGCGCAATGGAGCAGACCTATATGCTGAAGACCGGCGTGATCCATCAGGCAGAAGCAAACTTCGACTGCGATATTCAGGGTACCGTGGCACTCACCGACGTGACCGCCCTCTTGAATTACCTTGCAGGCGATAAGCCCACCCTGCCCTCCATCGAGCAGGACGGTCTGGTTGCCTGGTACGAGGGAAGCGAGCACACCGACACCCTGTGGACCGACAAGAAGGGCGACAACGACATCAGCATCACCGCAGGAAGCTTTGAAAACGGCGCACTGGTGCTGGAGAATCAGCAGGTCACCCTCCCCTCCGCCGTATACGATGCGGTAAGAGGCAGCGAATACACCATCGAGCTCAATCTGGGCGCCTTCGCCACCGTATACGCCCCCGCGGGCGGCTCGGGCTACTGCACCTGGCTTTGCAACAGCGGAAGCGAACAGGTTTCTCTGTTCATCACCAACAGCGACGGAAAATTCTCTGCAAAGATGTCCGGCGTGGGTACAAGACCCTCACTTAAAAACGCAAACGTGGAAATGCAGAACGCCACTATTGCCGTCACCTATAAGACCAGCGGCAAGGCCATCCTGTATGTCAACGGCGTGGAGGTAAGCTCCCAGAACGCCAACGCCACCAACAGCAACAGCAAGGCTGGCGCAGGCTCCACCTTCATTCTGGGCAACTCGGCATCCAACAAGCTGAGCACCACCGAGTTCCAGGGTCTGCGCTTCTATGGCAGAGCGCTCACCGCCGAGGAGATCGCAGAAAACGCCGCATACGATATGAAGAACAGCCCCCTTCCCACCGTGGTAAAGGACGGTTTAGCAGCGTGGTACGACGGCGAGATCTACGATGGCAAGACCTGGGTAGATCTGACCGGCAGAAACGATATCGAAACCACCGCAGGTGCTTTTGAAAAAGGTGCCTTCCACCTGCCCGAGGGCACCGAGCAGAAGCTGCCCAAGGGTTTGATCCCCGCACTTCAGGGCGAGGACTACACCATCGAGCTGAATCTCGGCGCATTTGAAGCCACCGGCACCAACTACACCACCTGGCTTTGCAACCTGCCCTCCGGCAACTCCGAGGTGCTGTCTCTCTACATTGAGAACCTCAACAGCAAGGATACCTTCTACGGCAAGGTTTCGGGTCTTAGCCGCGGCGCACGTCCCAATATCGCCAAGGCATCGGGTGCGCTTCAGAACGCCACCATTACCATCACCTATGAGACTGGCGGAAGCGCCATCCTCTACGTCAACGGCAGAAAGATCAGCACCATGTCCGCCGCCACCACCCTGAAGCACGGCGGCATTGCAGAGCTGGTTCTGGGCGCCGCCACCGCCACCAACAGCGGCAACACCTACTTCGAAGGCCTGCGCATCTACGACAGAGCGCTCAGCGCCGCAGAGGTTCGCAGAAACGTGGCAGTTGACAACGGTTGATCGCAACCTACCATCCCCTTCCCCCCGAGGACTCGTCCTCGGGGGGAAGTTTTTTACTTTAAAAAAACACCTGTTTTAAGGCGGAGGCACCAAGAAAAAGTGTTTGTAAATTTTAAATGAACAAATTGTGTCGGCGTTCACTGCTTTAGACAATATTTGCTTCAAAAAACGTATTTTTAGGGTAAATTCCCGTTTTTTTAGACAAAACAAGGGAAAAATCGCTTTAGGATTCAGAAAGGGCGGTATGATATACTGTTGTTGCCATCAGAACTTGGCAAAAAACGACACTGTCTGATATAGACGGAAAGGAACAAAAAATGAAAAAAATCCTTGCGGTATTTCTCTCCCTCCTCCTTTGCGCATCGGCCTGCGGATGCTCAATGTTCACCGAAAAACTGGATCAACAATACGATAAGGCATATCGCTCCATGAAACAAGGCAATTATGAAGAGGCTATTGAACTGTTTCTTGACTTAGGCAAGTACAAAGATGCCGCCGAATGTGCAGTGTACTGCGAAGCACTGAGCTACTGCTCCATTGGCGACTACGAATCCGCTTATGTTGCGCTGGAGGATATTCCCGACTACCCCGGCACAAAGGCCCTTTTGAAAAACATTTACTATGAGAGCCGTGCAATCGTAGCGCTTCAAAAACTGCGCTCCTATATGAAAAACCCCGATTCGCTTTCCGTTACCTCCATTTCCTTCCGATACGATGAAGAAAACTACGAAAATCCTCCTTGTATCATGTGGACCACCGGTCAAAACGGCTTAGGCGGATACAGCACCAGCTACGTTCTCTGTACCTATAGCGAGGACACCAAAAGCTATATCTACTTGGGAAGCTGTGACACCTTGGACGTCGACGACGCAGACGACTACACCGAAAAAATGATCATTGCTTTGATCAACTATTACCAAGAAGACAGCGAGGTTTCGGATGCCGTGGATATCGACAGAGTTTCCGATATCATCTCCGAAGGAAAGCTTAAAAAGGTATCGATCATTGACGATCTGTCCTATGATATGATCGCTGAAAGCACCGATCTCACTCCCGATCCCGAAAGCGACACTTCGACCAAAGACGCTTAAACACCCTTCGGTAAGAGCCTCAATCCTCCGCTTGAGGCTCTTTTTTTAACGAACGATGCGCCTCCCCCCTTTGAACAGCCACCGTAAACTCGACACCCCCAAAGGAGTAAAACTGGTTACAGATGGAACGCTGATCTTCCATAAATCAGTGCTACAACGAAGCTTGAACGGAAAGCACCTTTTCCGATTCAAAAAGCTCCCCCTTCGTGGGAATCCACGAAGGGGGAGCTTTTTCGATTGATTCAGAGTTGTTCCGATTGATCTTTGGTCGTTCTGAAACAACGGGATCAATGCTTCCTCGCCTTCCTGCCCGCAAACAGGTCGGGCAGCAGTTCCCCTGCCATAGCGGAGCCGATGACAAGGATCGCGCCGACGGCGGCAAGAGGGGTCAGGCGCTCGTGAAGGAGCAGGGCTGACCAGAGGATGGCTGTAGCGGGGTCAAGGTAGGATAAAAGCGCCACCGTCTGCCCCTTTAACTTCATCATCGAGCCGAAATATAAAGCGTAGCAGATGCCGGTATGCACCACGCCGATGATGGCAAGGAGAGTCCATTCCTGCCATCTGCAGTCCTTTAAGGTGGCAAATTCGCCGCCGAAAAGGCAGAAGGGCAGAAGGGTGAGGGCGGCAACCGAAAGCTGAACCACCGTGCGCTCGTAGGCGGAGATCTCCTTCAGCTTCTTATTCAAGATCATCACCGAGGCGTAAAGCAGGGCGGCACCGATGCCGTAAAGGACGCAAAAGAGGTCAGCACCCCCGCCTGCCTCAAAGACACCCGACACCAAAAGCATTCCAAGCAGGGCGACGACCACGGCAACGAGCTTCGTGGGGGTAAGCTTTTCCTTTAAAAGCAGGGGGGAAAAGAGGATGACGAAGATGGGGGCGGTATAGTAGCAAAGGGTGCCCACCGACACCGAAATATCCACCGCTTCAAAAAGCAGCAGCCAATTGAGCCCGATGCAGATGCCCGATGCAAGCAGGACGGGCAGGTTTCGTTTTACTGCACCAAAGGAAAATTTCTTCCTTGTGATCAGCATAAAAAGAACGAGGAAGAGGGCGCCCAGCGCACCGCGGATGAGTGCCACCAAGGCGGGGGGAAGCTCCAGACTGTTTTTTAAAACCCCCACCGTGCCGAAGATCAGCACGGACGTGATCAACGCCGACAATGCACCCACGGGCGTTTTTTCGTTTTTTTGTTTGGTCATACCATTCCTTTCTGCCTCAAACCACTCTGTTTTTCTCTTCGCCCTTTAAAAAGGCGTCCAGATTCTCTGCCGCAATGCGAGATAGCCGCTCTCTGGTTTCTGTGGGTGTCCAAGCAATATGAGGGGTAATAAAGCAGTTTTTCAGTCCGAAAAGAGGGCAATCCTTCGCCATCGGCTCGCTTTTGAGCACATCAAGGCAGGCGCAGGAAATCCTGCCCTTCTTTAGCGCCTTTGCAAGGGCCTGCTCGTTTACAAGACCTCCTCTTGCGGTGTTGATCAGCACGGCGCTTTTTTTCATCAAAGCAAGGCTTTCTTCGTTTATAAAATCGGCAGTCTTGGGAGTCAGCGGCGCGTTGAGTGAAAGAAAATCGCTCTCCTTTAACAGCTCTTCCCTTGAAACGAAGGTCACGAAAGAGTCGTCCCGAGTCGTTCTCGTATGCACGATCACCCTCATCCCGAAGGCACGCCCCAGAGCGGCGACTCTTTTGCCGATGTCGCCGTAGCCAAGAATGCCCAGGGTCTTTCCTTCCAGCTCCACCGTTTTGTGAGTGAGCATGGAAAAGGAGGGTGAGGAGATCCAATCGCCCCGACCCGTTTCTTCAATATAAAGGTGGGTACTTCCTGCACTCATCAGAATAAAGGTGAAGACCAGCTGAGCCACCGCCCCACCCGAATAGCCGGGTACGTTACAAAGGGCAATGCCCCGCTCCTTTGCCGCCTCTACATCCACGTTGTTGTAGCCGGTGGCAAAAACGCCCACGTATTGAAGGTCTTTGAAGGCATCCATCACCGCCTTGGTGACGGGCGCCTTGCTGCAGACGATCGCCTGCGCCCCACCTGCCTGCGGATGGGCGGCAAGGGCAAGCATGGTCTGCTCGTCCTTTACCGTGCCGCCGTAAAAAACCTGCCCCAAGGCTTCAAAGGGTGAAAAGTCGATGCCCTCGCCAAGGGTTTCTGCGTCAAGCAAAAGGATCTTCATTTCTTTGCCGCCTTTTTCTCGTATTTGCTAAAATCGGTGCGCTCGGTCTTCTCCACAAGGAAAAAGAAGGGCGAGGAGGGCGAATTCACGATATGAAATTCAGACACGGTGTAGATATAGCGGCTATAGCCCGAAAGCATCTCTCTGAGCATCTCGCCCTCAAGAAAGCCCTCCTCGTGGCCGGGATAGACGGCGATGAGCAGTCCGCCGCCGGGGGCGAGCATCTCAATGGCATCGGTGACCGCCTTTGCGGTGGTCTTGCGCATGGTGGTGCGCACCTTGTTGCTTCCGGGCAGATACCCCAGATTGAACATTCCCGCACAGATGGGGGTCTTGATATAGCTCTTTAAATTGCTGTGGGAATCCAAGATCAGAGTGCATTTGGAGGGTGCTCCCTCCTCCTTTAACCGCTTGTAGGTGTTCTTTAACGCCCCTGCCTGCACATCAAAGGCATACACCTGCCCCTCCTTGCCCACCTGACGGGAGAGCCACAGGGTATCGTTTCCGTTGCCCATGGTGAAATCGGCGGCAACGCCCCCTTCCTTTAAGTGGGAGGAGAGAAAATATTTATGTAATTCTAACAAGTCTACCATAGAAATCTCCTTTATCTAAAAAAACAAGGAGTGCGCCGCGATACCCATCGGTGGGTGCCGGGGGACACTCCGTATCTTGTTTTTGCTCTTGCAGATTTACGCCTGCTCGGTCTTTTCTTTTACATATGCCAGGATATCCCCGGGCGTTCTGAACTTGACGATCTCTTCATCGGGAATGGACAGCGAAAAGGTCTGCTCCATCTCCATCAAGATCTCAACGATGTCCAGAGAGTCCGCACCCAGATCCTCCACGATATCGGTATCCATCGAAATGCTGGAAGGGTCTATCTGCAACTGCTTTGCCAACACGGCAACGATCTGTTCGTACATAAGTACCTCCGGGATTATTTTCCAAAACGTTCTCTTACAGTTTTATAGTATACCACATAATTAAAGGAATTGCAAGTGCATTTACAAAAAAATAAAGTTTTTTGTAAAAACGAGTAGAAAAGAAGGCAAAAAGCAGAAAAAATGCGTCAGAAAGGCGCATTTTTTCACTTCTCCGCTTTCGATGAAAGACAGAGGCAACGGCCTCTGCCTTCAAAAAAACTTCTTGATCTTCTCAAGAGCATTCTTCTCAAGCCTGGATACCTGCGCCTGGGAGATACCGATCTCCCCCGCAATCTCCATTTGGGTGCGCCCTGCAAAAAAGCGCAGCGACACGATCTTCTTTTCTCTTTCGTTCAGATGCGCCAGCGCCTCCTTTAAGGCAATGGATTCAAGCCAGCTCTCATCGCAGCTTTGAGGATCGCTTAACTGGTCCATCAGATAGACCGAGTCGCCCGAGGAGGCATCGGAATAAACCGGATCAAAGAGGGAGAGGGGCTGGGCAATGGCGTCAAGAGCGGCAGAGACCTCCTCACAGGTATGGGGTTCTTGGGGACGCTCACGGTTGAGTTCCGCAGTGATCTCGCAAGGGCGCACTTCTCTTTCAAGCTTTGCAGATAGCCGATCCCTTGCCTGCAGGGCTCTGTAGGCGAGATCACGCATGGAACGAGAAACACGAATCGCATTGTTGTCCCTTAAATACCGCCTCACTTCTCCAATGATCATGGGGACAGCGTAGGTGGAAAATCGGACATCCAA
This sequence comes from Clostridia bacterium, assembly GCA_017935195.1. Classification (GTDB taxonomy): domain Bacteria; phylum Bacillota; class Clostridia; order Oscillospirales; family CAG-272; genus UBA11512. The sequence goes on from JAGBIB010000065.1 coordinate 42,121, forward strand.
CTCGGTGTTGAAATTGTCCACCGCCTTGATCAGCCCGATGCACCCCACCTGAAAGAGATCGTCCATGTTCTCTCCTCTGCCCGCAAAACGCTGAATAATGGACAAAACCAGCCGCAAATTGCCGTCGATCAGCCTGTTTCGGGCGTGTTCATCCCCCTGCTTTGCCCTTTTCAAAAGCTCCTCTGTCTCCTCCGCCTTCAAGACCTTTAATTTGGAGGTGTTCACGCCACACAATTCCACCCTTGAAAAATGCATCCTTTTCCCCAACGCCCGAGGGCGCCCTTTCCTTTTTCAACCGAACGCTTCAGCGTCGACAAAAGAAGTATTCGCCTCTCGTGCCTCCTCTTATGCAAAAAAAGGAGAGCAGAAATTTTTTCCGTTTCTTAAAAAACGGTGGCTTTTTGAGTTTTTCTGAAAATTTTACTGAATTTTTTCTGCAGCACCCGTCAATTATTCACAAAGAATTCATCTGCGCATGATATAGTGAAAGAAGCGGATGGCCATCCGCATCCGAAGAAAAGACGAAACGTGTCTGCGATCAAGTTTCCTCCAAACGGCCAAATTACTGCCCGTTTCGTCTTTTGTTCTCGGAGCATCAACAGTATCTGCCCGCAGGGGGCGAAAGGTCAGGTGTTCGGTATGAAGTTTATAGAAAAGCTGCAGAGATTTATGATGGGACGGTACGGAAGCGACAAGCTGAACCGTTTTCTACTCATCGTTGCTCTGGTCTTCATGGCAGTGGGCTTCGTTTTTACCCTTTTGGGTCTGCCCATCCTTTCCATTATATGCTCCCTTGCAGAAACCGGACTGATCGTGCTGGTCTTTTACCGCACTCTTTCAAGAAAGGTGTATGTCCGTGCCGCAGAAAACGCCAAGTTTTTAAGAGTTTACGGCAAGATATCCTCCTTTTTCAGAAAACCGTGGGGAAAGCTGAAAGGCTTTTTCAACCTGCGCCGTGCCATGTGGAGAGACAGAAAGACCCACGTTTTCAAAAAATGTCCCCACTGCAAGTCGGTCCTCCGGTTGCCCCGAAAGAAGGGGCACCACACCGTGAAGTGCATCCGTTGCGCCCATCGGTTCGAGGTGGACGTGAAATAAACAAAACGGCTGTGAATGCAATGCATTCACAGCCGTTTTGTTTGGAAATATTCGTTTATTCCTTTGGAGGAGCGTACTTTCTTCTGCCCTCGCGGTTTCGTTTGATCACGTTATAAATGCTGATGGCAATACCCAAAAGCGCCAGAACACCCACGATCACAAGGAAGAAAAACATAATGACGTAAAAGAGATTGGTGCCGAGGAAAACGGTGCCCTCCTCGTCCTCCACCACTTGACTGCCCTCGGGAGAGACGGAAAGGTCGTAGCTTTTGCCGTGAAGCTTTCCGCAAAGGTTGCCCAGATCCGCCGAAAGGTAGAGCACGGGATCCTCGTTTCCGCTGTAGGAGGAGGTAGCCGCAAAGGCGATCTTCCCCTTCTCCTCTACCGCTGCAACGCCTGCAGCCGTGCGCTTGCCCGCACCGTCCACCACCGAGCCACCGATATAAAAGAGGGTATTTTCAAGATAGCGGTCATCCTTCTCGTCAAGTAAGGGAGCTCTTCTGGTGCTATCCCCCTTTTCGCCCTCAAGACGGTAAACTCTTGTGGCAAAAAGAGGACGAAGAAGGTCGTTTTCATAGATCTTTTGCCCTATGATCAGCAGATCCGAGGTGGTAGAAAGGCTGCTTTCAAAGGCAGGATCGTCCAGCTTCATCAGAGCATAAAGCTCCTTTTCTCTGTTCACCGCCCCCGTCAGACTGCCAAAGGAGGTGCGGTGAAGCCCCCATTCATCAACAAGGGCGTTCATCTTTTCAAGAAGCGCCTCCGCGCCGCCTGCGGTGTCCACCACCTTTTTCATATAGACCTTGCCCAGATCGCCCGAAAAATCGTAGACGATGCGTGCCGCATCCTCTCTGCTCTCAAGCCCCAGCTCGGTTGCCGCAAAAAGAGTCATGGCACGCACAAGCTCGGGAGGAAGAAGCAGGCTTTCGGTGTTTTTAAAGGAGCGCTCCTCCTGTTCACCCATAAGAGCGGCACTGTAGCCGGTGCAGGCGTAGCTCACTCCCGCTGTGCCGCCGCAGGCGCAAAGAAGGGGAAAAAGGGTCAGAAGCACCAAAGCAAGGCTCAAAAGCCTGCAGGTCTTTTTATTTTTCATAGGTTTCATCCTTTCGTCGAGCGTTTATCTTTTGGTATGCCTTAGTATACCACAAAATGAGAAGGAAGTCAATGCACCGTTGGGGGGAGTGCAATCTCATTGGCCGTAAGCTCACATCCTTTGCACCTCCTTTGCCGAAGGCTGCTTCATTAGCGAAGCGCCGCAGGCGCATTTCATTCAAAAAAGCACACATTGTCTTGGTAGACAAATGTGTGCTTTTTTCTGCGAAAGAGTAACCAAACGGAGCATAATTGAGGTAAAAGTAAGCAAAAGTAGTGTAGCAATCAAAAATATTGCTTATACTCCGGTTCTGCTTTTAATTCATTAAGCAATTCGTCTATATTTTCAAAAACGGATTTCCCGACAATTCCTCTAAATGGCTCCCAAATAGCAGGCAGCACATTGTCATGTGAACAAATATATTTCCATTCGTCTTCATCATACTGATGGATTGCTTCCAGCTGATAAGTGAAAAAATCATTTTCGTCCTTCAGTACAACATACCTCATCGAGCGATCTTTTGAATAAATCACTTTTGCAATTTCATCGGAAAATGCATCCAGATGTTTGTCGTACATCATTTCAACGACAGTTTCCCAAGAGGGCATTGGCGGTGTTTCTTCCTTTAATTTCTTCTTAAACAATTTTGTAAAGAAGTTCATTTTACATTCTCCTTTGCGGTTTTACAAGATGCAATCAAAAGCCTGCGGATATTGCCACAAAGTTTCTCTGCGTGTTGATATGTTGCATTATCTATCCGTTTGGTTTCAAACATAAGTTTTAGCCAATAGCTTGTTTCGTTGGATTCTTTCAATGGAGTGGTATAATTAAAGTAGAGTCGACAAACTCACG